>DALZNT010000091.1:0-14555 GCA_032005505.1 Clostridium sp. | reverse complement strand
ATATAATAGTAATAATAATATTATTATATATATAAGTATAAGCACTTGGGTATGGGTATTGGGTATGAAATTTGAGAATTAATACTAAATCAACGAGTTAAAAGTCTAGACCAATAGTCTAGGCTTTTATTTTGTTACACTAAATCTACTCTACTCATATTTATTAATGAAGGGAGTTGATAGAAATGCCATAGAAAATTATTGTAAGTAGCAATAATTTGATATTAAAGGAATTTGAAAACAATAAGTATTGTAAGTAAGATATAGAATATGTTTAGCATGGCATTATAGAAGGGGGACTTTTAAGAGATGAAGAAATTTATATCAATACTCCATATTATATTGGGGTCAATAGCTGTTTATTTCAGCATATTTTCTATAAGTATTGGAGTGGATTCACCTGTATTAGCTATTTTAGGACTAATTATTGCGCCTTTAGCTGTGATTTACTTCAATAAGAAGTTTACTATAAAACCAATTAAATATTATCCAAGCTTAATTGGAGTGATGTTTGCTGCTTTAGTAATTTGTATGACAATGATGCCATCAGATACAGGCAATGAACATTATAGTGCAGGTAATAATAAAGAGGAAATAACTGAAACTGAAGGAAATAAGGAAGCAGAAGATAGTTCAAAGGATGAATTAACTGAAGCTCATAAGGAAACTGAAAATAGTTCAAAGGATGAAGCTAAGGAAGAGACTTCAACGGATACCACAGAAGATATATTTGCAGGATATAGGCTTATAGAAGTTGATGGTGGAGATTTATCTGGACACAGAGAACCTAATGTTGTAGTTGATATAGGATTTGGAGATAGAGAATATTATGCTTTTACTAATGAATACGGTCAGCTAGTTAAAGTAATTGCTAAGAAAATAATCTTGCAAGATGATTCAACAGAGCCTGTTAACTCAAGTGGAAGATATTATCCAGATGAAGCGAAAGTGCCTGGAGTTGAAAGTAAGAACTTGGATGAGGGACATGTTATAGCAGATTCCCTTGGAGGGGTTTCCAATGCCTACAATATAACTCCTCAGAATAGTACCCTTAATAGACATGGTGACCAAGCTTACATGGAAAAGGTTATAAGAGATGCTGGAGGTTGTACAGATTTTGTTGCAATAATAACTTACCCAGATACAACTACACAGATACCAAGTCACTATAGCTACACTTACATAATCAATGGAAATGTAATTAAAGATGAATTTGATAATGTAAATCCCGATGAATACAATGCAAGTTTAGAAACAAATACTCCATCTAACAACTCAAATTCTAGTGGCAATACAAATTCTGGTAGCAATACGAATTCTAGTAGCAATACGAATTCTAGTAGTAATACAAATACTAATAGCAACAATTCAGGTAGCACAAGCACCGCTGGAATAGTATATTGGACACCTAATGGAAATAGCTATCATACTACAAAGAGTTGTTCTACTTTGTCTAGAAGTAAAACTATTTTAGAAGGAACAATAGAAGAGAGTGGAAAGAATGACCCATGTGATAGATGTCATTAATTTTATGGTATCTATTTATGAAAGAAGTCTTTATAGTGGAAAATAATTTTAGAATTTATAGCCTGTAGTGAAAGCTGCAGGCTTTTTTGATTACAAAACAACACTAGATTTAGGATGAAAAATTATCATAAATTAATGAGTCTGGTACTGTAAATTGTAGAAAAAATATAAAATTTTACACCTTGGAGATTTTGACATCCGAAAATAATTGACATAAATTACATTAAATGTTCATATATATATGATATAAAGAGTGGATAAATTGTTTGGGTTGTTACTGATTAGCAGGCAAGACCAGATTTTGTAAAGCATTAAAGGGTTTAATGTTTTATAAAGTTTGGTCATTTTTTTTACAAATCTTTAGTGGAGGTGAAGAAGTGTTATGAAAATTACTAAGGTCATTAATAATAATGTGGTTTGTGCCTTTAATGAAGATAATAAAGAGGTTGTCATCATGGGAAGGGGCCTTGGGTTTAAGGCAAAGGAAGGTAAAGTTATAGATAACTCAAAGATTGAAAAAATCTTTGTTATGAATAGCAAGTCCTCTGTTGAGAAATTTAAACAACTTCTTGAAAACCTTCCAATAGAACACTTCAAGGTTTCTAATGAAATAATTGCATATGCTAAGGAGATTTTAGGGGTAAAGATTAATCCAAACATTTATATCACATTAACAGATCATATTAATTTTGCAGTTTATAGATTTAAGAATGGGATACAGTTTTCAAATCCTCTCCTTTGGGAGGTGAGACAATTTTATAAAAGTGAGTATTTGATTGGTGAGTATGCCCTTAATCTCATTGAGAAAAAGCTTGGGGTAAAGATGAATAAGGATGAGGCTGCAAATATTGCTCTGCATATTGTGAATGCAGAGTATAACACTGAAATGAAGGATGCCATGAAATTTACAAATCTTATTGGAGATGTTTTAAAGATTATTGAGGAGTTTTACAATATAAAGCTGGATGAAAATAATCTTCATTATTCCAGGTTCATTACTCATCTAAAATTTTTATGCCAGAGGGTGTTTACAAATGAGATGTTAGAAAGTAGTAAGGATGCTTTTGCAGAAATGATTATTTCTTCATATCCAAGGGAGTATAAGTGCAGCATTAAGATAAAGGACTATATTGAGGAGAATTATCATCAAATTATATCAGAGGAAGAACTTGCATATTTAACTGTGTACATTAAAAGAATTTGTGCCTTTAGTGAAAGTGTATAGCCACAAATGAAGTAGGAGGAAAGATTATGTTTAAAGGATTAAAGGAAAAATGGGAGAGGAAATTTAAATCAAAAGTTGTAATAGGAGGGCCTGTTGAAGGGGATTTAGTTTCAATTAAAGAGGTTAATGACAAAGCTTTTTCTGAAGAAATATTGGGAAAGGGCATTGCGATAAAACCTTCTAGAGGAAGAGTTGTTGCTCCAGCTGATGCAGTGATAGACGTAATATTTGACACTAACCATGCCGTTTCTTTAGTGACTGATAATGGAGTTGAACTTCTAATTCATATTGGAATAGATACAGTTAAGCTTAAGGGTCAGCATTTTAAAGGTTTTGTAAAAGCAGGAGACAAGGTTAAAGCAGGAGATGTGCTCATCGAGTTTGATTTAAAATCAATACAGGATGATGGCTATGACACAATTTGTCCAATAGTAGTTTGTAATACTGGAGCTTATGAAAAGGTGGAGGCTGCAGCTAGTGGCATGGTTAAAGAGCTGGATATAGTTATAACAATAAAAAATTAGCCAAGGAAAAGAGGTTTTTATATGAAAACAGGTTTTGGTAAAGGTGTATGCCAGGGAATTGCACAGGGCAGAATATTTTTCTTTAAGAAAGAAGTTAAACCTTTGAATAAATATATAACTTCGGATACAGCTTCAGAGTTAAACAGGTTTTATGAAGCAAGAAAAACAGCTATAAATCAGCTAGAGGAGTTATATGATAAGGTTGCTGAAGAAGCTGGTGAAAATGAGGCCATGATTATGGAGATTCACCAAATGATGCTTCAAGATGAGGATTTTAATGAAGCCATTGAACAGAAAATAAACATTGAAAACCTTAATGCTGAATATGCAGTTAATGAAGCAGGGGAAGAGTTTTCAGAAGTTTTCAGTTCCATGGATGATGAATATATGAAGGCTAGAGCAGAGGATATAAAGGATATTGCTCACAGGGTTATAAATATTTTGAGTGGGGCAAAGGTTAACTGTAGTTTGAAGGAACCAAGTATTATTGTTGCAGAGGATTTGTCGCCTAGTGACACAGTACAATTTGAAAAGTCAAAAATTCTTGCTTTTGTAACAAAGAAGGGGTCTTTAAATTCTCATACGGCTATTTTGGCAAGAACTATGAATATACCGTCTATTGTTCAGGCTGATATAGATTTAGATGACAGCTTAAGGGAAAAGGTTATGTTGGTGGATGGAATAAGTGGGCGGTTTTACATAGAGCCTGATGAGGATACATTAAAGAAATATGCAGAAATTAAAAGCAGCTTTAGTAGTGAAATGAAGGAACTAAATAAGCTTAAGGGTTTAGAGGATATTACCTTAGATGGGAAAGAGATAAAGGTCTATGCCAATGTAGGAAATATTCAGGATATAGAGAAGGTTATAGAAAATGACGCTCAGGGCATTGGACTTTTTAGAAGTGAGTTTTTATATCTGGAAAAGGAAGATTATCCTACCGAGGAGGAGCAATTCTTAGTTTATAAAGAAGCTGCATCTAGGATGAAGGGGAAAAAAGTAATTATAAGAACACTGGACATTGGAGCAGACAAGCAGGCTGATTATTTTGGATTAGATAAAGAGGAAAATCCAGCTATGGGTCTTAGAGCAATCAGAATTTGCTTAATGCAGCCAGAGATTTTTAAAACTCAGTTAAGGGCAATTTACAGGGCTTCAGTTTATGGCAACATATCTATAATGTTCCCAATGATAACCTCTATGGAGGAGATAAAATCAATTAAAGAAATTTTAAGGGATGTCCAGAAGGAGTTAACACATGACAACCTTCCTTATAATCATATAGAGCTTGGAATAATGATTGAAACTCCTGCAGCGGTGATGATTAGTGAGGAACTTGCTAAAGAGGTTGATTTCTTCAGTGTTGGTACTAATGATTTAACTCAATATACCTTAGCTATGGACAGGCAAAATGAAAAATTAGATTCTTTCTTCAATCCACATCATAAAGCTGTTTTAAGAATGCTGGACATGGTGGTTAAAAATGCCCATGATAATGGAATATGGGCAGGGATTTGTGGCGAGCTTGGGGCAGATTTGGAACTTACCAAGACCTTTTTAGAAATGGGTTTTGATGAACTTTCAGTATCACCAGGAAAAGTCCTTAAATTAAGAAAAAGAATCCGAGAAATTAAGTTGTCATAATGGGGGGTGGTTAAAATGAAGGAGATAAAATATGTTATTAAAGATGAGCTGGGAATCCATGCAAGACCGGCGGGATTACTTGTGAAAGAGGCTAGTAAATTTGAGTCTGATATTCTAGTAAAAACAAAAGGAAAAGAAGCAGATGCAAAAAAAATTCTCAGAGTCATGGGACTTCTAGTGAAGCAGGGAGATGAAGTCACTGTAACCTGTGAGGGCACAGATGAAGCGGCAGCAATAGAGTCCATGTATCATTTTTTCACAGAAACCTTATAGAAGGATTTAAGGATCTATCCTTAAAATAAATTAAAAAAGGGGGACTTATATTATGATGAAATTCTTACAAAGAATTGGAAAATCTTTAATGCTTCCAGTTGCAGTTTTACCAGTATGTAGTATCCTAATGGGTATTGGATACGCTATTGACCCTACTTTTGGAGCAGAAAGTGCTTTTGCTGCATTCCTGATTAAATCAGGTGGAGCATTGATTGACAACATGGGTATTCTATTTGCAATCGGTATTGCTGTGGGAATGTCTGATGACAATGACGGTACAGCGGGACTTGCAGGGCTTGTATCTTGGCTTATTATTACCACTTTATTATCACCAGCCGTAGTTGCATTATTAACTAAAGTTGAGGTAGCAGACGTTGCAGCAGCATTTAGTAAGACTGAAACTCAATTTATCGGTATCGTAGCTGGTTTAATTGGAGCTTCTTGCTACAACAAATTCAAAAATACAAGACTACCGGACTTCTTAGGCTTCTTTAGTGGAAAGAGATCCGTTGCAATGGTAACGGCAGCTATGTCTCTTGTTGCAGCAGCAATATTATTCTTCGTATGGCCAATCGTATACGGAGCATTGGTATCATTTGGAGAAAGTATTGTTTCTTTAGGCGCTGTTGGGTCAGGAATATACGGATTCTTTAATAGATTATTAATACCAACAGGTTTACACCACGCTCTTAACTCTGTATTCTGGTTTGATGTTGCTGGTATCGATGATATCAAAAATTTCTGGAATGCAACAGGAGTTTTCGGTCAAACAGGCATGTATATGGCTGGATTCTTCCCAATGATGATGTTCGGTTTGCCAGCAGCAGCACTTGCTATGTATCATACAGCTAAAACTAATAAGAGAAAAGTTGTTGCAGGTTTATTAATGGCTGGAGCTCTATCTTCTTTCTTCACAGGAATTACAGAACCACTAGAATTTGCATTCATGTTCTTAGCACCAGGTCTATACGTTATACATGCTCTTTTAACAGGTCTTTCTATGGCAGTATGTACTCTTTTACCAGTTAGATCAGGCTTTAACTTCAGTGCAGGTTTTGTTGACTGGGCATTAAGCTCAACAACACCAATGGCTCAAAATCCTCTATTATTAATTCCTATCGGCTTAGTAGTTGGAGTTATTTACTATGTAGTATTTAGATTTGCAATTAAAATGTTTGACTTAAAGACACCAGGTAGAGAAGATGATGACGAAGAAGAAAAAGAGATGAAGGTAACCCTTGGCAACAACAATTTTGCAGAAGTTGCAGCTATAATTTTACAAGGTGTTGGCGGAAAAGAAAACGTAAAATCTATTGATAACTGCATAACAAGATTGAGATTAGAAATAAAAGACTATACAGCAGTAAATGAAAAGCTTATTAAATCTGCTGGAGTTGCAGGAGTAATCAGACCAGGAAAAAATAGCGTTCAGGTTATAATCGGAACTCAAGTACAGTTTGTAGCAGATGAATTTAAAAAGTTATGCAAATAAAATTAAAAGAAGATTCTGGCTAAATGTACTATAAAGTATGTTTAAAGGATGAAGTGCTTAAGGACTTCATCCTTTTATTGGTTCATTTCCATAGTGTGGACTTCTAGGGTACAAGATTTCAGATTTTCATAGATAGTGTAATCATGGGAATTAAGTAATAATAAAAATTATAATTTAAGGAGGGGCTTATGTTTAACTCGAATTTAAAAGATAAGGATATTGTAATGAAAATTACAGCTGTGAGGCCAGTAACAAAAAAAGATGTTGTTGTTAATTTTGTAGGTAATCTCTTAACTAGAGCTGGAGGAGATATTGCAGATAAAGTATATCTCATATTAACTGAGGATACTCTTTATTTAGAATATAGAGGTCATGCAGCCATAGGATATGGAGAAGAAATAAGAGACATTAAGGAAATACCATTAAGTGACTTAAAGGATTTTTCAGTAAAAGGTGACAAAAATGAAGAATTAATAGAAGTAAAAACTACAAAAAAAGATTTTTTATTTATGAGAGATAATACCCGTGAAGATAATTTAGCTTTAGCTATGTCTAAGGTGATAAAGGATATGAAAGAAGGAAGCTAGATATCCTATGTCTTTAGCTACTGCTTTACCAGATAAATTAAAAATAATTTAAAAATTTCAAAAAAACCATTGCATGTTGGCGAATTCATATTTACAGTAGGAGAGCAAGAGTTCTACAAAGAAAAAGGATTCGACAATGAGCCAACAAGATGTGCATCTTGTAGAAGAGCTAAAAAAGAGCAAAATAGAAGATAATTTTAGATTGTATAGCCTGTAGTGTAAACTACAGGCTTTTTTTATTAGCTAGAGGTTGTCTCTGGCAATCTCTTGCACTTAATATTTAACGTGGAATATTTAATCAGGTTCCAGACCTGGGGCGAGGATTCCTCGTGTCAGCCTGTGGATAGTTTTTATTATATATATCATAAAACTATGGAAAATGAGAGAGGCTATTTTACAATATAAAAATTTTCTCTATAATAAACATGTAAGACATTATTAGGTATATGCATTTTTAGACAGGAGGAAGTATATGATAATTCAATGTACAAAAGCATTATTAGATAAGCTGCCAACTGAAAAGGACGAATTAGTATCACCAGAAGGATATATAGATTGTCCAGAAAGCTTTTATGGTTGGCAGGCAAATATTATTACGATTAATAGGCGGAAGGCTATAGTCTTCATGAACAATTTCGCAAGGTATCCAATCGTTTTATATCGTCCAACAGTAAAAGAATTTAAGAATATAGGAGATAGGTTAAAGGAAGGAATTAAGGTTGCCTTTGAGGCAGAGGGAATCAGAGAAGAGATAATTGAAAGGTACATAGAGAGCTTAGGAGAATGTAAATTTTCTAGAACTGCAGGACGAAGTATAGTTGCTAATTTAAATGAGATGTGCAAAGTGGTTAGCGCCTATGAGGAATATCTAGATGATTCAAAGGTTATACAAAATAGAATTAGTTTAAAGGTTGGTAGATATATATTTAAGAAGGAAAATCATTATAAACACCCCAATGAGGAACTGTATCATGGATTAGCTAAACTTATGAATTATAGAGATACTGATATAAATAAAATACTTGCAATAGAGACTTATCAGTTTAAGATTAAGCTTAATTTGAAAAACTATGATATTTGGAGACGGATATTAATTCCATCTAATTGTTCATTTGCAGAGCTGCACAATGTAATGCAGAAAGTCTTTGGATGGTTTAATTACCATATGCATGAGTTTCGTGTCTTAGATAATGAGATAAAGGTAGATACTAATACTCCATTATTTTTATATCCTGTTAAAGTTCGTATTTTAGATGGGGATAATCAAGAGGAGATGGATTATATAGAACAGAATGAATGTGAAGTGAAATATGATACAAATACTATGCTTCATGAAATATTTAGCAAATATCATGAATGCTTGTATATTTATGATTTTGGAGATAGCTGGGAACATATTATTACCTTAGAAAAAGTTATTGATGATGGTATTAATCAGTCACCTATACTTATTGAAAGGCAGGGGAAACGTCCTCCAGAGGATGTAGGTGGAGAAGATGGCTTTGAAGAGTATATGAAGGTTATTTCTGATAAGAGTAATCCAGAGTATGAATCAATGATGCAGTGGGCTGAGATTACCAAGGAAAAGGAACAAGGAATAGAAGAGATTAATAGAAGGCTTCACAGATAGTAATCTGAACAGTTTATAGATGGAGACAGGAGGCTGGATGAGTTGAAAAATAAGCAACTTCGCTCACCAGTTTTATTTGTACTGCCTCGGAGGTCTAGAATTTTTCTTTTCACCGAAAGGCATAGTAGGAACTTTAGTGAATAGCGAGCAAGGAATAACCTGATATAAAGAAAAAAGAAGATTGAAGTGATAATTAACTAAGAAATCTAAATTTAAATATTATTTTAGCTTTTGTAATAAATAAGGGCAAAATATGAGATACTAATTAAATTCTAAATATTAAATAAAGGAGAATAGATATGTCGCTTAAGAATCAGATTCCACATGATAAGGATTTAGACAGTACTCTTGATTTATTGAAGGAGAGCTATCTATTTATTAATAACAGGGTTAATCAGTATCAATCAGATATATTTGAAACTCACTTGCTTGGAGAAAAAGCAATTTGTATTAGTGGAGCAGAGGCTGCAGAGATTTTTTATAATCCAGAATTTTTCTATCGAAAGGATGCAACACCTAAACGAGTACAAAAATCATTATTTGGAGTTGGTGCTATTCAGTCTATGGATGGTAAGGCGCATATTCATAGAAAGCAGCTATTTATGTCATTAATGACTCCCTTATATCAAGAGCAGCTTGCTAAGCTTGTAATGGAGAAGCTGCAAAGCTCTGTTAAAAAGTGGGCAGATGAAAAAGAAATTGTTCTTTTTGATGAAATGAATGAAATCTTATGCAGAGTAGTGTGCCAGTGGGCTGGAGTTCCATTGAAAGAATCTGAAGTGAAAGGACGAGCTGAAGACTTTAGTTCCATGGTTGATGCATTTGGTGCAGTGGGGCCTAGACACTGGAAGGGAAGAAGAGCTAGAACTAGGACAGAAGAATGGATAAAAGAAATCATAGAAGATGTCCGTTCTAGTAATATTAAAACTGAAGAAAAAACTGCACTTCATGCTATGGCTTTTTATAAAGATTTAGACGGTAATCAATTAGATAGTAATATGGCTGGAATAGAGCTTATTAATGTACTGCGTCCTATTGTTGCTATTTCAAGATTTATTACCTTCGAGGCCTTGGCACTGCATGAATATCCAGAATGTAAAGAAAAACTTTTAACAGGGGATAGTAATGAACTAAAAGCCTTCGTACAAGAAGTTCGACGCTACTACCCATTTACTCCTTTTTTAGGTGCAAGAGTTCGAAAAGATTTTATCTGGAATAAAAATGAATTCAAAGAGGGAATGCTTGTATTACTTGATGTTTATGGTATTAATCATGATTCGAAAATATGGAAGGACCCTGATAAATTCAGACCTGATCGTTTCAAGGAACGAAAGGATGACCTATTTGATTTTATACCTCAAGGTGGGGGTGATCCTTCTAAAGGACACCGATGCCCAGGAGAAGGTATTACTATAGAAATAATGAAAGCTAGCCTAGATTTTCTTGTTAATAAGATTGAGTATGATGTGCCAAATCAAGACTTAAGCTATAGTATGTCGAAGATGCCTACATTGCCTGAAAGTAGATTTATAATCAGTAATATAAGACAAAAGGGCTAACAGATAGCTAAATAATAAAAGTTAATTGCCAGAGGCAAGCTCTTGATACTCTTTTGATATTGAAGGAAATTTTATGTCATTAGATGAATTATCACTTAGGGATATTAATATTTAACAATAGATTTTAACCTGAAAGGTACATCTACCATTCAGGTTTATTTATTTGCCATAAAATCTCTCTCAAATGATTAAAAAATAAAGGAATCTCGCTTAGCAAATAGAATTATAGAGGTACTAGGAGAGTCTACTAAGTTTACTGAAGAAGAAATAAAGTATTAGGACCCTGCAGGTTAAGTAAATTACATTTTATATAATGATGAGCTTAAAGAACAAAGTGGAGAATTACTAGAGAACTGTGGGATAAATATACAATAAATGGTACAATGGTAGTGGATAAATTATTATTAATAGGATTATTTGGGGGAATGGAATATGTTAAAAGGGATAAATGAAAAAATAAATGAGCTTAAAGAAGAGCTGGCGTTAAAGGATGTTTTAGAGGGAAAGATGGAAAACCTTAAAATTCAGCTTGAAACTGAGGAAAGAACATTAGAAGGCTTGAAGATAAGTCTAAAGAAAGAGCATAAAGATGTGGAAAGATTAGAAAAAATTTCACTATCTAATTTAATAGCTACCTTAATGCAAAATAAAGGTGAAAAGTTAGAAAAAGAGCAGCATGAATATCTAATGGCGAAAATTAAATACGATGATCAGAGTTACAAGGTGGCTTTATTAAAGGAAAACATTACAAGCGTACAAAATAGATTATGGGATTTAAGAAAGTGCGAAACGGAATATAGAGAGTTATTAAATAAAAAAGTAGAGATAATTAAAGCTAAGGGTAATGACAATGAAAGTGTTAAATTATCAGAACTAGAGATGGAAATTGATAAAGCATTAAGAGCAGAAAAAGAAATAGAAGAAGCTGAAACTGTTGGAAGAGAGCTATTAGCAGTAATAGAGGATGCTGAAGACTCATTAAGTAGTGCAAAGAACTTAGGTATATGGGATATAGCTGGAGGAGATTTTATAGCCTCAATGGCAAAGCATAGTAAAATTGATGAAGCAGAAAATTATTTTAGAAGGATTTCTAATTTACTTATAACATTTAATAAAGAGCTTGGAGATGTTAAGGTTGCAAGTATTTCATTCTCAACAACAACAATGGCCTTTGATATATTCTTTGATAATATATTTACTGATTTTTCCGTTCAAAATAAGATTAATGATGCATTAAATGACACACGTTCCTTATGGGGAAATGTAGAAGAAATATTAAATAAGTTAGGGCAGGAAAAAGAAGATTTAAGGGTGAACATATTAAATAAAAGAAAAGAATATGATAATTTTATAGAAACTTTATAACTAAGATTTATATTAAGAATGTAGAAAGCAACAAAATAATAGAAGATAATTTTAGAATTTATAGCCTGTAGTGAGAACTACAGGTTTTTTTGTATTAGAAAACCCTGCGTTAGACGTGAGGTTCCATAAAGCTTTTAGCGGTGGGGGGAATATTAAATGCATCTTGAGACCTCTTGGTGATTTTCATAATACGAATACGATTACGATTACGATTACGGTAATCACATTCCTCCTAAAAAGCAGAAAAGAGCTTTTCCGTATTTACACCAAAGTGCACAACCGTCTAAGCTCTTTCCATAATTCTGTATTCTTAATATTTGTTTACTTTTGAACAGGAATCGGAGTATGACGCTTTCTATCATTTATACGCAATACGATACTTTCTGGATCAACCTGCAAGTCAATTTTGTCACTCTTGAGTTCAGGAATTTCTCCAACAGTTAGAATAGTACCTGTCGGCATTCCATCAAGGTCAATAGTTATGGTATCAATCATATCTTCAGGTAAAGAAGCATATGGGATTTCAAACTGCATTTGATCTAGTGTCCCTTCGACTTTATCATCATTGGCAAGAATTAGATGAATCACACTATTGACTTTTTCGTCTGCGGTTAAAGCTTGGAAACTTAAGTGTAAAATTTCATTATTAACTGCATTCAAGGATTTTTCCTTGATTTGCACCGGTACTGTTTGTCCGTCAATATTCAGCACCAGTTTACTACCTTCACGCTTGAGGCGAACCAGTCTGCGTGCAGCAGCTTCTTCCATTTGAATGGAGATTGAATCCGGAAAAGATTTACCGGACACACTTCCGGGAATCATTCCGAGGCGTCTCATCTTTTTTGCCTTTACAGTAAAATCACGTTTTTGAACATTAATGTTTTCCATTTTGTTTCCTCCTAATTGTTTTATAATATATGATTAATTGCAGCGTCGTGCGGTGCAAAGAAACATGCGATAGCAGTGAGGCTCTTTATTGCTGCCTATCACAGCTTACCTACAGCTTTCTTTGTGTAATGAGTTGTTGCTTTCCTCCAATTGCTTCATTTCATCAATATTAAACTCGATTTCCGGAAGCAGTTTAAAGTAAAAGTCCGAATATTTTTGTGCCAGTGCGGCAATGCAGCGTGGCTGTAGGATTTTAAATTTGCGCAGGAAAAGATCATCTTTTTCGAAGGTAATATACGCACTAATCCATATTTTACGACCTGGCCTCACAATGTTGAAGTAGAGGTCGGAATAGTTGCAGTCATTGATAAGCGGCTCTACCGTCATTTTGATTTCTTGAATTGTTTCTTTCTTCGGTGTTCTTCTTCCCCACACCCATTAAATTCCTCCGAATATTTTAAAATGCTCCTATTTTTCGGTTTTAACTTAATATTGCTTATTTAGGAATTACTAATAAAACTGTAAATATTTTTCGAGCTATAATAAAAAAGAAGGGCTCTTCATACAACGCAATAAGCGCAATACCAAAAGCCCTTCTTTAAGACGGTTCTTTTCATTATCAATTGAATATAGCATATCATAGTTCCCATTGAAAAGCAAGGGATGCATTTTTCCTTGGGATATGAGGA
Source organism: Clostridium sp. (assembly GCA_032005505.1). GTDB lineage: Bacteria > Bacillota > Clostridia > Clostridiales > Clostridiaceae > Clostridium_J. The sequence goes on along the minus strand of DALZNT010000091.1, from coordinate 1,152 downwards.
TATTATGTGGGAGGTTTCTTTTATAGAGGAAGAGGACAGACCTTGAAATAAAGGATAAATAAAGTACAAATAAGTATCAAATATGCTAACAAAAATAAAAACAGATTAAGTTCGATTAGATAAATAGTTTCTCATGAATTAGAAAATATTATATCAGTTTAGAACCTTAAAATTCAGGAGGAATTATTATGACAGATAAAACAATAACATGCAGAGATTGCGGAAGCGAATTCGTATTTACAACAGGAGAGCAAGAGTTCTACAAAGAAAAAGGATTCGATAACGAGCCTACAAGATGCGGAGATTGCAGAAGAGCAAGAAAGCAAGAAAATAATAGAAGATAATTTTAGAATTTATAGCCTGTAGTGAGAACTACAGGCTTTTTTATTTGGCTCTGTTTTAAACTAGTGTTGATATATATGCATAATAAAAGTGGACAGAAGTCTTGTCCACTTTTATTACTAATTGGTATAATGCCAGGATGTGCTTGGGTACAGTAGCACTTCCCTTAAAACTATAGCATATGCTTTGAGCTTTATCTCCATTTGCATATTCAGTAAAATATTTCGAGTAAACTCCAACTAAATAATTTATTCTAATATTTTGAAATTATTAATTATGACCTTGGTTCAGGTTGTGCTAGTCTGAACCAAAAGGTTTTTCTTTTTACACTAAATTCCCTTTAAGCATATATGTTAATGAAGGGAGTTGATAACATGGCAGTATCAAATATTAAAAACAACACAGCCCTAGTTATTAGATTTGAAAAGGGGCAAAATTTAGATGGGTCACCTAAGATAGCTAGTCAAAAGTTCTCTAATGTGAGTGCCACAGCTACAGACGATGAAATATATGCAGTAGGTGCAGCTATCGGAGCAGTCCTACTTAGCGAGCCTACAGAGATTAAGAAAATAGATGACTTTACTTTAAGTGAAGGCTAAAAATGTGGAAGGTAGTTTATTTCATTACAAGACAAGTTATGTCTTTAATCAATAAGCTACGTTTACCGGGTAATCTAAGAATAGTGTTCTATAGATTATATAAGAGTAAGGAGTCTAAGAGAATTAAAGTAATTATAATTGAGAGAAGGAGTGAGAAATATGGAAAGAAAGCTAGTGATGACTTTTAAAGATCAGAAGGAAAATAAATTTA
>DALZNT010000090.1:0-14753 GCA_032005505.1 Clostridium sp. | reverse complement strand
AAGTAAAATATAATTACTATTATTGGACATGTATTCTCTAATTTTACTTCCAATAACTTATTAAATTTAACACTTATTAGTGATAAATTATATTAACTCTATATTAAAGGAGGAAGCTAATATGAAAATTAATTTAGACGCAACTACAAAAGATGCTCTTATTAAAGCTTTAAAAGAGCAAAACAAATCTATAGTAAGACTAGCTATCGCAGGCTTTGGCTGAGGAGGCCCAAATTTAAGTGTTGTTCTGGATGAACAAAGAGAAAATGATACAATTGGAGTTGTAGATGGAATAGAGTTCGCTGTTAACAAAGACGAGGAATTTGTATTTGAAGACTGTACAGTATCTTATAAAAAAACTTTCTTTGAAGAAACCTTCAAAGTAGTTTCTAAGGCTTTCGGAGAAAGCAGCTGTTCATAGTTTTACTTTAAATATTTAATTTATCTGTCTAAAATAGTAAAATAAAAAGGTTATCTATAATAATAGATAACCTTTTTTACTTTATGTAAATATCTTAGTATTAAGTTCCTCACTATACTCAGACCAAGTATTATCTGGAGTTTTATCCCTAACTTTAGATACTTTATTCATAGTTGCGTCTAGATAATCAGCATAATGTACTATAAATGCTTCTTCTGTATTAGGATTTTTAGGTGAACCATACTCAGGTTTACCATGATGCTGTACTATACATCCCTTAATCCTATTTTTAAACTCTTCACTATATACTTCAGACTTAATTTTAAAAGCTTCTTCTATCATTATTATTCCAATAACAATGTGACCTTCCATATCTCCTCTAAAAGTACTTTTAAATATCCCCTTAGCGCTATATTCATATATTTTACCTATATCATGAAGCTTTGCCGCCAGCACTGCAATATCCCTATACTTACAGTTATATCTTTTAGCTAAATTGTTTGCCCAATAAACTACATTTAAAGTATGCTCTGCAAGTCCGCCTATATATATATGATGTCCAAGTCCTCCGATTCCTTTAGAAAACTCATCTAAAAATTTATCATTTTTAAAAAAGTAATTATTAAGTTCAATAACCTCACTACTTTCAAATGTATTTGTAGTAAGCTCCTCTAGTTCCTTTAAGATAGAATTAATGTCCCTTTTAACACAAGGCATATAATCTCTTAAGTCATATTTATCTTTATAAGTATTTATGTATTTCACTTGATTATTTTCAATTATTGCTAATACTACATCTCCGACCTCTACCTTAACATTTGTTATAAAATCAATATCACCAGTTATATCTCCTAGAATATATTTTACTCCATTATTATAAGTAGTTCTTTCTCTTACTATAAGCAGTACTTCAGTTATGGTCGAATCATTTCTACTTATTGCTTGATTTAAATAAATAGATTTCATTAAATCATCTCCTTATTAAAACACTACATATATGTTTTCACCTGAGATGATTTTTTTATTCTTAAAATATAGATACTAATTATATTTATCTCCATATTCCTTCACCAATATAGTTACTAACTTTTTTATATTACTCGCCTGCGCTACTAAACTCAAAACGAGCAAGAAAATCATTATTCGTTCTTTTTCCTCACTATTAAATTCATATTTCTCAAGATATTTATGAAATATTGTCTCTCTAACATGTTCATCAGCTATAAATGATAAATCAATATCTACACTTTTTTCTTGTAATTCACCAAATAATTTATAGCTATCTTCCCAAGAGAGAATATCATCTTCCCGACTATTTATATCGTTAAATGCTAATCTAAATACACTTCTAATTTCATCGGTAGTTAGGATGGGTCTCATATGTCCTAATAAAACTAATTGAACTAAGTGCAATCTAGTATATCCTCTTTTTTTTCCATCTTCTGGCTTAGAAACAACATCATTTTTTATATAGTTTTGAAGTATACTGTTAGTGAAATTATCTTGGTCAAACTTATCATTAAGATAATCCTTCACTTGTGATAAAAATAAATCATACTGTGGTAAATCGTCATAAGATATCATACCTTTATCCGTAGTTTCATTAGTTATCTCTGAAACTCTCAATAAAATATCATCAAAAATATCTTTATTATTATCTTCATTATATTTCATGGTTACACCTCACTTTAATTATAAATTATAATATACAATATATTTCTCACAAACTTTACTTTGTGTACCTTATTCAATGATTATTATAAGATATATCCTATATTTTTACAAACATCTTAATATATATTTAAGATGTTTTATTATAAAATTTATTATTTTTTTATAAAGTTTTGTATTTTATAAAAATTCTTTATTGTTAATTGAGTTTTCATTAAGTAACACTTGCATATTATAATTGTATACCATATTTATTAACATTAACCACAGTTTACACCAAAATAAACCTACACTATATCAACATGCATTGTTAATTAATATACTATCATATTTGTTGATATATCTAAAGTTTTTTTAAATATAATAATTTTATCAACATTATCCACAATTGTATTGTGCATAATATTATGAATTAACACTAAAAATCATGAATTATCCACACATTATTCATTCATACCTCATTTAATTACAATTTCCATTTTTCATTACTATTATTGATGATAAAAGACTGTATTTGTCGATAAAATGCCTTAACATTATGTTCATTTTATAAATATATACAATGTGTGCATATCATACTATAATTTAGCTATAATGACTTTCATATTTATGGTATTTCTTGTAATAATATTATTAATTTTTATCAAAATTTATTGACTTTTAAATATTTTTGTACTATTATAATAATATGGTATTAAATTCAAGAATATGGAATATAAAACATATATTTATTTGTGTTATATCAGAATATAGGAGGAATATTTATGAAATCAACAGGTGTTGTAAGAAAAGTAGATGAACTAGGCAGAATTGTTATTCCAGTAGAGTTAAGAAGAACATTAAACATTGATGTAAAGGATGCCCTTGAGATATATGTTGATGGTGATCAAGTAATTCTAAAGAAATATGAGCCTGCATGCATATTTTGTGGAGATGCTCGTGATGTAATTAACTATAAGTCTAAAAATATTTGTACAAGCTGTCTTAATGAATTAAAAGATCAAGACAAATAATTTCTCTAACGTTACTTTTGGAAGTAACGTTTTTTTATTATATCGTATATATAATAAAAGACCAGCAACATCGTTGCTGGTCTTTCGATAAAACAATATACTAATTGTATCTTCTACCTGATAAATAATCACCACGATATGCCATAGTTGATATTTTTACAAGCTCACCATCTTGTGGCGCATGTAAGTAACTGTTATTTCCAACATATATACCAACATGATATGCCTCTCCACCTGAACCAAAGAATACTAAATCTCCTGGTTGCAGTTGTTCTCTTGGTACATAAGTTCCAGCATTCATTTGATCATTTGCAACTCTTGGAATACTTATTCCACATGCTCTATAAACATAACTTGTAAGCCCAGAACAATCAAATCCGCTTGGACTAGTTCCACCCCATAAATATGGAACACCTATAAACTGCATAGCATAATCAACTATAGAATTACCTGTTGCACTTGGAGGCACTGTTCCAGTATCACCTCTATTAGGTCTTGATGAATTGCTTTCACTATTAGTGTAAGATTCTATTAATGATAAAGTTTCCTTTAACTGATCTTCTGTTTCTTTAATTGCAGCTTCAAATAAATCTTTATTTTCTTCTGCCTTTGCAAGAGCTACATTTTTTTCTTCTTTCTTCTCTTCTAGTTCTGCTAGTTTAAGGTTATTTTCACCTTGTAGTGCGTCTAGTTTAGATTTTTCTTCCTCAATTATAGCTTTTTCATCTACAATTACTTCCTTCATTTCAACTAAATCACTAATAACTTTATTATCATGATTAATTATAGTCTTTACATTTGTTAATCTAGATAAGAAATCTGAAAAATTATTAGAGTTAAGAAGTACTTCTACGTAACTGTCTAATCCATTCATATACATAGATCTCATTCTTCTAGCAAATAAATCACTTTCATTTTCTATATCTTTTTCCGTAGCTTGTACCTTATTGTTGCTTTCGTCGATTTTGCTTTCAACATCAGAAATCTGTGTTTCTAACCCTTCTATCTCAAAAGTAATATCTTCCATTCTAGAGTTGACTTCTTGTATAGAAGCTTCAATTTCATCAACTTGCTCTTGTGCACTTTTGTAATTTTTAGTTTTTTCCGCCAATTCTTGCTCGTATGCCGCCTTATCACTGTATGGGTCAGCAAGCACTCCAGTACTAATAGATGCAAAACTTAATGCTAAAGCAAGTACTAATGATATGCTTTTCTTTTTCAAAAAAAATCCCCCCTCAAAATCTTACGTTTCTCTTACAATTATAACCTATACCTACGTCAACTACAAGCATTTTGCCTCAAAAAATAAGACAAGCCATACTTTTTATATGGCTATACAGTAAATATATTCGTAAAAACAAACTTAATGACTTAAAATGCTTATAAATTCACGCTATAAATCTAAAGAATACTTATATACTTCAGATTTATGCAATCCTCTCTCTTTAGCTACTAGCTTAATCGACTCCTTTTTATCTTTTCCTTCACTAATGAACTTTTTAATATGTTCTTCTACAGTAAGATCTTCCCATAGGGATTTTTTTTCTTCTATTATTTCTTCCTTACTTTTTCCTGAAATAACAATTACATATTCTCCACGAGGTGCAGTTTCTTCATAGTATTCTATACACTCATCCACAGTACCCCTAAGTATTGTTTCATGAAGCTTTGTTAGCTCTTTGCACACTGCTAGTTTTCTATTACCTAGATTTTCTCTAATAAAGTTTAATGTAGATTGTATTCTATGTGGTGCTTCATATAATATTATAGTTTCTTGTCTATCAGCTAAGCTCTCAATAGTTTCTCGTCTTTCTTTATTTTCTCTAGATAGGAATCCTACAAAAATAAACTTATTGGTATTTAATCCAGAATATACTAAAGCAGTAGTAATAGCAGTCGCTCCTGGATAAACCTCAAATTCAATTTCTTCTTCAATACATCTCCTTGCGATTACTGCACCAGGATCTGAAATTCCTGGTGTTCCAGCATCACTAATTATAGCTATATTTTGTCCCTCTAATAATCTCTTAATTATATCTTCACTTTTACCATTCTCATTATGCATATGATAACTTATTAAAGTTTTCTTTATACCGAAGTGATTTAATAGTTTTAAACTTTGTCTTGTATCCTCGCAAGCAATTACATCTACAGCTTTTAACGTTTCTAATGCTCTAAGAGTTATATCCTTTAAATTACCTATTGGTGTGGGTATTAAGTATAATTTACCGCTCATTTGTATTTCCTCCTAAACGTCTTACAATTTTCTCTTCTATATAATAGTGCCTAATATTTTTATACATCTAGCACTTGTGAATTGTACATTTCTTGAATTTCCTTTGAATAAGAATTATCATCTAGATGAACATATAATGGATCTTCTATTTTTAGAAAAGCTCCTCCATCCCTTTGACCTTCAACTAATACTATATTGGGTGCTTTACCTGGTTTAGGATGCACAAATCTTAATCTCTTAGGTTCAATTTTATACTTTCTCATTAATGAAAGTATATCTACTAACCTTTCAGGTCTATGAACCATGAAAAATCTACCGTTATCCTTTAGCAGCGATCTTGCTGATGAAATAACATCCTCTAGTTTACAGCATACTTCATGTCTTGCAATAGTACTTCTATCTATTTCATTTAATATCCCTGAGTTATGAAGCTTATATGGCGGGTTAACTGTAACTACATCAACTCTACCTAAAGTTTTTAAAAGTTCTTTGTCCTTTAAATCTCCCTCCACAAATTTAACTTCATCTTCAAATTTATTATATTGTGATGATCTATTGGCCATCTCTGCAAACTCACTTTGAATTTCTATCCCTGTTACTAATCCACATTGACTTTTGCCCTTTATTATAAATGGAACTATCCCAGTTCCACTACATAAGTCAATAACTGTTCCATTTCTTTTTACTTTAGCAAAATTAGCTAATAAAACAGCATCTACTCCAAATCTAAAGCCTTCTTTTTTTTGAATTATATGTATTCCTTTTAATTGTAGATCGTCTAATGTTTCATCTATTCTTACTAGACTCATAATATATTTCCTTTCTATATTAATGCATTTTTATTTCAGCATCTCTTAAACTATAACTTATATAAAAGTATCTATCCTATTATATAATAAGATACACTATTTTTCACCTTATGAACCTTAATCACTACTATTTTACTTCACTTTCAATAATAAAAGCTTATTTTATTAAAACCAAATAATTATACAATTATTCATATAAATAAAAAAGCTCCTTAAGTATAATTACTTAAGGAAACTTTATCTTCATATGAGGGGAAAGCAATATGCATACTGCAAATTTCACTTGAAATATACTAGAAAAATTACTACTTTGCATATTGCTTTAAGGGTTTATATTTATGATTTAATTTGTCATTAGTATTGTTACCCTATATAAGTAAACTATACTCACTCATACAAATATTATTTTATAAAATTTATATGTAAAATAATTTATCTATTTATATGTAATAAGCATTAATCTTAAATAATACACTTAATATGAGTAATAAAATACGAAAGGACTGCATTATGGACATATCATTCTATCCTTTTAGCTCTGTCGAATTTAACTCTAATACCTCTATACTCCTAGATGCATCCTTTTTACTTAGTTTAGTCTATGATGATGATATTCACCATGCTGAATGTATTGAGGTATTTAGAATACTTATTAATAAAAAAACTAAGCTTGTTATAACTAATATTATTTCAGCCGAAGTTCTTAATCAAATAATGTACAGAATCTTTATGTTAGATATCCGCCATAAACTAGATAAACGAAATCCCTTTAATTCAGCAACTAACATAAAAGAAATAGTCTCTTCTTTTAGTAAATATGATAAAAAAATCATAAAAGACAAGCGCATTGATAAACTTAGAGAAATCCCCTATAAAAAGTACTTTGATAACTTATCTAAAAATACTAAAAAGCGTGAGCTTCTTAAAATTTACTATAAAACAGCAGTCGCAATGCATAATCAACTTGAAAACACAGTAAAATATAACTATGTTGATATTAACAAACATTGCATGATTAAAACAAAAGATCTCATGGTAAAAAATTTGCTGTCAATAAATGATGCAACCCATTTAGCTGCTTGTATCTGTAATAATGTAGAGTACCTTCTAACTTTAGATAGTGACTTTATATATGCTGAATGTGACTCCGTAAAAGTATTAAAGATATAATCATCTAAATACATTTAGAGATTATATCTTTAATATTTTTAATTTATTTTACACAAAAATATTTAGTCTTTAGTTCTCTTTAATATGCACAATTTTATAGTTATAAAATTGAAATACTATTATTCTTCAGTTGCTGGTATACATATAGTATCAGATACCATAATAACGTTAGATTCACTAATACTATTATGAGTCCTTATAGTGTCTATAGCATCCATTACATTCATTGATGACATGTATTCTGCTGCAATACTATATAATGTATCTCCTTCTTTAACTACATGCTTAACATGATCTGCATGCTCTGTAGAATCTGCAGTATTATCCTTAGATGTATTACCGCCATTTTCTAATGCTACCTCGTAAGAAATTACTAATTTCTGACCTTTTGAAATAACATCAGTAGTAAGATTATTTCTTTCCTTCATTGCTTCTACAACCTTAGCAGATTCTGAATTAGGCATATAAGTCTTAGCTATACTATATAAAGTATCACTTTCCTTAACTACATAATACCCTTCCTTAATGCCTTCTGCTGTTTCTGAATCAGCATTTTTGTCAGCTGTATCCTTTTCATCATTAGTATTATCTACTGTGCCAGTAATCGGAGTATCTTTACCATTAGATGTATTATCAGCTATATTGCTGTTTTCATCTCCTGTTGCTCCGGTTTCAACTGCATTTGATTTGTCATTATTATCAGCTAACTTATTTCTATCTCCAATATAACTTACAGAGAAGAATACAACTGCTAATATTGCGACACAGCTAATAATTATTCCTATTTGTTTTTTAAATTTCATATTTAACACCTCTCATAATTAATAAATTATATTTAATTAATTGACTAATTTAGTAAATAATATACATGTTAATATGAAAATTTTATTTTTATTGTTAAAATTTAATAAATTATAAAAGGAGAAGCGCAATTTCTTGCATTTCTCCTTCAATATTATATAGTTTTATAAATTATATAACCATATAGCCTTCATTCTCTATAGATTCAATTATATCGTCTATAGTAATAAAGTTACTATCATAAACTATTTCTGCTTCTTTTTTTGCTTTATGTATACCACAAGCAATAACTCCTTCATTAGTAGATATGGCATTCTTAATCCTCGTGACATCCTTTGATGTTATCATGTCACAAATTTTTAGAGTACTTTTCATATCTTTCCCCCTAATTTTCCTTAAATAGTTCCTTAATTATCTTCGGATCCTCAACTTGTTTTTCAAGTTCTTTTAGGTCAATATCATTTATAACATCTTCATAGCTTCCCGATACTAAAGTTAAATCATTAATACTGACAACTTTGATATCATCTTCTCCATCTTTTATGGTTATCTTAACTTTTACAGCCTCTTTAACTACACTACTTGAAACTACATCACCTTTACCATAAGGTGTATTAACGATAGATCCTACCTTTGGAAGTCTCTTTCTTATTCCCTCATAAGTTTCTTGTTCATAGTTTAAGCAGCACATAAGTCTTCCACATATCCCTGATATCTTAGTTGGATTTAAAGAAAGATTCTGCTCCTTCGCCATTTTTATAGAAACTGGTGCAAACTCCCCTAAGAATGTAGAGCAGCATAAGCTTCTACCGCATGGTCCAAGTCCGCCAGTCATCTTAGCTTCATCTCTTACCCCTATTTGTCTTAACTCTATCCTAGTTCTAAATATTGATGCTAAATCCTTAACTAACTCTCTAAAGTCAACTCTTCCATCTGCAGTAAAGTAAAATATCACCTTATTATTATCAAAAGTATACTCTACATCTATCAGCTTCATTCTTAAGTCATGAGATTTTATTTTCTCAAGACATATTCTAAGAGCTTCTTCCTCTTTAGCCTTATTCTGAGAATTTAGATCTATATCTTCTTGTGTAGCTTTTCTTATAACATTTTTAAGAGGTGCAACAATTTCTCCCTCTTTAAGATCTTTTATTCCAACTACACACTCTCCAAATTCTATTCCTCGTGCTGTTTCAACAATTACAAAATCACCTTTTTTTATATCTAAATCGCCAGGATTGAAATAGTATATCTTTCCTGCCTGCTTAAATCTTACACCTATTACTGTTATCATATTAAACCTCCTGCATTCTCAAAACCATTGTTATAAATGCCAATGATGAGTTTACATTATTTTTTAGAGTATTTCTAGTTTCATCTACAATTCTAATCATATCATTTAATTTGCCAGATGAAAATATATTGGCTAAATCTTTAATCCCTAAAATTTTGTCACTATTTATAAGTAACTCCTCATCACCTATCTCTTTATATATTACAACATCTCTTATTACAGTTATAATTATGTCCAAGATATCATCTTGCATATTACTATTGCTAGTGAAAAAACTCTCATAATTTAGAGAAATCTCACTATCTATATCCTTTACCTTACTAAGAATCTCAAAAATTGTATTTCTAATAGACTCAAAGTCCTTATTTTCTATTAACTTCTCTGCTTTGCCCGGGATTCCCTTTCCAAAGGCATTTGCAATTTTAAGTTCTTCACTTGAAATATAAGGATATTTTATTTTAATAAATTGCTCCATTTCCTCATCATTAAGAGGCCTTAATTTATGTATGCAGCATCTAGATTTAATAGTATCCAATATTCCTTCTAAGTCTTCACAGAGGATAAATATAAATACATTAGCTGGTGGCTCCTCTATAGTTTTCAGGAAAGCATTTTGTGCTTGAAATGTAATCTTATCTCCACTATCAATTATTATTACCTTCTTATCGCCCTCAAATGGCTTTTTATTGCACTCTTCAGTAATACTTCTAATTGTATTAACTCCAATAGAGCTCTTTCCTTTATCTAGTGTCCACTGAATTATATCAACATGATCTCTTGGCTCCTTAAGGCCTAATATCCTAGCTGATAAAATCTCTGCCAATATACTTTTACCTATACCCTTTTCTCCAACGAATATGTGAGCATGAGTGAACTTATTATTATCTATAGCTTCAATTAAATTATTTTCTATCTTCTCATGACCTATCATCTCATACCCTCCTATTATATTATTATCTATGATAGTCTTTTAACTTAAAATATATACTTATATAAAAAATGTACAATAAGCAAAGCCTATTGTACATTGTTATTAGCCTTAAGTATATTATACGCTAAAAAACTTATCTACATCAACAACAAATATAGTTGCCCCACCTATATTTACTTCTATTGGATATGGTATATATACTCCTGTAGATCCAGCCACTGGAGAAGGTGAGGATACAAGTTGTTTTCTTACCTTACATATTTCTTCAATATAACCCAAAACAGTATCAACCTTTTCAGCCTCAACACCTATCATCAATGTTGTATTCCCTGCTTTAAGAAATCCCCCTGTAGTTGCAAGCTTTGTCACTCTTAGTCCATTCTCTGTTAAAATATCAACTAGGTCCATAGCATCATCATCTTGTACTATCGCAATTATTAGCTTCATATAAACCCCTCCTATGTGTTATATTTTCACAATAGATTCAACCCTATCTACAATCTGCTTATGAATATTCTCAATAGTGTCTTCTCCATTGATTAACTCTATTTTATCATAAATATTACTAATTTTTTCATATCCTTGAAAAACTTTTTTATGAAATTCATCTCCACCATTTTCAAGTCTATCTAGAATCTTCTGGCTTCTCTTTCTATCGATACCTTTATCATAAGGTATTGTTATCATGAATACAAAATCTGCTTCTAACCCACCTAGTGCAGCATCATTTATTGATTCAATTTTTTTAATTCCAAGATTCCTAGCAATTCCTTGATAAACTATAGATGAATACACAAATCTATCGCATAAAACTACCTTTCCTGCTTCTATAGCTGGCTTTATAACCTGACTCACAAGCTGAGCTCTTGATGCCGCATAAAGAAGAGCTTCACACATATCATCCATTTCTTTATTATCATTATCTAAAATAACTTCTCTTATCTTCTCACTTATCTTAGTGCCGCCTGGCTCTCTAGTTCTTATCACTTCTACACCTTTATCTAGAAAATGCTTTTCTAATAACTCTATCTGTGTAGATTTTCCACTTCCATCTGGCCCTTCTAATGCAATTAATAACCCCTTATTCATATCTATTTCCTCCACTATGTAATGTCTTACTACCTTTATAATCTCTATTTGTGGTTCTTTAATACAATTATTTTATCTTCTTCCACACCTAGTAATGTAACCTTATTATCTCTATAGTAATTAATAATGTCAATAATCTCTGTAGTTATTACTTCGCCAGGCATGACAAGTGGAATTCCTGGTGGATATGGTACAATAGCTTGTCCACATATTTTTTCTTCAACCTTATCTATGGTAACTTGTTCTTTAGTTTGCTCTAATGCTTCCCATGGTAGTAAATCCATATCTGGAATTTCATATTCCTTAGGTGATGTATATATATCCTTTAAGCTATCAGTATCACAATTCTTTAAAACCTCATATAATACCTCAAAATCATCTCTATTATTAGTAGTTCCAAAAATCAAAACTACACTTCTATTGTCACTCATTTCACCCTGTATCTTATTATTTTTCAAGTAATCCAAGAATATATGTCCACTATATCCCTTAGGTAAGCTTATAATATATCTAGATTTATCTATTCTTATGGTATTATTCTGTTCATTATATCTATCGCTTAAGTTTTTATCTATGTCAACTTGTCCAATTATATAATAAAATCCTATACTATTTATCTTATCCCTATACTCTTCGCATAATTTAACGAGATTTTTATAATCATTTTTTCCGTACTTCTCTAAATAAAATCTACTATAATCTAATGATGCCATAAATAAGTATGATGGACTAGTAGTTGAAAACACACTAGTATAATACTCTATTTTATCTACAAGTTCTTCACAATTTACATGTAAAAATGATGTTTGTGTCAAGCTTGGTAAAGTTTTATGTGCACTATGAACTACTACATCAGCTCCTAAGCTAACTGCATTATGTGGTAATTCTTCTGTAGCACCAAAATGCGCTCCATGGGCTCCATCTATAAGAACCTTCATATTATATTGTTTGGCCTTCTCTACTATTTCCGCTAAATCTGAGCAAATTCCATAATAATTAGGATAGGTTAATAATATACCTTTTGCATCTCTATTCTTATCCATTGTAGTAAATAAATGCTCCTTATCTATAGAGAAAGGAGCATCATAATCTTTACTAATTTCATTCTTTATATATATAGGTTTTAGCTTTCTTAAAACTATACTATTATATACAGACCTATGGCAATTACGCTCTACAATAATTTTATCATATTCATTAAACGTTGAAAAAATCATAATCATATTTCCTGATGTACTGCCATTAACTAAAAAATATGATCTTTTACTTCCATAGTACTTAGATAACTCTTCCTGAGCATCTTTAATTATTCCCTCTGGATTGTGAAGGTTATCCATCCCCTCAACTTCTGTTACATCAAAGTCAATTAAATTACTTAAAAATAATTTACCTTCCTCAGTATCATTATAAGCTCTTCCAATTTTATGTCCTGGCATAGCAAAATAACTATTGTTTTCTTCTTTATATTTTAATAGCGCTTCCACTATTGGTAATCTCGGCACTTCTCATTCACTCCTCTTGGTATATGTTGTACTAAATTCTTTTTTATACAATTTTTATAGAAGTCATAAAAATCTGTTTCTCCGTCTATAATTAATAGCCTTTTCTCGCAGTTTTCACAAATTCCTTTTCCATACACAATTATACCATTATTTAGAGGCTTTCTACATACTATACACGTCTTACACATACTTATCCCCCTCAAAATTTATCCTTTAGTTCCATATTGTATTAAAATGATTTTAATCAAAACAACTTTGACTTATCTTTAATGCCTTCAGAACTATCTTAATCCTCGCCTCTTATATTATATTTTATTCATCGATGAATTGTTTTTTATTTTGTCCCAAAAAATTTTTTACTCTCATAATTATCTATAATTCCCCATTACATAGATAATTGATAATCTCTATGGATATACTAATGTAGTAAATCATCAAATATTATATTGATTTAAATAATCCTTAAGGAGGGTTTGCCTTGAAACAGAACATCCTAAGCTATTTATATACAATAAAGGAAGATGTCTTCTCTTTAAATAAATTTTTATATGATGCTAGCGAAAATTGTTTTAATGAATATAAATCTTGCGATTACATAGCATCACTTCTTAGAAATCATAAATTTGAAGTTGAAACAAATTTTTTAAATATACCGACTGCCTTCAGAGCTAGAATAGGTACTGGTCATCCAGAAATCTGCTTCATATGTAAATATAGCACCGGTGGTGACAATGGTCATGTATTCGGAAATAATGCCAATGCAACTATGTCAATAGGCGCTGCGCTTGGCTTAGCTAGCATTATTAATAAAGTAGGAGGTTCTATTATCGTTGTCGGTTGCCCTGGAAAATATTCTAATGGTTCTGAAATAATAATGACAAAGGAAAATATTTTTGATGAAACAGATGTAATATTTGCACCTCACGTAGATAACATTACATGTGTAAATAATATTTCTATGTCATCAATCCCCTTAGAATTAAAATATTTAAACTTATGGCTTGAAAATGGTAAAGCTAATTTATCTTCATTAGATGTATGTCTTCAAAATGTGCACTTTATAAATCAACTTATACAAGATACTTGTAATCAGTGTTATATGGACCATTTACAACTAATATGTGATAACGCTTTAAATGAATATCCATCTTCTGCAAAAGTTAAATTTGAAATAAAGACTAAAAACTATATTACTGGTGAAGCTATCGAAAAAAATGTTAGACGCTATATAAAATGTATCGAGGATGTAATGAATATAGATTGTTCATTAAGTTTAGTAGAATTACCTTGTAAAGAGCTTATGGATAATCATGTTATAAATAAAATATTTGAAACAAATTTAAAAGAATGTGGAATAATCAATGTACACTATGAAAAAATGATGCTATATCCTCTTGGAATAGGAACGGTAAGTCATACAACCCCTACTATATACCCATCCATAAATATAGTAAGTGATAAATCTATACAATGTCCATCAATCGAATTTAAAAATGCAACTATCTTAGATTATGGTAAGGAAAATATATGGAAAGCCATAGAAGCCCTAGCTTTTACAGCTTTAGATTTAATAGAGCGTAAGGACTTAATTCATGAAAGTACAACAGAACTATATAAAAATATAAAAATATAAAAACGCAAAATAAAAGACCTCGTAAATAATAATTTACAAGGTCTTTTATGGAGGCGCCACCCAGATTTGAACTGGGGGATAAAGGCTTTGCAGGCCTCTGCCTTACCACTTGGCTATGGCGCCAAAACTGGTGGCTCGAGCAGGAATCGAACCAGCGACACGAGGATTTTCAGTCCTCTGCTC
>DALZNT010000089.1:0-14968 GCA_032005505.1 Clostridium sp. | reverse complement strand
TATTTCTTTTTATCTTACTTTTATATTTCTTTTTATTTTAATCTCATGTTTTTTATTTTTTACTATCTTGTTCCTATCTTATCTTTTGTTTTATTTTTCTTATAAAGCTTCTTATATACTCTTGTATATAATCTTGAAAAAAGGCATTGAATATTTACTTCAATGCCCTTTACATAAACTATTGTTGTTTCAATAAATCATTTGCATATTCTGCTGCATTATCTAGTGCTTCCTTAGGAGTTCTTTGTCCAGCTATCATACTTTGAAGCTCTTTCCATAAGTACTCATAAATTTCAACTCCATGTGGTGCCACAACTAGAGGTCTATATATCTCTTTATCTTCTTTTACCATCTGCTCAAACTTAGGATCTCCTTGATATGGTTCATCCTTTGACATTGGAGCTCTTGGATTAACCTTGTGGAACTGTGTCATAGCATCAACACTTAACATGTACTGCATAAGTTTAAATGCTAACTCTTTATTCTTAGCTGCTGACATTAAAGTTAATTGGTCAACTGAAGCAAAAGTTCCCTCTGCTTTATCCTTAAGAGAAGTAATAAATCCATAGTTTAAATCTGGATATTCTTTATCTATTAACCCTGAAGATGTAGATGCTAAATGAATTCCAAATGCTGCTTTTCCTTTAGCAAATACTGTTTCAAACATTTCTTTGTTAGTCATAGATAGTGAATCTTCTGGCACAACCTTATCAACTAAATTTAAGTCATATAAGAACTGAGCTGCTCTTTGACCAGCTTCATCATTAAATCTTACTGATTTTAAATCTTCATTAAACATTTCTCCGCCGGCCTGCCATAAGAAACCATACCAGTTCCAGTTTAAATCACCAAAGAATTTTGCTCCCCATCCTTGAGAAAGTCCCCATTGATCTATAGTTCCATCTCCATCAGTGTCTAAAGTTGCCTTCTTACATATTCTTTGGAAATCTTCCCATGTAACAGGTGGCTGCTCTCCTATCGAATCTAAAATATCTTTATTGTAATATAACATTGCAGGGTTTGCTGCCTCTATTGGCAATCCGTAAATTCCACCCATCATGCTAGCATCATTAAGATACATATAATTTTCATAGTCTGCTTCTGTATAATAATCCTTTAAGTTTTCTACTGCTCCTATTTCAATAAATTGAGGGAACATCTCTGCGTACATATACCCTACATCTGGACCTTTTCCAGCTGAAATAGCTGTAGCGTATTTTTCTGGATAATTCTCCCAAGGTATAATTTCTACATTAACCTGAACATTATTATCCTTTTCAAACTTTTCAAATATAGTTTCCCATAGTGGACCATCATTATCCCCTATTGGCGGCATCCATACTACTAGTTTTTCCTCACCATTTACAGATGCATTTTCATCTTTTCCCTTACCGCATCCTACCAATGTAGAACAACTCACTATACCAACTAGTGCCATAGCAATTAACTTTTTAATTTTTTTCATAAACAATACTCCTTATGTACTTAAAATTCTACTAGATAAATATACCATAATTAGACTTATTAATATATATAAAATAGGTTTTCTCTTCTTCTAAGATTCTAGCTGGATTGTGAGTGTAGAAACGGAAAGCTTCATAGGCAGTAAGAATTGCAACTTGCATGGATGTACCTCCCCATTTACCAAGAAGAGATTCTCCTGGCTCCTTTAAACTTTTCCTATATGCAGGCACTTTCCCAAACAGTAAGTTTTCTATTAGAATCTGTCATGTCAACCTACTCCTTATACTTATATTAAGTCTGTTTAATTTTAATAAGTATAACATAGGCTAATTTCAAGATAAAGAATGTAGAGTATAAATATAGTTTAACACACTAAAAAAATCCAGAGACTAACTATGCCTCTTGACTTATCATGAAAACTCTATTGCTTTCCATCCACCAAATATCTTTCCTGTAGTTCTTCCCTATCCTTTTTCGTAAGTCCTATAGCCTTTTCAAAATAGTTATCCCAGTTTCCATAGAGCTCCTTTACCTTATTAAAATACGCCTTTAATAAATCTACGTTGACTTCTAGCATGGAACGTATAACACTTAAAAAGCCCTCATCTGTAGTGTATTTTTTAATTTCCCCCAGTATACCATCATTTTCAGTCTTTCTGTGTATATTAGATAAAAGGTAATCCTCCATCACTGTTTCCTCACTTGCTCCTAAGCTTAAAAGTATAAGAGCTGCTGCTACACCAGTTCTATCTTTTCCCGCGGAACAGTGAAAAGCAATTGGCTTTTCAGGGTACTTTTTAATTAGGTCAAATAATGCTTTAAAGGAGTTACTATGCTCAGCCATGGTTTCATATCCTCCCCTTAAGTAATCCATAGTATTTGGTATTTCCACTTTGTTTTGTAAAATATTCATTACTACTGATTTCATATCAAAATTTCCACCAAATTGATTTACCATATCATTAGGTTCATCCATAGTTACAATTCCTGAATAATGATAATATTCACAGTCTGGCGGCACAATATCAGGCTCTTTATCCTTTTCTCCCTTGGAACGTAAATCAAATATAATTTTCAAGTTGTACTTCTTTAAAACTTCAAAATCACTTTCGTCAACTTTAGAAAGCCCTGCACAGCGGTAAAAGTGTCCATACTCTACCACCTTGCCATCTTCACATGGACATCCTCCTAAGTCTCTAAAATTAGTTACATGTGGCACATCTATAATTCTGGATATGTCACTAACACCCTTCATACCTTTATTCATATTTAAGTCTCCTTATCTATAATATATTTGCTACTAATAGCATTTATTTACTTTGAATAAAATTCTCTACAATTTTTTATTAGGTTAATATCCCCATAAAACTCACGCTGCAAGAAACATAATCAATATCTGCATCTCTGCTCAGGCATTTGCTTCATTTCTAGTATATCATTATTGCATTATTCAGGATATAATTACAATTTATTATAGTCATCGCAAATAAACTCTCCTAGTTCTATAAGAAAACCAAATAGTTATACATATATCAAATCACTTTACTTTAAATAGTGATAAATATCTTTTTTTTAATGTAGATCCATTTATTATCCACGACCAAAAATTTAAAGATAGGTTCACAAAGGTTTATCTTGAGAAATATCATATTAACCCAAAAAACATTGTTTTTTAAATTACTGAAAAGCGTGCTATAGATGATCGAAGTGATTTTATCCTCTAAAATGTTCAATATATTAAATAATAAAATAAGTTGTATTACAATTTTCATATAAGTCATAATTGCTATGTGTTATAATATTTAGTATTATCTACATGAAAACGTCACTAAGAAGAAGGAGCTGAATTATATAATGAAAAAATACATATTATTTGACCTAGATGGAACAATTACAGATTCGAAGATTGGAATTACTTCATCAGTTGCCTATGCTTTAAATAAGTTTGGTATTGAAGTTGAAAATTTGGACAACCTATGCAAATTTATAGGACCTCCTCTTAAAGATTCCTTTATAGAATATTATAACTTCACTGAAGCGGATGCTGAGCAGGCAATTCTATATTATACAGAGCGCTTTCAAGATAAGGGGCTTTATGAAAATTTCGTTTATGAGAACTTTGAAAACTTATTAATTAATTTAAAGAAACAGGATAAAACCCTTCTTGTTGCAACCTCAAAGCCTACTGTTTTCGCCGAGAAAATCCTTGACCATTTCAACTTAAGAAAATATTTCGATTTTGTGGGTGGAGCTAACTTCGATGGTACAAGAACTAATAAAGCTGATGTTATTTTACATGTTTTGAAGGAAAATTCCATCACTGACCTTTCATCTGCAATCATGGTTGGTGACAGAAAGCACGATATAATAGGCGCTAAAAAGACAGGCCTAGAATCTGTTGGTGTTCTTTACGGATATGGTGACTATGATGAACTTTCAGCTAGTGGTGCTGAATATATTGTTAAAGATATAGAAGAATTATCCAAACTACTTTGCTCTTAACTTTGTTATTAGCTTAAAATATTTGAATATAAAAAAGATAACTCTGCTAAATTGCAAAGTTATCTTTCCATCCTAATTAATCAGCTATCCCTATAACTATAGGCTCTTCATATTTTTCACCAAAGGTTTCAACCACAATACTTTCAATTATTTCAGGAATTACAGGTTCATTAACTACAACCCCTTCTATTCCCATATCAACAGACTTTGTTTCTACTGATACTATAGGCTGAACCTCTTCATATCCTTCTATAATTTTACCAAACCCAGTATATTTGCCATCTAATCTTTTACCAGCTTCTTCACCATTACTTTTTCTTTATTCACATCAAATTCCCCATTAAATTTAAAACCAAATTTTTCATATAGCCTTATAGCTCCCATATTATCATCATATACACTTAAAAAGATTTCATCATAGTTATATTTATCTGCTAAGTGATTTATTAGTGCCTCTAGCAGTTCACTTCCCAGACCCTTACCTTGATACTTTCCATCAATTAAATATCTATCCAGCCATACTCTCCCATTGATATCTTCATTAATAAAAAGGCCATACATTGCAAATCCAACTAAACATCTGTCCTTATAAAGTCCAACCGGCTCATACCACTGTTCCTCAGCAGCTTCTTTTAAACACTGCTCCGTCGTTTCAATATATGATTCTTGTCCTTCTCCTACCTTCAACTCTAATATACTTTTTAAATTTTCTTCAGTAACTTCTCTAATTTCTATACTCATTTTTTAATCCTTTCTGTGAAACCCTACTCTTGTTTCCACAAATTGTTCTATCACACTTATTTCTTATTATCTAATTCTACCATACCAAACTCTCTTGTCATCTATTAGAATTAATAAATGTAATAAAAAAGCCATAACATCTCATCATAAATGAGTCTGCTATGACTTTCTAGCTCTACCATACTTTATTTTTTAACTTAATGATAATTATCCTCTGTTGCATATTTCAACTCAATAATAAATTCATCATCTAGATCTAATAATCTAACTAAACGATCTCTATCTTCCATATTAATCCTCCAGATCTATTTTATATTAACTAGCTTTAACTCTAATAATTGTCTACTAAAGAATTTACAATAATATCTATATATCCTAATAACTCTTCCTTTTCTAGCATTGGTATCTTCCAATATTTAATATACTCTTCTGATACTATCATTGATAAAATTGAACTTAATCCAGGAACTATTCCAGCAGCTCTTACTTCTTCATGTATTTCATTAGACATAAAAGTAACTCCACCAGCATCTTCACTAACAAGCCTTGTTAATTTAGATAATATCTCTACCTTCTTCTGAGAACTTTCTGCAGCCTTTAGATTCTCTGCTAACTCAATTATGTTATCAGCGAAATCTATGGTAGCTTTTTTTAATTGACCTTTAATTCTTGGTAATGCATTATCTAAAAATTGGTATGATAATTTTAGTTTTCCTGCTGAATCAATCATGCGTTTTGCTAAACTAATATTATCAATGCCAGATTGTGCTCTTATAAGATAGGTTGACTTATTAATACCTCTTGATAACGTAGGTATATATGCCTTACTCTCCACAATTATAGTTGGCACCTTATCCATATCAAGTTTTTTCATAAGAGCTCCTTTAGGTCCATAGGTCGTATTTCCTTCATTGTCTTCATTTGGTCCAATTCCTCCCTCATTTCCGTTTATGGTTAGCAATAAGGAAACTGGTATATCATTAATATCAACAACTATAGCTGCCATTTTATCTATAAGACCTTCATATTTTCTATTTGTATAATGTACATTAGAACTGCATTTGCAAAATGAATCTAGTACAGCCAAAGCAATTGCCCCCTGTAATGCAACTGGAACAGTTGTTACTCCTTGTCCATACATTCTTCCAAAAACCTTTATTGCAACATTTTGTGAATATATTCCATCTTCATTTATAGCTTTTTCCAACATGCTTACTTCTATTGGTGTTATCCCTCTACTTGAAAAACTTTCTCCAACCCCATTCGTATATGTGGTGACTTTAATATTGCCTGTTTTTATATCCGCCTCTACCGATTTTATTCTAGTATCTACCCGAAGTACTTCTCTCATTAAATATGATACTACCGCAAAACCTACTGAATCATCCTGCACATAAGAACTATGTGAATGTACATGACCTATTCCTACATGCCCTGCAATAGCATATTCGCCCTTATCATTACTAGAAATTTTAATTTTATAATTTCCCATGATTATATCCTCCGCATATTCTACAAATACCTATATACAATAATTAGGATACTATATAAGTATTATAGTATCCTAATCTTTATCACCTTAAATTATTTAACTTTTCATGTCTACTAAGCTTTATATACTAGCTGTCCATCAAAATAAGTTTGTATAACCTTAGTGTCAAGAATGTCCTCTTCACACTCTAAGTTAAATAAATCTTTATCTAAAACTATAAAGTCAGCTAGTTTTCCTGGTGTGATAGTGCCTTTAATTTTTTCCTCTCCAGATGCATATGCCCCCTCAACGGTATAAGCTTGTATTGCTTCATACATAGATACCTTTTCATCTGGTAAAAATACTTTTTTTTCTTTTCCAGTTACATTTTTTCTTGCAACTGCAGAATATATATTAGGCATAGTATTAAATGTTTCAACTGGACAGTCGGTTCCATAGGATGTATGAATTCCTTTATCTATCATTGTTCTCCAAGCATAAGAAGTCTTTGTTAATTCTTTTCCCACTCTGCTTTCAGCGATATTCATATCATAATCAATAAATATAGGCTGTACCATTGTTACTACTTTTAAATCTCTTATTCTATTTAACAATGCTTCATCAGTTATCTGGCAATGAACTATGCCATGTCTAAGGCTTTTATTAGGATACTCTTTTCCAGCATTTTCAATGGCATCTAGTGCCATCTCCACTCCTCTATCCCCTATGGCATGAATTGCAACTGGACAGTTATTTTTATGAGAAGTTAAAACCATGTCATTTAGTGACTCTTGAGTAAACATCTCAATTCCTTTAGTGCTATTATCATCATTATATGAGCTTCTAAGCGCTGCTGTACGAGCACCTAATGAACCATCACTTAATATTTTCACGCAAGAAACACGGATTTTATCAGTTCCCCATCCATAACCATAGCCTTTTTCAAAGAATTTCTCAACAATAGCTTTGTTAGTTAATAAGCATTGCTCACTAAGACGAATGCTGAGTTTACCCTCTTCTTCTAACTCTTTGAAGGCTTTAAATAACAAATCATAGTCATAATTTGGTGTATATCCTATATCATCACTTTGAACAGAGACAAGTCCTTGCTGCCAAGCTTTTTCCTGAGCCGCAACTATTATATTCTTCATTATTTCTAAATTTAAAGTTGAGATTTTTGCCTTAACATTATCTAAGAATATCTCCTTTATTACTCCGTTTGGC
Organism: Clostridium sp.; assembly: GCA_032005505.1. Lineage (GTDB taxonomy): Bacteria > Bacillota > Clostridia > Clostridiales > Clostridiaceae > Clostridium_J. The sequence goes on along the minus strand of DALZNT010000089.1, from coordinate 7,566 downwards.
TCACCATTAGGTAAAACCTCCGCTAAATTTCCATACTGGCCTACAGTATCTTTGTTTAATCCTAAGGCCTTCATAGCAGCAGTATTTAAAACTCCTATATGGAAGCATGCACGCATAATTAGCATTGGAACATCAGTTGAAATTTCATCTAAATCAAATTTGTTCGGGAACCTTTTTTCATCCTCAAAATAGTCATGATTCCAGCCTTCTGCCTCAATCCATGATAAGTCATTTGCATCACGCTGATTTAACCTATCCTTAACACGTGCTTTAATCTCATTGATACTTTTTGTACCAACCAAGTTTACACTTCTAAGACTCTTAGCATAATGTATGAAATGCATATGAGAATCATTAAATCCCGGTAAAACCAGCTTTTCATCTAAGTCGACTTCATTATATTCTTTTCCTTTAAGAAACTCTAAAGCCTCCCTCAATTTCCCTACAAATTCAAACTTATTATCCTCTATTACCATAGCCTCAGCCCTTGGTAATGATTTATCCATGGTTATTATATTTGCATTTTTACATAAAGTAATCATATCTATATTCTCCTGTCTCAATATATTTAAATTCTTATTTTCATTAATACTTCTTTTGACTTAATTTATGCATCTAATGAATTAGATTCTTTTTTATTCTTGTTGTCAAAATACTTATATAAGAATATTCCTATAATAGGCACTATAAACCCTATTAGTGCTGTTACTGGATCTTCGATAAATGTATTAATCATAAGACCTATGAAAACAAGTGTAATAACAATAACTGACACTGGATATAACCACACCTTATATGGTCTTTCTAAATCTGGATATTTTTTACGATATATAAATATTGCTAAAATAACTAAAACATTAAATAACATTCCCATAAATACAACCATAGAAGTTAATTGATCAAGATTTCTTAATAAAACTAATATACATGCAATAACACATTGACCTATGAGTGAAGCTGATGGCACCTTATATTTAGGGTGTAACTTTCCATATGATTTAAAAAAGTGACCTTCTACTGCCATTGCATAATACGTACGTGGGAAAGTTAAAACCATTCCATTAATAGAACCAAACATAGCAATTATCATACCTAAAAGAACTATAATTCCACCGACATTACCAAATAAAGTCTTAGCAACTGCAGTACCTAAATAGTAGTCTCCACTTTTTACCATTGATACTATTTGTTCCTGAGGTAAAACTTTATATATGCTGTAGTTGAACAAAGTATATAATACTGTAATTCCACCAATAGCTATAATTATTGCTAACGGTAAGTTTTTCTTAGGATTTTTCATTTCCTCAGAAACGGTATTTAAGTTTGTCCAGCCTTCATATGCCCACAATGTAGCAACAGTTGCAAATGCAATCATCCCTATCATACTTCCGAAACTAACTGGTCCACCAGTCATTGGAGCCAAGCTTAAACTTGGAGACTGTTTCCCTAGAATTAATGCACCTATCATAATAATTCCTATAGGAACTAATTTAGCAACCATTGAAATATTTTGTAATATAGAACCTTGTTTTACACCATAATAATTATAAATTGTAAGACTGATAATAAGTGCTATGGCAATTATCTTAACAGCTAAGTCACCTATTCCCAAGTAGCCTTTTAATGCTGTAGGTAATGCTATAGCAAGAGCTGCAATTGAACCCGCACCACTAATTAACCAGCTACTAAATCCATAAATAAATCCTACCATAGGATGATAAGCTTCATTTAAGTAAACTACCATTCCTCCAGCTTTAGGTCTTGATGCTCCTAGTTCTGCAAAACATAATCCACCTAATAAAGAAACGATACCACCTATTACCCAGCATAACAATGCAAGTCCCATACTCATGTTAGTTCTTAGCAATACATAGGAGCCTAAATAAAAGATTCCTGAACCAACCATAATTCCACCGATGATGCTTACTCCACCAAATACGCCAATCTCTTGTTTAAATTCAGTACTTTCTGTTTGTAGTTTTTGATTTTGTTTTCCCATATTCATCCCCCAAAATTCATATTTTTATCATAGCTATAACACAAAGTGTACCTCACCGCAATATATATTCAGAATATTCAGTATTAACCCCCTTATTTTTCCTTCTTCTCACTCACACCCAGTTCTTCCATATGCTTATTACCCATATTGGAACCAAAGCTACCCTTCATGTTTATAGCATTCATCCTAAAAATCACAAATAAAACACTTCCAATTATAATAAGTAAAAACCAACGTAACACATCTATTTCATCTCCTTATTATCCTATTAAACTTCACTAGCTATAGCCTTCAACTCTTTCCTTTATAACTAATGCTCTGGCATGTTCCATAGCTCTTTTCCCAATATCCCCACAATCAATAGTTTGAATTATTCCATCCTTAACAACTAACTTTCCATTTACAATAGTGTGCTTCACTACACTGGAATTTCCACAGCATACTAAGGAAACTAGCGGATCGTGACAACCTGTAAATGCAATATCATTTAAATCTATAACAATAATATCTGCTGCTTTTCCTTCATTCAATATTCCTATATCCTCTCTGCCAAGTACTCTTGCCCCGCCTTTTGTGGCCATTTTTAATACTTCATAGGCAGTTAATCCTCTATCACCATATTTAAGATGATTTAAAAGATAGGTTCTTCTAACTTCTTCCCACATATTTGAGCCATCATTAGATGCACTTCCATCTACAGCAATTCCCACATTAATTCCTGCAGCTATTAGTTCACTTGTTCTGCATATTCCACTTCCTAATTTCATATTAGAACTTGGACAATGTGCTATACCAGCTCCATTTATTTTCTTAATTTCTTCATCATTTATATAAATTCCATGAGCAAACCATACATCTTTTCCTACCCATTCTGACTCTTCCATAAGCTCCACTGGTGTTCTTCCATACTTTTCTATACAGAATTCCTCTTCATTAATTGTTTCACATAAGTGGGTGTGAATCATAACCTCCCTTTTTCTTGCTAGCTCTTTGGTATCCCACAAAAGTTTTTTTGTCACAGAAAATGGTGAGCATGGAGCTAATGCAATCCTTGTCATAGCTAAGTCCTTATTGTCATGATACAAATCTATGAGCCTTTCAGAATCTAGCAGAATTTCTTCTTCCCTTTGAATAACGGTGGAAGGAGGCAATCCGCCTTGTTCTTTTCCAAGACTCATGGAACCTCTTGTACCATGAAATCTTATTCCTATTTCCTTGGCCGCTTGTATTTCTCTATCAATTAAAGTGGATTCTGCTGGCTTTGGAAATACATAGTGATGGTCCATGGTTGTTGTGCATCCTGTTCTAAGAAGTTCGCTGAAACCTACCATAGCTCCATAATAAACTGTTTCCCCATTTAAATGCTTCCAAAACTCATAAAGTCCTTGAAGCCATGGAAAAAGTGACATATCCTGAACCTCTTTAATCCCCCTGAACATTGTTTGATATAGATGATGATGTGTATTAACAAATCCAGGTAAAATTACTGAATCTGTGCAATCAATTTTCTCTACTTCACCTTGTAAATCACTTTCCTCTATATCTGCTCCAATGGCCTTTATTATGTTATTCTCTATAAGCAGATCTACATTTCTAAATATATTATCATTATTATCCATAGTAATTAACCATGAAATATTCTGTAGCAATATATTTCCCATGATCATCCCCCTTACATAATATTCCTAATGAATTTAGTATATCATCATTTACATAATATGTAATTATTTTTTGCTCAATCCTACAAATTTATGCTTAAACTCAAATACTTTTTAGTAGAATCCTACTAATTTCAGAGATAACACTTAAATACTGTTTTAGGAATTAAGCTTAAATACCACCAATAAAAAAATAACCCTACATTTCTGCAGAGTTACCTCACTTAAATTACACTTTATTTTAATCCTCTAAGTCCTTACCCTAAATCCTTAAGCTCTCCATAAGCTATGAAGATTGCAATAAGCATATACTGCAACAACTTCATCTGTTTCAGTAATAGAAAATTCAACTTTTGGAAGAGAACCTGGTATTAAATTCTTTCTTTGATTTCCTTCTTTTGTTTCAAGAGAAATCCACTCTATAAAATGCTCTGGAATCATAGGATGTGCTACTGATCCAACAGAAACCGTAACCTTATTTCCATTAACCTGAACCACTGGTACATGTTTTTCAAGTGATGCATCAGCTGTTCCTGGAATTATTTCTTTCATCTTCTCTCCACAACACATAACTGGTACTCCTGACCTTTTTACATAAGCTATTATATTTCCACAATGCTCACAGATATAAAATTTTTGTTCCATAATTACCTTCCCTTCATTCCTTAAAATTTAATTTTATTTTTTAATGAGTGTATTTGATAAAACAATGTAGAGTATAGTCACTATTACTATCCTCTACACATTTATATTCCAAGCTACCTTAGTTTATTCCACTTTCCAATTATACCTTTCAACATACGCATCCCGCATAATCATTCTCATAAAGTAAAAAGCCTAAGAATATCGATGTCTAGTTTCTTTACGCCCTACTTTTTTCCTATTTTAGTCCAAAATATCTTACTGCGTTGTTATAACTTATATCCTGTACCATTTTACCCAAGTATTCTATATCACATGGATACTCCACATTTTCAATAGCTTGTCCAAAGATATCACCCATATATAATATATAATACAAATAAACACCAAAAATGTCAATACATCCTTAATCATGGATGACTATTTTCATCATAAATAGTCACCTCATGACCTTTACTTAATATCCTGATACCTGTACATAACCTATCAATTCCTGCTCCAACAATTATAACTTTTGACGTGACCTTATCCACCTAAGGTCACATCTTGATTATTATACCAGTTTAAAGCCGATACAAAATGTTTCTCTGAAAAGTCAGGCCACATGTCATTTAAGCAAAATATGTCTGCATAAACAGATTGAACCGGCAACAATCCTGAAAGCCTCTGTCTTCCACCTAATCGAATAATCAAATCAATCCTAGATACATCTCTGGACTGCAAACTTTCTTGAATACTCTTACGGTTATGAGAGTGAATTTCCATGCTTCCTAAATCCCATTCCCAGCCATAATTAACTAAGAAATTAACTCTTATTTCATTTGTTCCTAAGTTTGTTCGAGTTGTATAAGGCAATAATTCCTTAGGAAACATCTCTGACTTTGAGTTGCCTAACACCAATAATGAAACATTCTCTTTTTCAATAAGCTTAACAGCATCTACACATGCTTTAGAAAAAGCTTCAACCTGCACCTTAGGTCTTTTACAATTGTCTGTTGTAAATCCATAATAAGTAACTTCTTCTACCCCATATTTTTTGCATAACCTCAAAAATAAAAGTCCTGGGTCTAGCCCATATGTATATCCTACTTGCTTTTCTAAACCAATCTTTTGAGCCCATCTTCTATTTCCATCTGGAATAACTGCTATATGTTTTGGAATTCTCAAGTCAACCTCTCCTTTCTTATGTTTAATAGTATTGACAATGAGGGTACCCCTATATACTTAATTTTATATTAAATAAAAAAAGCACCTCAAAATTGAGATGCTTTTCTCTATTTAGCTAATTTATTAAAAACTTCTTTATCATTACTCTCAAACCTGTAATATATCTCAATTTTCCAAATAGCCTTTCAGAAGTTACTCTAATGTTCCCACGGTTACATGACATTTTATCTTATCATCTCCAGCCAAATTTTTATTGGCATTTAACACTCTTTCCACTCCCTCTTTAATATAGTATTCTCCATCTACATCGATGACTTCAATTGGTCTTTCATTGTCTGAAAGCTTTGTTATTCCTGGACCTTTGTCTCGCTCTTCTATCCTTACATTCTTAAGTAACTGACTTTTGCATATTTCTCTAATTTCCATAAGCTTTATACCTCTTAATTATTTTTCTTTATTAAATAGTATCTACAATAATTTTATTAAAATTCCCTTTTAAAAAACTATGATTGTATTAAAGACATAAAAAAAGCACCTCAAAATGAGATGCCCCTATTACTTGACTAGTTTATTAAATAATTCTTTATATCTATTCTCCACCTCTGAAAAAGCTACAAATCTAAAGTCTGGCTTACTTACTAGCTCAGTATAATTTATTTGTAATGCATGTCCCATATAATGAATGAACTCATAATATAGCATTGAATTATCCACTATATTAATTAACTCTTTTTCATCTTCACTTAATTCTTCTTCAATATATTTTTCATAAATAGCACTTTGTAATATATCCTCTATTTCTAAATATTGATTTAAATTCTTTTTTACTGGTCTAGTAATATCTGCAAGATATGCTTCACTTGCATCATGTAATAAACATGAAAGTGCAACTTTATCTCCATATCCCCTTGCTATTGCCTCTTCACAACAAAATATACAATGTTGTGCAACTGAATAAAACTCTGCAAAATGACCGTTTGCTCTGGTCATAAGAGATAATGCATGTGCTATATCATCTAATAATATATCCTTCTTATCAGGGTTTAATGGATTAAAACTTACTTTTGAAAATGTCGTTATACAATTTGACATATAATGTCCCCCTCTATCAATGTTTTTTGCATAAAAAAATACCCGCTGACATACTAACCTTAAAATTATATAGACTCCTCTCGTGAAGGAAAATATATAATCAACTGATACGGCAGTTGGTAGAAACATTCAACCATTCTATGAACTTATATATACTTTATCTGTAGCTATTCTAACATAAAGTAAAATCAAAGTAAATATATAATAAAAGCGGTGTAGAATTCATCTCTACACCGTTTCATTGTTTTCAACGTTTAATAATTTCAATAATATCAATATCTCCAGAGCCCTGGCAATTACACCATCTCTAGTGTTACTATATTACATAAATAATTGTAATAGTATGCTAGATAAAATCATCATGAAAGCTCCACCTATACGAGAAGAGATTTGTCCGAATGGCATTAATTCCATTCTGTCAGCTGCTGATAAAACTGCAACGTCTCCTGTTCCCCCCATATTAGCCATGCATAACCCTGCTGTTATTGATGATTCGATTGGGAAGAAACCTACTACGTATCCCATTGCACCAGCACCAATTACTGCACCTAAAACCGTAACTAAAACTAATACTAGATATGTTCCTGAGAAGGCGCTAATTACTTGTCCTAAATCTGTGTAAGCTATTCCAATTCCAACTAAAAGAGCTGGCGTTAAATTTGTCATTATAAATTGGAACCATTGATGACAGCAGATTTCAAACTTCTCTGGAAGTAATCCAGCTATCTTTATAGTACCAACTGCTATAATCATCCAAGCATATGCATGGATTGAAGGTATAAATTTAGCTATTATAGTACCAACACTAAATAAAGTTGTGGATATTAACAGACCTATCCCAAGATTTTTAAGTGTAATTGCCTGTTTATCCTTTAAGCTTTCCTTATCTGCTTCTGAAGAATCATTTTTAAACTTTCTTAAAAGTTGTCCTTCACCAGATAATTTTGATGATTTCTTACCTATTTTATTTAGTAGTCCACCAAATACAATGGCAACTGCATTTCCTAA
>DALZNT010000088.1:0-15178 GCA_032005505.1 Clostridium sp. | reverse complement strand
TATAATATAAATGATATATAAAACATAAATATTTACATTATAAAGGAGTGTTAATACATGCGAAACTGTATAGTAGCCCAATCAGGAGGTCCTACTTCCGTTATCAATGCTAGTGCAATTGGTGTATATAAAGCTAATGATGAACTAAAATACTATGATAATGTCTATGCTGGTATTCATGGAATAGAAGGAATTTTAAATGAAACCATGATTAATTTATCAGAAATGGATTCAGACGTTTTAAACAGACTAATGTATACCCCATCATCTGGTCTTGGTTCTTGCAGATACAAGTTAAAGTCTTATGAAGATAATAAATCAGAGTACATAAAGCTTTTTGAAATTTTCGGAAAATATGAAATTGATACATTTTTCTATATTGGCGGGAATGACTCTATGGATACTGTTCATAAACTTAGCAACTATGCTAAAGAACATAATATATCCACGAAATTCTTTGGAGTTCCAAAAACTATAGACAATGATCTTCCAATTATGGACCATACCCCTGGTTTTGGAAGTGCAGCTAAATTTATAGCTACAACAGCCTTAGAAAATAAACTTGATAGTAGTGTATATAGTGCTAAAAATGTATTCATAATTGAAACAATGGGACGTGATACTGGATGGCTTGCAGCTAGTTCTTGTGTTGCTACTCTAAATGGACAACCTGTTGTTGACTTTATTTATCTTCCTGAAGTAGCTTTTGATAGTGAAAATTTCCTAAAAGATATTTCTAAGAAATTAGAGACTCAAAATTCTGTAGTAATTGTTGTGTCTGAAGGGATTAGAACTGCAGATGGAACTTTTCTTGGAGAAATAGGCAGCCATGGTCTTGATAAGTTTGGTCATGCTCAATTAGGTGGAGTATGTAACTATTTAAAAAATATTATTAAGGATAACGGAGTATGTAGTAAAGTTAGAGCTATTGAACTATCTACAATGCAACGTTGTGCAATGCACTTTGCGTCTCAAACTGATATAGATGAAGCATTTAATTGTGGTTTTACAGCTCTAAAATATTCAGTTGACGGTGACAGTGGAAATATGATAGGTATTAAACGTGTATCTAATAGTCCATATAAATCAGAAGCATTTACACTTCATACTTCAAATGTGGCAAATTCAATAAAATATTTCCCTAAAGAATGGATTAATGAAGAAGGTAATAATGTTACTAAAGAAGCCTATGAATATACATTACCTTTAATTATGGGAGAACCAAAAATACAATATAAAAATGGGCTCCCATACTACTCATTTATCATAGAATAATAGAATAAAATATAGTAAATAAACCCTTCAAGAGTTTTAAACTTTCAACTTTTGAAGGGTTTATTATATTTTTATTTCTAAGAACCACTTTCAGTAATAGGCTCTTCATAAGGATAAAATATCTTTTCAGCAGCGCTAATATTTACCTTGTAACCAGTAACTTTAATATCAAAGTCTGCATCTTCGACCGATTGTGGCGTTGGTAATTTCCCATCAAAATACTTTTCACTAATATTTTCAATTAAATCTGAATTAACTGTAACAGTCCCATTATTAGTTTCCATCATTTCTGTTTTAACAGCCATTGCAATAGAGTTTGCATTGGATATATCAGCTTTCTCTTTAGATTCCTGAACTTTTCCTATAACCATAGGTGCCATTATCATTGATAAAGCTGCAATTATTCCTAAAGAAACTAATAATTCCATCAGAGTAAATCCGTTTCTTTTTCTACTACCAATCAATATAAGGGTTTTATTAGTATGGATTTTCATACTTTCCCCTCCTTTGCTTCATTTTATTAATTTGAACTTGTCAAATCATATTTTAATTTATGTCCATACTCTTCCAATAATATACATTAAATTCATATTATTCCCAGATACTCATTTTTATATTATTTCATATAAAAAAAGAGCAGGTCTTAAACTCAAGTTTAAGATCTGCCCTTTAGATATTTTTATTTCTAGTAAATATTACAAAACTATCAATTCTTTGCTACACTGTTCCTTTATTTCATAAGCCTCATCGTAATGTTCATCTATTACAATAGCTTCATCTGCACTTTTAAGTGATTCCTCATATTTTTTATCCTTAAAATATATTTTGGCTTTAAGCAAATAGTACCTCTCATCATCTACAACATCTATAGCCTTGCCTATAAAAGTTAACGCTTTATCAAATTGAAAATCTACTATTCCATAAAAATAATAGGCTATAATATAGTAAATTCTATCTTGTCTTTGGTAAATGTTAAATATACCCATGAGAAAACTTAGAATTTCTTTTCTTGGAAGAAAAGTCTTTCGTATAGTCCCTCTCTCCATATCCTTATAGGACATCTTAAATAGATAATCAATTGCTTCTGTATATTGATATTTTCTTATATATATACAAACCATATTTAAATTCATATATAAATCTTTCGGGCATAGTATTAAAGCTTTCTCCATATATGATAAAGCTTTATCATATTCTCCTATTTCAAAATGGGTTCTAGCCAGTAAATTAAAGTACTTTCCGTTATTATTTCTTAGACTAATAGCTTTATTTAAGTTATAGATAACTTCTGAATAGCTAAAACAATCTAAATTATGAACGCCTGTTACCTCTTTCAAATCTGTTTTAGAGCTATTAAGAGATCTTAAAACTAGAACAATAGCTCTTCCTTTTCTATAATAACCATGAGCACATTGCTTATTCGTTTTAATCAACATATCATAAATATTAATTGCCTTGTTATAATTTTCTATTATTCTATATGTTGATTGATTCTTCTCAATAACCTCATATCTATCACCATATTTAAGATATATGTCTTCTATATAAGTACTCCAAAATTCATTATCCAAAGAAAGATTCATAGCCCTTGTACAATCTCTAAATATTCCTTCACATTTCTCGTCTAAAGAAATATATTCATTAAGTTCAAGATTATCTATGTCATCTTTTAATACCTGTATAAGGCTTTTCTTATATGTTTCACACAAATCTTTATATTTTACGCTCTCATCTTCTAAACTTTTAATAATACACTCAAAGCTCTGAACCCTGATATTATAATCACACTTATTTTCATTGATAACTCTATTTAAGACATTTATACCTTCATCAAATTTTTTTAATCTCATATATATATAACCTTTATGATATAAGTACTCATAAAAATTTCTGTTTTTCAATTTTATTACTTCATCTAGCACATCCAAAATAACCTTCTCATCTTTAATTAGTGATGTTCTTTCTACAATATCTTCTACTAATTCTTTTACTTTACTATCAATATAGGTCCTATTTATATAGTCCTTATCTTCATATTCTGAATTTTTTTCAATGATATATAACTGCTTATAGATATTTACCATTTCAATAAAATAATAATTATCTATAAGAATATATTTACCTGCTTCTACAAGCTCTAAATACTTAAAATCCTTATATTCTCTACTCGAATAATAATAATCATTTTCTTCTTCCTTAATGATAACCTCAAGAAGTTTTATATAATATTCATAAAGATTATAGTAATCTCCCTTTTTAATAAATTGAGTTATATGCTTTCCATAGGTTGTCTTTAAAATTGCCCCAAGTCTTGATACATTTTCTCCAAATATTTCAACATCTCCATAACCACTATAAGTGCTTAATGCATATTTAAGACCTTTATAATATATCTCAAAAGCCTCTTCAATCCTGCCTAATTTCTCTAAAATCTTTCCTTTATGATTGTATATATACTCGTCTATATTAATTCCAAAAGATTGATTTATATAATATAATGCACTCTCATAATCCTCTATTTGATAATATGCAAATGACAGTAAATCGTAAGCTTCATCAGTAATCTTATAGTCTAGAGCTCTCTTTAATTCAACAAAGGCATCATCTATCTTTTCTAGTTTAAGAAGCATTTTTCCCTTTAACACACAATAATCATAACACTCATCACCTGGTTTAAAATTTGTATTCAGTTTAAGTAAAATTCTTTCTGCATCCTTTAAGCTTATATTTTTATAACTATCATACTTTTCTTCTATATTAAATTTATTATAATCCATATTTCCTCCTATATGTAACTAACACCCATTTTCCCCTCACATTGATTTTATCATATAAGAATATAAATCTAAATAAACAAATAATTAAATTTATCTATTTAATAAAGAAATACTATGTATACTTAAAAAAGGATACATAGTATTTCTTTTGACTCTATTTACCTATATCTTTCCTATAGTACATTCCATTAAACTTAACATGATTTAATGCTAAATAAGCCTTATCTCGAGCTTCATTTAATGTATCACCTATAGCGGTTATTCCTAGAACTCTTCCACCATTTGTAATTATGTTTTCCCTAGATTTTACTGCTCCTGCAATAAACACTTTTTCATTACAAGTTTCTAAACCATCTATTACCTCACCTTTGTCATATTTACCTGGATATCCAGCTGAAGCTCCAATTACACAACAAGCTATTTTATCCTTAAATGTAACAGTTTCTTTCTTCAAGTTTCTTTCAACAGCCGCCTCTATTAAATCAAGTAAAGAATTTTCTAAAAGAGGTAATACTACTTGAGTTTCAGGATCTCCCATTCTTACGTTGTATTCTAGTAAGTAAACACCTGAATCATTAATCATAATCCCAAAGAATATAATTCCTACATAATCTAAATTTTCTTTTTTGATTCCCTCAAGAGTTGGGTTTAAAATACCAGTTTCAAACTCTCTTAAAACTTCATTTGTACAATGCGGATTAGGGGCTATAGTTCCCATACCGCCTGTATTAGGGCCTTCATTTCCATCAAAAATAGCCTTATGATCCTTAGATGATATAAATGGAATAATAGTGTTTCCATCAGTAATACTCAAAATGGATGCTTCTACCCCTGTTAGAAACTCTTCTATTATAATTTCTTTACCTGCACCATTAAAAGTATCTTCAATCATGAAATTATTTATAGTTTTAATTCCTTCTGCTTTATCTTTTGCTATAACTACACCTTTACCCGCAGCAAGTCCATCAGCTTTTATTACTATTGGATATTTTGCAGTCTTAACATACTCCAAAGCTTTTTCAGCATTATCAAAAGCTTCATATGCTGCTGTTTTAACTCTATACTTTTTCATAAATTTCTTTGCTACAGTTTTGCTACCTTCAAGCTTTGCTGCCTCTTTACTTGGCCCAAATATTTTCAAGTTATGTTTTTTAAATATATCAACTATACCATCACAAAGATTAACTTCTGGACCAACTACCGTTAAATCTATAGAATGTTCTATTGCGAACTTTAAAAGTTCTTCATTATTTGTAATATTTATATTCTCACATTTTTGCTCCATAAAAGTTCCACCATTACCAGGTGCACAATATATTTTTGAAACTCTTGAGCTTTCACTAAGCTTCCATGCAATAGCATGCTCTCTTCCGCCATTGCCTACAACCAAAACCTTCATATTTCACCTCTTAATATTAAAATTTAAGAATGTAAAATGTAGAATTATATATTTTCGTTTCTAAAATATCTTAATTCTACATTTTCATTTTATATAATTAATGTTTAAAATGTCTGATGCCTGTAAATACCATTGGTATTCCATATTCATTGCAGGCATCTATACTCTCTTTGTCTCTCATAGAACCACCTGGTTGAACTATACCTTTAATTCCATTTTTATATGCTTCATTAACGCAATCTCTAAAAGGGAAGAATGCATCAGAAGCAAGAATTACTCCATCACCAGCTCTTTCTATTGCTTGCTCAGTAGCCCAAATTCTATTAACTTGTCCACCAGCAATTCCTTTAGCCATTCCATCCTTTATTACCACAATGGCATTAGATTTTACATACTTACAAACCTTCATTCCAAAAATCATATCTGCTATTTGTTCCTTTGATGGAGAAACCTCTGTAACTACATTTATGTCATCATAAAGCTTTTTATCTGTGTCTTGAACTAATATTCCTCCATCTACAGATATAACTTCGACTTTATCACTAGGTTTAACTGTGCATTTAATAACCCTTAAATTCTTTTTAGATTTTAAAATCTCTAGAGCCTCTTCTTCAAAATCAGGAGCTATAACAATCTCTAAGAAAGTTTTTTTCATTTCTAGTGCTGCTTCTGCAGTAACTGTAGTATTTATAGCAACTACTCCACCAAATATAGATACGCTATCACAGCTATAAGCCTTATTATATGCCTCTAGAGCTGTCTCACCTATAGCTACACCACAAGGAGTATTATGTTTTAGCCCACAGCAAGTAATTTCATCAAATTCATTTACTACCTTCCATGCTATATCCATATCTTTAATATTATTATAAGAAAGAGCTTTTCCATTTAATATTTCTATGTTATTAAGCATTCCACTTTTATTCGTATTTGTATAAATGGTAGCTTCTTGATGTGGATTCTCTCCATATCTCAAGTCATCCATCTTTTCATAAGAAAGTGCTAGATATTTATTAGATACTTCATTTTCGTTCTCAATGCTATCAACTAAATATTTGCATATAGCACTATCATAAGCTGTTGTAAGATTAAATACCTTCATAGCAAGATATTTACGCGTTTCAAAGGAAACTTGTCCGCAACTTTTTATTTCATCCATAATTCGAACATAATCTCCAGCATCACTTATAACAACTACATCCTTAAAATTCTTGGCAGCACTCCTAAGCATTGTTGGGCCACCAATATCTATAAATTCAATAGTATCTTCAAATGATAATCCCTCATTAGCTTTTTCAAAGAATGGATATAGATTAACACATACTAAGTCTATAGTTTCTATGCCTCTTTCTTTTAAAGTGCTCATGTGTTCTTCATTATCTCTTATCGCAAGTATACCTCCATGAACTACTGGGTGAAGTGTTTTAACCCTTCCATCGAGCATTTCTTTAGCCTTGGTTATATCTGCCACTTCTTTAACTTCAATATTATTTTCTTTTAAAAGCTTATAGGTCCCACCTGTAGATATAATATCTACGCCTTGTTCCATTAGAAACTTTGTAAATTCTACCACACCTGATTTATCGTATACACTAATTAATGCTCTTCTTATCATAAATACTACTCCTTTATAATAACTTTTCTCTTCTTAACTATTACTTTGTTTTCACTTATAAGTTTTATAGCTAGAGGAAGAGCTTTATGCTCCTCACCTAAAACTCTTTTCTGAAGCTTTTCTGGAGTATCATCTCCATAAACTTCAACTACATTTTGAAGAATTATTGCCCCCGTATCTGTATTCTTATCTACAAAATGTACTGTACATCCGCTTACCTTAACTCCATAGTTTATTGCTGCTTCATGAACCTTAATACCATACATACCCTTACCACAAAAGCTTGGAATTAAAGAGGGATGAATATTTATTATTCTATCTTTAAACTTTGATATTAAAGGTTCAGCTATAATTGATAAATATCCTGCTAACACAATTAAATCTACCTTTTCATTTATAACTTCAAATATCTTTGAACTTAAATCCATCTTATGAATCTTCTTATCTAAAACTATAGTATCTATTCCATTCATCATTGCTCTATCAATACCATAGACACCTTCTCTATCACTAATTACATATTTTATTGATACATCCTTTAAATAGCCACTCTGAATACTATCTATTATGGACTGGAGATTAGTTCCTCCCCCTGAAACTAATACTGCTATACTAAGCAAACTCCGCCACCTCCAAGTTGTACACTTCCTATTTCATAGGCTTTTTCTCCAAGAGAAATAAGTTCTGTTATAACCGCATCCTTTATAGAAGAATCAACAGCAAGAACCATTCCTATTCCCATATTAAAAGTATTAAACATATGATATTCATCTACGCCTTTATCAATTAGATAAGAGAATATAGCAGGTCTTGGGAAAGAATCTTTCTTTATACTAGCAGTAAAATCTCCCTTAAACATTCTTGGTACATTCTCATAGAATCCACCACCAGTTATATGGGCCATACCATTTATTTTAAATTTCTCCATAAGACTTAAAATAGGTTTTACATATATTTTAGTTGGTTCTAATAAAACATCACCAATTTTTTTTCCATCTAACACTTCATCATAGTCATTAACAAGCTTTCTAACTAAAGAATACCCATTACTATGAAGACCTGAAGATGCAAGTCCAATAAGTGCATCGCCTTCTTTGATAGAGCTTCCATCTACAATCTTATCTTCGTCCACTATTCCTACTGCAAAACCAGCTAAATCATAATCTCCAAGATTGTACATACCCGGCATCTCTGCAGTTTCACCACCAATTAAAGAAGAATAGCTTTGAATACAGCCTTCACTTACTCCTTTAACAATATCGCTAGCTATTATTGAGTCTAATTTTCCGCATGCTATATAATCTAAGAAAAATAATGGTTTTGCACCATGGCATAATATATCATTTACACACATAGCTACGCAGTCTATACCTATAGTATGGAATTTTTTTAGCTTGATTGCAATTTCTATCTTTGTTCCAACACCATCTGTACCTGAAACTAATACGGGCTTTTTATATCCTTCTGGAAGTCTCATCATACCAGCGAAGCTTCCAAGTCCATTTAGTACTGAAGAACTCAAAGTTTTAGCAGTATATTCCTTCATTAACTTAACTGCTTTATATCCTTCTTCTATATTTACTCCTGCATCCTTATATGTAACCATAATTCTACCTCCTATATTCTAACTGGTGCTGAAATTGGATATTCCCCATCAAAGCATCCAAAACAAAAGCCTTGGTTATTTCCAAGACACTCTAACAAATCATTTTTAGAAAGGTAAACTAAACTATCTGCGCCTATCGCTTGCCCAACTTCTACCTCACTCATCTTATCCCCTATCAACTCACTTCTATAAGGAGTATCAATTCCATAATAACAAGGATATTGTACTGTTGGAGAACATACTCTAAAATGAACTTCTGCAGCTCCTGCTTTTCTTAGCATTGCTACTAGTCTTTTACTCGTAGTCCCTCTCACTATAGAATCATCTATTAGAACAACTCTTTTTCCCTTAACATTCTCTTCAATTATGTTTAACTTAACATCTACTGCTGATTCTCTTTCTTCTTGAGTTGGAGCTATAAAAGTTCTTCCGATATACTTATTTTTAATAATTGCCATATCGATAGGAATTCCTGAAGCCTTAGCATATCCCATTGCTGCTGACATTCCAGAATCAGGTACTCCAACTACTATATCTGCTTCTACTGGAGCAACCTCATAAAGCTTCATTCCAGCCTTTACTCTAGAGTTATTAACACTTATTCCGTCAATTACACTATCTGGTCTTGCAAAATATATATATTCAAAGGAGCATGTAGCTAACTTTGACTTTTCACCAAACTTAATAGACCTAAGTCCTTCATCATTAATAACTACCACTTCACCAGGTTCTATATCTCTTACGAATTCTGCACCTGTTGCATTAAGCGCACAACTTTCTGAAGCAAGAACATAACCTCCATCAACTTTTCCAAGACATAGAGGTCTTATTCCGTAAGGATCTCTAACTCCTATAAGCTCATTTTCTGTTAAAATAACCATGGCAAAAGCTCCTTTTATAGCTTGAATAGAGTCAATTACACTTTGAAGTATTCCCTTTTTTGCTCCCCTAGAAATAAGATTTAAAATTACCTCAGTATCTATAGAGGTTTGAAAAACACATCCAGACTCCTCTAAGAGTTCTCTTATGATGTCCGCATTAGTTAAATTCCCATTATGAGCTATAGAAATATTCCCAAGTTTACCCTTGCCCATAATTGGTTGAGCATTATTTAATGAACTTTCTCCGGCTGTAGAATATCTTACATGACCAATGGCACTATATCCTTTAAGCTTATCTATAGAATCCTTATTAAAAATTTCAGATACTAAACCCATCGCTTTATAACAATTCATATCTTTCCCATCGAAAGTTGTAATACCTGCACTTTCTTGACCTCTATGCTGAAGTGCAAATAAACCATAATAACTTCTTTTAGCTACATTAATATCTTCATTTTTGCTATATATACCATAGACTCCACATTCATCATGGAACTTATCCCCATCATTACATTCATACCTATCATAACAAGAGCCTTCATATTTAAAATTCATTAACATTTCCCCCTAAGCATGCATCTTAATTTAATGTGTTATCTTATTCTTTCAAGGACCTTTGAATATCCTTCAACTAAATCTCCTAGTTCTCTTCTAAATCTATCTTTATCTAGTTTCTCTCCTGTTTTTAAATCCCATAGTCTACATGTGTCAGGTGAAACTTCATCAGCTAAAACTATTTCGTCACCTATTTTTCCAAACTCAAGCTTAAAGTCAACTAATTTAATATCTTGCTTTAGGAAAAACTCCTTAAGTATTTCATTAACCTTGGATGTTTGATCATATATATAATTTAGTTCTTCAAATGTGGTTAAACCAAGAGCTACTGCATGATAATCATTCATTAGTGGATCTCCAAGCTCATCATTTTTATAGCTTATTTCTAGCACTGTAGTTTTAAGCTCTGTTCCCTCTTCTACACCATATCTTTTAGCCATACTTCCTGCAGCTACATTTCTTACTATAACCTCTAATGGAACTATCTCTACTTTCTTACAGATTTGCTCCCTGTCACTTATCTTCTTTACAAAGTGAGTTTTAATTCCCTTTTCATTTAGCATTTCAAATATTATTGAAGAAATTGTATTATTAAGTATCCCTTTTGATAAAATTGATGCCTTTTTTTCTCCATTAAACGCTGTTGCATCATCCTTGTAATACACTAAAACTTCATCAGCCTTTTCTGTACTAAATATTCTCTTTGCTTTTCCTTCATAAATAAAATTCTTCATATCCATTATAATTCTACCCCCGCTTCATTATCCTTTATAAAGTTTTCTTTCATTGTTCTTCTATATTCGATAAGCTTATTTTTTACATTCGGATACTTTATTGAAAGTATCTGTACAGCCATCATTCCACCATTAAAACTATTATTTATTCCCACAGTTGCAACTGGAATTGCCTTTGGCATCTGCACTATAGAAAATAATGCATCTAAACCATTAACAGCTGCATTTATAGGTACACCAATTACAGGTATTGTAGTCTTAGAAGCAATAACTCCCGGAAGGTGAGCTGCAAGACCTGCTCCTGCAATAATTGCCTCACACCCATCGTTTTCTAGATTTACTAACACTTCTTCTAACTTTTCTGGAACTCTATGCGCTGACAAAACAAAGGCTTCATAGGGAATTTCAAATTTCCTAAGACACTTAGCCGCACCTTTCATTATTTCAACATCAGATTTACTACCAAATATTATAGCTACTTTCATTATATGCCTCCCTCATAGACCGCCTTTCAATAATGACGGCCATTCTCATTACTTCATTTATTTGCTCTTACTACTTAAAGTATTTAACTCCACTTTCAAATATCTTCATATCATGTTCTCCAAGAACATTCTTTATAAGACCATTACCAATCCTCTCACTATGAGCCATCTTTCCAAATACTCTTCCATCCATACTTGTAATTCCTTCTATACCATATACAGAACCATTTGGATTAAAGCTTACATCATAGGTTGGGTTTCCACTATTATCTACATACTGAGTTGCTACTTGACCATTTTTAAATAGTTCCTCTACAACTTCTTCATTTGCGACAAATCTTCCCTCGCCATGAGAAATCGGAACTCTATGAATATCACCTACATTACACCTACTTAACCATGGTGATTTATTTGAAAGTATCTTTGTATTTACCATAGTACTTTGGTGATTTCCAATTAAGTTATGAGTTAATGTTGGACTATTTTCATCAATATCTCTTATTTCTCCATAAGGTACAAGCCCTAATTTTATAAGAGCCTGGAAGCCATTACAAATTCCTAACATTAAGCCATCTCTTCTATTTAGAAGTTCCATAACAGCTTCCTTTATTTTTTCATTTCTTAAAATAGCATTTATAAATTTTCCTGAACCATCTGGTTCATCACCTGCTGAGAATCCACCTGGAAGCATTATTATTTGAGATTCATTTATCTTCTTCTCCATATTTAATATGGACTCTTTAATATGGTTTGGAGTTAAATTATTAAATATAACTGTATCAACCTCAGCTCCAGCCTTAACAAAAACTCTTTCACACTCATACTCACAGTTCGTTCCTGGGAATATTGGAATTAATACCTTGGGTTTAGCAACCTTAATCATTGGTGATATTCTAAGATTTTCTTTTGTTTTATTTTCACCTTTTATTAAATCTTCCCTCATTTCAAGATGATTTAAATTCTCCTTATATTTCCTATTAAATATATCCTCTAGAACATTTTCATAAATATCATATAATTTAGATAACTCTAACACTTCTTCGTTTCTTTGTATCATTGGCCTATCTATAGTTACACCTAGCTCAATAATATTTTTATCTTTTATATTAAAATCTGAACTAACCTCTAAAACTACTGATCCATAACTATATTTTTGTAACTCATCTATCGAAACGCTATCATTTATCTTTAAACCTACATTATTTCCAAAGCACATCTTTGAAAGTGTTTCTATAACTCCACCATAGTTTATTGTTCCACTTGATATAACCTGTCCCGATTTTATTAACTCATTTATTAATTTAAAGTTTCTTTTTAGCTCTTTAAAGTTAATTGTATAATCCTCATTTTGTTGAGTATTTATAACTAAAACCTTACTACCGACTCTTTTGAATTCACTAGAAATTATATTGTTAACATTTCCTGTAGTTACAGCAAAACTTATTAATGTTGGTGGAACAGTTAAATCCTTAAATGTTCCTGACATACTATCCTTACCACCTATAGCTGCAATCTCTAGTTCATGCTGAGCATATAATCCTCCAAGTAAAGCTGCGAATGGTTTTCCCCACTTCCTAGCATCTTCACCAAGTTTTTCAAAGTATTCTTGAAAAGATAGGTATATACTATCCAAATCTCCGCCCAAAGCTACAAGCTTAGTAACACTTTCAACCACGGCATACATAGCACCATGGAAAGGACTCCATTTAGCTAACTTAGGATTAAAACCATGAGCCATAAGAGCAGTAGTTGTAGTTTCTCCAGCCTCTACTGGGATTTTAAATACCATACCTTCAGTTTGAGTTCTTTGAGTATTTCCACCATAAGGCATAAGTACTGTATTTCCACCTATAGTGGAATCAAATATATTCATTAGCCCTCTTTGTGACCCTATATTAATATCTTTAAGTACAGTTTCAAAAGCTTCTTCTAAAGTTTTATAGTTTTTTCTAACTTCGAAATAATTTTCTTTTTCTAAGGGTGCTTCTACTAAAACATCTCCAAAGGTTTTAGCTCCATTCGTATCTAAAAACTTTCTAGAAAGATTAACTATTTCTTTACCTCTCCAAATCATCTTCATAGTTTTTTCTTTTGTTACTGAAGCTACAACTATTGCCTCAAGATTTTCTTCTTCACAAAGTGTTATAAACTTTTCTACATCATCTGCTTTCACAACAACTGCCATTCTCTCTTGAGACTCTGATATCGCTATCTCTGTTCCATCTAGACCTTCATACTTCCTCTTAACAGCGTCTAGGTTTATCTCAAGTCCATCAGCTAATTCTCCTATTGCTACAGATACGCCGCCTGCACCAAAATCATTGCATCTTTTTATAAGTGTAGTAACTTCATTCTTTCTAAATAATCTTTGAATCTTCCTTTCAGTAGGTGCATTTCCCTTTTGAACCTCTGAACTGCAATCATCTATTGATTTTTCTGTATGCTCCTTAGAAGAACCTGATGCTCCTCCAATACCATCTCTTCCTGTTCTTCCACCTAAAAGAATCACTACATCTCCTGGTGCTGGAGCTTCTCTAATTACATTTTTAACTGGTGTTGCTCCAAGAACTGCTCCGACTTCCATTCTTTTTGCAATATATCCATCATCATATATTTCTTTAACATACCCCGTTGCAAGGCCAATTTGATTTCCATAGCTACTATATCCTCTAGCAGCTTCTTTAGTAATCTTTCTCTGTGGCAATTTACCACTTAAAGTATCATCAACTGCCACCCTCGGATCTCCTGAACCTGTAATCCTCATTGCTCCAAACACATAACTTCTACCTGAAAGAGGGTCTCTTATAGCTCCGCCCAAACAAGTAGAGGCTCCACCAAAAGGTTCAATTTCTGTTGGATGGTTGTGAGTTTCATTTTTAAACATTAAAAGATACTTCTCATTAACACCATTCACATCTACATCAATCTCGATGCTACAAGCATTTATTTCCTCAGATTGATCTAACTTAGTAAGTTTTCCTTCACCTTTTAGCTTTTTCATAGCTATAACCGCCATATCCATTAACGTCATAGCTCTTTCCTTATCCTTATAAACCTCATCTCTATATTCTCTATAGATTTTAAACCCATCTTTTATAGGTTCTATATATTTGCCTTCTTCAAATTCAATATTTTGCAATACTCTTTGAAAAGTTGTATGTCTGCAATGATCTGACCAATATGTATCTAAAACTCTTATCTCAGTTATAGTCGGATTTCGTTTTTCAGCTTTAAAATACTCTCTTATTAAAATTATATCTCCAATATTTAAAGATAATGAACGTTCGATTAAGAATTGATTTAGCTGTTCATCACTCATCCTTATAAATCCATCAATTTTCTCGACATCTTCAGGTTCTTCTTGGACTAAACTTATGGACTCTTTCTTTGCTAATGAACTCTCCTTTGAATCTACTCCATTTATGTAATACTTTTTTATTTTATCCAATTCTTCTTTTGTAATATTTCCATAAATAACAACCAATCTTCCTGTCTTAACCTTTGGTGCCTCTTTTTCTGTTATAAGCTGAATGCATTGTGCTGCAGAATCAGCTCTTTGATCATATTGACCTTCATGATATTCTACTAAGAAGTAGTTACTTCCACTTAAATCTATATTCTCTACATATACATCATCTGTGTTTCTTTCACTTAATACTGTATATTTTATAGCTTCAAGTTCATTTTCCTCAATTCCTTCAATATCATATTTATTTATTAACCTAATCCTATCAATATTATTGATTGATAATAAATTCTTAAACTCCCATAGTAATCCTTGAGCCTCTTTATTAAACTCCTGCTTTTTCTCAACAAAAATCGTGAAAATCTTAATCACATCCACGTCCCCC
>DALZNT010000087.1:0-15334 GCA_032005505.1 Clostridium sp. | reverse complement strand
TTAATCTTAAATATTAGAAGACATCCGCTATCAAAAGTTATTTCTATAATCTCATCCTTAAACTCATTGGAAACAGTTAAATTATCCCCTTCATTTAGATTGTAATTATCAAGTTTATACTTTCCACCTTTAACAGTTAATCCTTTAGTATCTTCACAGTAGCTAAATAAAGAAAATACCTGACCTTTTTCACCTTTAATAGTAGTAGATTTATTTATTATAAATATCTCATTAATATCATCCACCACAAAAGTAGCTATTCCTTTTTCTAAGGCCAGCTTTAAAAGGCACAAATTGGCCATAAAGTGGTCTATACGCCCTCCTGTACAGCCTAACAGTATAATTTCATCCGCCCCTAGGTCTATAGCCCTTAAAAGAGCTATATGAGTATCTGTATAGTCTTTTTCTCTTGGCAGCCTTGTAGTATCGGTGTTATTACTTAACTCCTTCAAAGCTCCTTCATCAATAGAATCAAAATCTCCTAAAAGATAATCTGGAGCTATTCCATATTCACAAAGAATGTTTGCCCCACTATCCGCAGCTAAAATTATATACTTTTCTACCATATATCTTTCTAGCAAAGTTTTCTTTGGAGGATCTCCGCCACCTACTATAATAGCTCTCATACTAAAAATTGCCCTTTAAAGCTTTAATATTCTTTTCTATTTCATTATTTTTAAATACAGCTGAACCTGCAACTATAGAATTTGCTCCACACTCTACTACATGTTTTACATTTGAAGCATCAACTCCACCATCTACTTGTATGTATAGGTCTTTATTGTATTTTTCCTTTAAAGCTTTAACCTGTGCGATTTTCTTCCCTGAAACTTCAATATACTTCTGACCACCAAAGCCTGGGTTTACAGACATTATAAGAACCATATCCAACTCTTCAATTAAATCCTCAATCATTGATACTGGCGTTCCTGGGTTTAACGCTATTCCAGCCTTCACTCCAAAGCTTTTAATATAATTTATAGTTCTGTGGATGTGTTTATCAGCTTCATAGTGTACAGTTATCATATCTGCCCCTGCATCTACAAAGTCCTTAATAAATCTTGCTGGATCCTCTATCATTAAATGAACGTCAAATACCATTTTAGTTAATGGTCTTATAGCTTTCATTATTGGAGCTCCAAAAGATATATTTGGAACAAACATACCATCCATAACATCTATATGTACCCAATCTGCTCCATACTTCTCTATTTCTAGGACATGTTCTCCTAATCTTGAAAAGTCTGCTGATAATATTGATGGTGATAATTTAATCATTTCCTATTCCCCCTGTTAATAATTTCTTCTAAAGTTTTTATGTAAAATTCATATCTACCTTTGTCAATTCCCCCTGCTTCCACTATTTCTTTTACCTTACAACCAGGTTCTTTATAGTGAACACAATTATTAAACTTGCAACAATTATTATAAGGTTCAAACTCTGGAAGTAAATATCTTAATTCTTCTTTTTCAATAAAATCTAATTCTAGCGAAGAAAACCCTGGTGTATCTACTAAGAATCCACCTTCAACTCTAACTAATTCACTATGCCTTGTGGTATGCTTTCCACGTTTAAGCCTATCACTAATATCTCCAGTCTTCATGGCCTCTCTACCTATTACATTATTTAAAATCGTAGATTTTCCAACTCCTGATGGACCACAGAATACAGTTATGTTATTATGAATCTTCTCTTTTAGACCATCAATTCCAACACCATGTTTTCCTTGTAAATATAAAACTTCATATCCAGAAGTCTCAAGCATTTCACCAATGGACTTACTATTTTCACTTTCAATATCCATTTTATTAAAACATACAATAGGCTCAACCTTATTGTACTCACATAAAAGTAAAAACTTATAGAGTAGTTCTAGATTCAAATCTGGATTTTTGCTACTCACTACTACAAAGGCCTGAGTAACATTTGCTACTGCTGGTCTTAGAAGCTGATTTCTTCTTTCTAATATTTCAGTAATAACGCCTTTTCCAAGATTATCATTATCATCTTCAACGATAACTTCATCACCTATCATTGGTGTAAGCCCTTTATGTCTAAACTTTCCCCTAGCCTTACATTCTACTACTCTATCTTCACAATCTACGTAATATAAGCCACCGATTCCTTTTACTATTACTCCTTGCATATTAGCCTCCTAAATAATTTTAAATAATCCTTAGGTAAGAACCTTACCTAAGGATTAATACACTTCATTTGTTAAGGGATTACTGATTTATCTTTATCTTTATCTTTATCTTCATCTGGTTTATCTGGCTCTGGTTCCTTAACTGTTAATGTAATAACAGTTCCTGGATCCAGCTTTCCACTCAATGGATTTTGATAAATCACTACCGCATCCTCGCTCTGATAACTCACCTCTATATTGGTAAAGCCTAAATTTTGAAGTTTACTTTTAGCTTCTCCAACCTTTAATCCAGTAACATTTTCAACCTCTATTTTCCCTGCATCTGGATCTACATATTCATAGTAATTAACATTAATTTCAGTACCTTCTTGTACCTTAGTTCCTTCTTCAACACTTTGATTAAATATTTTTCCATCCTTGCTCTTATCATTAGTCTGCACTGGATTTCTTGATCCAAGACTAAGGTTTGAAACTGATAAAATAGTTTCTGCCTCTCCTATAGTTTTGTTAGTTAAATCAGGTGCCTTAGCGTACTTAACCTTAGAACCTTTACTAATAACTATATTTACTGTAGAACCTTTTTTAACTTTAGAATTTACAGCTGGATCAGTACTTATAACTGCATCTACAGGAATATCATCAGAATAATCATCAGTAATCTTTCCAACCTTAAGTCCTGCATTTACTATTTGACTTTGAGCTACACTTTTTCCAATACCAATTACCTCTGGAACGGTAGTCTCTTCTTGGCCACCACTTATTCTAACCTTTACTTCACTTTTTTTCTTAACCTCAGTTCCCTCATTAGGGAATACAGCTATAACAGTTCCTACTGGTTCATCACTTTTATCTTTACCTAAAACTGTGAAAACTAATTCTTTTTCTTCAATCTTAGCTTTAGCCTCAGCTTCAGTAAGACCCATAATAGTTGGTACCGTTAGCTTCTTTGTGTTTTGTGGCTTATCCTCCACCTTATTATAGATAAGATTTCCGGCAGATACACCTAGCAAAATAAGTAGTAAAAGAGCTCCTCCAATCATTAGAATTTTCTTCCAAACTGTTATGCCCCCTTTACCATCACCATCTTCATCATCTTCATCATAATCATCGTCATCTTCATCCTCATCTTCTACTACAGGCTTAATATTATTTTTCATTCCAATATTAACTGTATCTTGAATTTGAGTAACATCCATTACTGTAGTAAATTCATTATCTACATTTGTTGGATTAACAATATATCCTTTATTTTTTTCTATTCTTATTAAATCAATCAGCATATCTGTAACATTATTATATCTTTTTGTTACTTCCTTCTGAGTTGCCTTTAGAATTAAATTGTTAATACTTCTAGGTAGACTTGGAACTAAATTTACCGGTGCAATGATAGGCTCCTGTATATGCTTTAAAGCAACTGCTACGGCACTTTCTCCATCAAATGGAACTCTTCCAGTTACCATTTCATAAATTACTATACCAAATGAATATATATCAGTTCTATTATCAACAACCTTGCCCTTAGCTTGCTCTGGTGAGAAATAGTGTGCCGAACCAATAACCTTATTTGTATGAGTTATAGTATCTGCTGAAGCAGCCTTAGCAATTCCAAAGTCAGTTACTTTTATAATTTCGTCCTCAGTAATTAAAATATTATGAGGTTTTATATCTCTATGAATAATTTTATTTTTATGTGCACACTCTAAAGCTTTAGCAATCTGAATTGAAATCTTTAGTGTAATCTCAACATCAAGAGGTGCATTTTCCCTTATGTATTCTTTTAATGTTTTTCCACTTACTAATTCCATAACTATATAATTAATGTTATCCTCTGAACCTACATCATATATACCAACTATATTATTATGTGAAAAACTTGCTGTTGCCAAAGCTTCTCTTTTAAATTTGTCCATAAAATCTTCATTATTAGAGTACTCTGGTTTTAATATTTTAATTGCAACAAATCTATTTAAGATAGCGCATTTAGCCTTATAGACTATAGCCATTCCACCTTCACCGATTTTTTCTATAAGCTCATATCTATTCCCTAATATTCTTCCTATCATTTGCTTCGCCACTCTCCTTTAAAAATGATAACAGAAATATTGTCTCTACCACCATTTTCCTTACTCATATTTATCAGCTGTAGACATTGATCCTTATCGTCAGATTTTATAACATCTAAGATATCTTCTTCGCTCACTTCATTTGTTAAACCATCACTGCAAAGAAGAACTTTTGAAACTTCCCTTATATCTAGTTCATAGTAATCTGCTTTAACTACTGGATTTGTTCCAACAGCTCTTGTTATAACATTTTTATTGGGGTGGTTTTTTGCCTCTTCTTTAGTAATCGTTCCATTGTCTAAAAGCTCTTGTACTAAAGAGTGATCCTTCGTTACTTTAATTAACTCATCGTTCTTTAGAACATACACCCTACTATCTCCAACATTCACAACAGTTAAATCATTTTCTCTTAAAAGTGCTGCTGTAATAGTAGTTCCCATGCCATTACATTCCTCATTAAGAAGACCTTCTTTATATATTCTTCTATTTGCATTTTGTAATGCCTCGTTTAAAATTTCCTCAGGTGATTCCTCATCCCTGTGATTTAATACATAGCTTAGTAATACATCTTTAGCAAGTTTACTGGCAATTTCTCCAGCATTATGACCACCCATGCCATCAGCAACTATGTATATACCAAAGTTTTCATCTTCATAATATCCAACCGAATCTTCATTAAACGACCTTTTGTTCCCCACATCGGTTTCGATTCCCAATAATCTCCCCATCTAAAACTACAACTCCCTCTTTTCTATATAACTCTTTCTTAACTGGCCACAAGCCGCATTAATATCCAGTCCCATCTCTTTTCTAACCGTTGTCTCAACTCCATACTTTAATAAAATATCCTTAAAGGCTTTAACCTCTACATCATTAGATCTTTTTAATTCATTTTCTCTTATTTCATTAATTGGAATCAAGTTAACGTGACATAGCATACCTTTTATCAATTTAGAAAGTTTTTCAGCATCTTCCTTAGAATCATTTACTCCTTTAACTAATGCATATTCAAAAGTAACTCTTCTGCCAGTTTTATCGATATAATAATTACAGCTATCGATAAGCTCTGCTATTGAATATACCTTTGCTATTGGCATAGTTTTTACACGAAGTTCATCTGTTGGTGCATGTAAAGATATAGCAAGCGTTATTTGAAAATTCATATCTGCCAAAGCTCTTATCTTTGGTACAAGACCACAAGTTGAAAGGGTTATATGCCTTTGACCTATATTTAGTCCATAATCTGAATTTACATCCTTAATAAATTTTACCACATTATCAAAATTATCTAAAGGCTCTCCACTTCCCATTAGAACAATATTTGAAATTCTTTCTCCTAATTCCTTCTGTGATGCCATAATTTGACCAAGCATTTCTCCACTAGTTAAGCTTCTAACAGCTCCGTCTAGAGTTGAAGCACAGAATTTACATCCCATATTACAACCAACTTGAGTTGATATACATATAGAATTACCATGGCTGTACTGCATAACAACGCCTTCAACCACATTTCCATCTTCTAAAAGGAAGAGATGCTTTCTAGTTTCACTATTTTTAGATTTATAAGTCTCAACTATCTCTGGAACACCTATATAAAAATGCTTTTCTAGTTTTTCTAGAGTAGACTTAGGCACATTGTTCATATCCGCAAAATTTACAACTTCCTTATATATCCATGTGAATACTTGCTTTGCCCTAAACTCCTTATCTCCATTCTCCTTCATCCATACCTTTAGCTGTTCCAAATCTAAATCTAATAAATTTTTCTTTTTATTTAAGTCTATATTTAATATATCTTTCATTTTTTCTCCTGTTTATCTTCTTCTAAGTTTAGCTATAAAGAATCCGTCCATATTTTCATTTGGAAGTACCGTTACACATCCATTTTCTCCATAGATAATATTATCTACATTACCAAAATTTAAAGGCTCCATCTCAAACTCCTTGAAGTTCCATAAGAACCACTTTAAGTTATCCTCATTCTCCCACTTATTAACCGTACAAGTAGAATATAAAAGTATACCGCCTGGCTTTACATAAGCAGCTGCATTTTTCATTATATCTCTTTGAACAGAAATAATAGCCTTTAGCTCTTTTTCACGTTTAGTGTACTTTATCTCTGGCTTCTTTCTTATAATTCCAAGACCTGAACAAGGTACATCGATAAGCACTCTATCTCCAAGGCTCTTTAACTCTTCTGATTCTTTAGTTGCGTCAAGAATTCCAAGTTCTATATTGTGAAGACCTAATCTTTCACTATTGCTTTTTATAAGCTCCAGTTTGTGGTCATAAATATCAAAACCAAGAACTCTACCTGTATTGTTCATTATTTCTGCAATGTGAGTAGTTTTTCCTCCTGGAGCACTACATAGGTCCAGAACAGTCATACCTTCTTCTAAATCCATAGCAGGAGCTACAAGCATAGCACTTTCATCCTGCACTGTAAGAATTCCCTCTCTAAACATAGGGTTATCTTCTACACTGCTTCCTCTAATTATTCTAATAGCCTCTGGACAAATCTGCCCTTCTTCTACATTATATCCACTTTCTTCAAGCTCCTTAGCAACTTCATCAAAATCACCTTTTGTAGAATTCACTCTAAGAGTTACAGAAGGTCTTTTATTAAGTCCATTTAATATCTTTTCTCCTACTTTTTCACCGTACTGAGTTATAAATAACTTAACCATCCATTGAGGATATGAGTAGATAAAAGCTAGCTTTTCACTTAAATTATTTTCGTCATAGTACTTTTTATCTTTGTCTCTTAAGTAACTTCTTAAAACTCCATTAACAAGCTTTGAAGCTCCAACAGAAACATTCTTTTTAGCTAAGTTTACTCCTTCATTTACTGCTGCAAATTCAGGAATCTTATCTAAATATCTAAGCTGATAAATGCATACTCTAAGTAAATTTATTATATACTTATCTGTTTTATCAAACTTCTTATCTAAAAAAGCCTTTAAAATTTTATCAATGGAATATTTATATTTTATAGTACCGTAGACAAGCTCCGTAGCTAATCCTTTATCCTTATCTATAAGATTACTTTCATTAAGATTTTTATTTAAGGCAATATTAGAATAAGCCTTATTTTCAAATACCTGTATCACCGTATTTACTGCTACTTCTCTAGCACTTGTCATTTATATCATCCTATCTGTATTTCTATATTTTTAACTATTGTTTCTATCTCTAATTGCAAGGAGTCTTAAAAGTTGTGCTATAGCAGTAACTGCCGCTGCTACATAAGTTAATGCTGCAGAATTTAATACGCTTCTAGCACCCTTTATTTCATCCTCATATAATATACTTTTAGCTTGTAAAATTTCTATAGCTCTTTTTGAAGCGTTAAACTCTACTGGTAATGTAATTAGCTGGAATACTACTGTTGCTGAAAACAATATAATTCCAAAGTTAATTAATGGCGTGAAGGATATCACAATTCCTATGAAAAATAAAAACCATGAAGCCTGTGACCCGATATTAGCTATTGGAACTAAAGCCATTCTTACTTTTATAGGTGTATATCCCACACTATGTTGAATTGCATGGCCAATCTCATGGGCAGCAACTCCTATAGATGCTAATGATGAACTATTATATACATCACTTGAAAGATTAACTATTCTTTTTGATGGGTCATAATGATCTGTAAGGTGTCCTCTTACTGTATATATTGGAATATCATAAAGACCATAAGCATCTAGTATCATTCTAGCCACCTGACCTCCTGTGTATCCGTTACGGCTAAAAACTTTAGAATATTTTGCATAGCTATTTTTTATTTTCATCTGTGCCCATATTGAAATTATTAAAGCAGGCACTAAAATAAGATATGTTGGATCAAAACGAAACCCATAAAATGGACTAAAATACATAATAAAACTCCCTTTCACTTTTTAATACTTTAACTTAATTACGCCCCTAATACAATCTTCTCTTCAATAGAATTTCCTTTTATGTACTCTTCAACTGCAAGTGGTTTCTTGTTAGGGAATTGAACTTTAGTTATTAAGATATTCTTGTCCTCTGTAGCTACTAAAACTCCTAACTTATCAACCTTTATTATTGTACCTGGCACTTTTGTTGATTTTTCTTCTGTAAGTCTTGTTTCAATAATCTTCATTGGAACTTCATTGTAAGTTGTGTGAGCTACTGGGAAAGAATACAATCCTCTTACAAAATTATGAATCTCCTGAGCTCCTTGGTTCCAATTAACTTTAGCCATTTCCTTATTTAGCATACTTGCATAGCAACTTTCACTTTCACCTTGTTTAACAGGTGTAATTTCACCCTTAGAAAGTCCATCAATAGTTCTAACTAAAAGCTCTGCTCCTGATTCCTTAAGAATATCATAAAGCTCTGCTGTAGTCATATTTTCTTCTATCTCAACTTCATTCTTAAGAAGCATATCTCCAGTATCAAGTCCAATATCCATAAGCATAGTAGTGTTTCCACTTACTTTTTCACCCTTCATTATTGCATAGTGAATCGGTGCAGCTCCTCTATACTTTGGAAGTAAAGAGCCATGAAGATTTATACATCCGTACTTTGGTATATCAAGAACCTCTTGAGATAATATTTGTCCAAAAGCAACTACGATTATAAAATCTAGGTCCATAGCCTTTAACTCTTCTATTAACTCTGGCTCTCTTCTTAGTCTCTCTGGCTGATAAACAGGTATATCGTGCTTTAACGCTACCTCTTTAATCGGAGACATTGCCATAGACTTTCCTCTTCCTTTTGGTCTATCTGGTTGTGTTAGCACTGCCTTAACTCCATATTTTTCAATTATGGCATTAAGTGATGGTACTGCGAAATCTGGTGTTCCCATAAATACTATATTCATTTTTATTCCAACTCCTTAATTACTACTTCTTTTGTTTTTTATTTTACTACCTTATCAATGTATAATATGCCTTTTAAATGGTCTATTTCATGACAGAAAGCTCTTGCTAACAAGTCTTCTCCCTCTAACTCTATAGCAGTTCCATTCCTATCTTGGGCTTTAACCTTTACATACTGAGGTCTTATAACATTTCCCTCTTTTCCTGGTATGCTTAGACAACCTTCTTTTTCATTTACTTCTCCATTAGTTTCAACAATCTCAGGATTAACTAAAACTATAGGGCCTTCACCAATATCAATTACTACTATTTTTTTTAATATACCTACCTGTGGCGCTGCTAATCCAACACCATTGGCATCATTCATAGTATCTATCATATCGTCTATTAAAATTTGAGTTCTTCCTTCAAAGTCTAATACTTCCTTGCTAGCTTTTCTTAATATTGGATCTCCATTAGTTCTTATATTTCTTATTGCCATCTACAATTCTCCTTTATAACAAACTATTAGGATTTATATCTATGCTTATTCTTATAGCCTTATAATCTATATCATTATAAACTATTTCTTTTATAGCCATAGCAAAGTCCTCATCAAAATTCCCCTTAATGATTACCTGCCATCTGTAGGAGTTCTTTATTTTAGAAACTCCACAAGGGCATGGTCCTAACATTTCAATTTTATCATTTTCTTCAGCTTTTATCTTTATTTTCTCTGATAATCTTTGTATATTTTCTATTAATTTTTTTTCATCCTCACTACTTAGATTAATAGCTAATATCTTGGTAAACGGAGGATAGTTTCTTAAATTTCTAATAAGTATCTCTTCTTCATAGAAACTTTTATAATCATTTTGTGAAGCATAAATTATACTATAGTTTTCTGGGCTATAAGTCTGTAAAATTACCTTCCCAGCCTTTTTACCTCTTCCTGCTCTCCCAGCTACCTGTGTAATTAACTGAAATGTCTTTTCTGATGCTCTAAAATCCGGTAAATTAAGAGATAAATCGGCAGCTATAACTCCAACTAAAGTTACATCTTTAAAATCTAATCCCTTTGCTATCATCTGAGTTCCTATAAGGACATTATATCTTTTAGACGCAAAATCATTATAAATGTTTTCGTAAGCATTTTTCCCTCTAGTCGTATCAAAATCCATTCTCAGCGGTCTGCTTCCTGGAAATGATGTTTTAACACTGTGCTCTAATTGCTCCGTTCCAACTCCAAAATATTTTACATACTTACTCTTACACTTAGGACATGTATTAATAGCTTTTTGATGTGCACCGCAGTAGTGACAACTTAAATTGTTATCCCTGTGATAGGTAAGAGATATGTCACAGTTTTCGCATTTAAATACATATCCGCATTCTCTGCATGATACGAAAGTCGAGAACCCTCTTCTATTTAAAAACATAATGGCCTGCTCATCTCTATTTAGCACTCCACACATTTCTTCATGAAGACTTCTGCTGAACATAGTTTTATTTCCAGCCCTTAGTTCCTCCCTCATATCAACCACTTCAATGGTAGGAAGGTTAGCTCCATCCGCTCTTTTATCTAGAGTTATGATTTCATATTCTCCTTGTTCTGCAGAATAATATGTTTCTATTGCTGGTGTTGCTGAACCAAGAACTACCTTACAGCCCTCTATTTCTGATTTAAGTGAAGCTATTTCCTTAGCATTATACTTTGGATCACTATCAGATTTATAACTTGTTTCATGTTCCTCATCTATAACTATTAACCCCAGGTTTGAGAATGGTAGAAATATAGCTGATCTAGCTCCAATGGCAACCTTAACATTCCCCATTTTAACTCTCATCCACTCGTCAAAACGCTCTCCTGGTGAAAGTCTACTGTGAAATATAGCTACATCTCTTCCAAATCTTCCTTTAAATCTTTCCACCATCTGTGGTGTAAGCGCTATCTCTGGTATAAGAATTATAGAGTCTTTCTGCGCCTTCATCATTTCTTTTACTAGATTCATATATATTTCAGTTTTACCACTGCCTGTTATTCCATGGATAAGAAACTTATTTTTCATACTATGGATGAGAATATTATCTACACATTTCTTTTGAATAGGATTTAATTCTTTCTCACTGTAAGATTTATATAGTACCTCATTAAATCTATTTACTATAGACTTTTCAACTCCAAGGAATCCATGCTTAATCATTGTATTTATAGTTGAAGTGGATATATTAAATTGAGTATTCAATTCAGCCTTATTATATACACCATTATTTTCTTTTATAAGATTTATTATCTTTATGTAATTTTCCTTATTATACTTCTCTGTAAGAGGTTCTCCCACAACTATCACATTTTTAGTTTTAAAGGTAGCTCCTTTAGTTATTCCACTAGGAATCATAACCTTTATACACTCTAAATAGGTACATAGATATTTTTTCCTCATAATTTTTATAAGTTCAATATTTTCTTCTGTTAGAAACTCCATACTGTCATCTATATCAACAATATCTTTGAGCTTAGTATTAGCCTCGGCTTCATAAAATATATCCACTATAAAGCCGTATATCTTCTTATTTCCATTTCCAAAAGGTACTGTAACCATTCGCCCCTTTTTTGCTTTATAATGAAGTTCTTCAGGAACTCTATAGGTGAATATATTATCTACCTTAACAGCTTCATTATTTACAATAATTCCAAGGTACATATCCATAAGCTTTTTCCTCCTTCACAAATTAAAATATAATAAAAAAAGCGACTTAGTCGCTTCTTTTACTTATATCCTAAAATCATATTAAAAAGCTCATAACCAACTAATCTTTTGCTCATATTATCAAGAGATACTGTCGCTCCATCTCTTTTTATAATTGTCACTCTGTTAGTATCTGTTCCAAAGCCTGCATCTGCCTCCGTTATATTGTTAGCTACAATATAATCTAGATTTTTGCTCTCCAGCTTTTTTTGAGCATTTTCTAATACATCATTGCTTTCAGCTGCAAAGCCAACTAAAATTTGATGCTTTTTATTTTCTCCTAAAGTTTTTAAGATATCATTATCCCTAGATAATTCTATAACTAAATCTCCATGACCTTTTTTTATCTTTTTTTCTGAATAAGTTTTAGGCTTATAATCAGCTACAGCTGCAGATTTAACTATAATGTCTGTAGTATTAAACTCTTCCAAAACAGCATTAAGCATTTCTTCATTAGTTTCAACATCAACAAACTTTATTCCTGCTGGAACTTTCTCATTACTAGGTCCACTTACTAAAACTACATCTGCGCCTCTATCTCTAGCTTCAGTTGCGATAGCATAACCCATCTTCCCCGTAGATTTATTACTTATAAATCTAACTGGATCTAAATTTGCTCTAGTTGGTCCTGCCGTCACTAACACCTTTTTACCTACTAAATCCTTAGGCTCATGAAGCTGTGATAAAATAGCCTCTACAATATTCTCAGTATCTGCCAGCTTTCCATCTCCCACGTCTCCGCAGGCCAATCTTCCGCTAGCAGGATTAATAAATCCGTATCCAAGCCCCTTTAGTTTTGAAATATTTTCTTGAACTATAGGGTTTGTATACATATTTGTATTCATAGCTGGAGCAAAGATAACCTTTGCTCTAGTTGCCATAATAGTCGTAGATAACATATCGTCTGCAATACCATTGGCAACTTTGCCTATAATATTTGCAGTAGCAGGAACTACCACAAGTAAATCGGCTTTTTTTGCTAAGGAGATATGCTGAATTTCAAAAGCTCTAGGCTCCTCAAACATATCCTTAATAACCATGTTTTGACTTAATGATTGAAAACTTAATGGAGTAACAAATTCTTGAGCTGATTTAGTCATGATAACATGAACATCTATATCATGCTTTCTCAGTTTACTTATTACATCTAGTGCTTTATAAACTGCAATTCCACCGCTTACTCCTATTACAACACTCTTACTACTCATACTAAATTAATCCTTCTTCCACACCTTCTGCATTTCCTGGAAGTTCTACTTCTTCTAACTTTTCAGTAGTTTTAAACATATCTTCTTCTACAAACTTTATACCTTCAACTAAGTCTTCTCTTTCAGTAACTTCTAGAATTCCTTCATTTACTTCGTCGATAGCAATTGTTAAAGGCTTTGAACCCTTCTCATCAACCAATGGCTCTTGACCATCTATAATTTGTCTTGCTCTTCTTGAAGTTGCAACCACAAGTGAATATCTGTTATCTACCTTTTTTAATAACTCTATAATTGATGGGTTTATCATTGAATTACTTTTACTCATATTAATTAGAACCTCCCTAATAGTTCATCTTTTATTTTAAACACTCTACATTTTTCTGCTACTATAATACTTTCAATCTTTTTAACGGCCTCATGAACTTCATCATTAACAACGGCATAATCATATTTCGAAGCAAAGCTTATTTCATCATAAGCAGATTCCATTCTTGTCTTAAGTGACTCTGGAGTTTCGCTTCCTCTGTTTGTAATTCTATTTCTAAGTTCTTCCATAGATGGTGGCATAATAAAGATAAATACTCCTTCTGGATAAGAAGACTTAATTTTAAGTGCTCCTTGTATATCTATCTCTAATATTACATCTTTGCCTTCCTCTAGTAGTCTAAGTACCTCTGATCTAGGTGTTCCATAGAAGTTTCCATATACCTCAGCATATTCTAAGAATTCATCATTGTCTATTCTATTTAAGAATTCTTCCCTTTCTATGAAAAAGTAATTCACGCCTTCAACTTCTCCTACTCTTGACTTACGAGTTGTACATGAAGTTGATATCCATATTGGATTCTTTTCAATTAATGCTTTACATATAGTTCCTTTACCTGCACCTGATGGTCCTGATACAACTAATAGTTGTCCTTTAGTTCCCATATTATTCATCATCCTCATCAATTTGCTCTTCACCCTTTGATGCTAACCTGTGTGCTACTGTTTCCGGCTGCACTGCAGATAGTATTATATGGTCACTATCAGTAATTATTACCGATCTAGTTCTTCTTCCATAGGTAGCGTCTATAAGCATCCCTCTATCTCTAGCTTCTTGAATTATTCTTTTTATTGGCGCTGATTCTGGACTAACTATTGCTACTATTCTATTAGCTGAAACTATATTACCAAATCCAACATTTATAAGTTTAACACTCATGGCCGACCTCCTGCTAATTATTCTATGTTTTGAACTTGCTCTCTAATCTTTTCAATGTCACTCTTAATGTCCAGTGCCACATTTGTTAATTTTAAATCATTAACCTTAGATGCAATTGTATTTGCTTCTCTATTCATCTCTTGGATGATAAAGTCTAGCTTTCTACCTATTGGCTCATTTATCTCTAAAGTCTTAAGAACTTGATTTACATGACTTTTAAGTCTAACTATTTCTTCGTCGATACATGTTTTATCAGCTTGAAGTACAACTTCCATAGCAATACGACTTTCATCGATATTTCTTTCAGTAAGAATTTCATCTACCTTTTTAAGCAGCTTCTTTCTATACTCCTCTGATATTTCTGGTACTCTGCTATTTATTATATCAACATTTCCAGAAATACATTCACATCTTGTAGTAATATCAGCTAAAAGTTTTTTACCTTCTTCTTCTCTCATTTTGCATAGATCTAACACTGCATCCTCAAGAGAAGGAAGTAACTCTTGCCATATTTGCTCTATATTCTCTTCCCTTTGCTTTAGAGTTAAAACCTCTGGAAATCTAGCTAAAGTTGAAGCCGAGATATCATCTCTTAAGCTATAAGTGTCCCTAAGCTTATGTAGTGCATTAACATAGTTTTCCGCTATATTTTCATTTAACACTACCTCCATACTTTCCTTGTCACCTTGGTTTTGAGTAACGAATATATCTACCTTACCCCTTTTAACTCTTTCGTTGACATATTTTCTTATGTTATCCTCTAGGGAAATTAAAGTTCTAGGCATTCTAATATTCACTTCGAAATATCTGTGATTAACAGTTTTCATCTCAATTACAAAACTAGATATTTCACCTTCTGATGTTCCTCTTCCAAAACCAGTCATACTTTTTATCATATACAACTCACCCTTCTGGCCCTTGATAAATTCTTTATTTATTATACATAAAGTGTATCACGTATTTCAACCCATAACACAAAGAAATTTAAAGAAAATCGAAATATTTCTGAGGAAAACGTAGAAAAACCCTCCTATTTGCCCATAAATATTTTTTTAAAATAAAATCACCTAAAAATGACTTCACACATTTTTAGGCGATTTTCGAAAATTATTTTCTATATCTTTATTATTTTCTAT
>DALZNT010000086.1:0-15478 GCA_032005505.1 Clostridium sp. | reverse complement strand
AGTAAATATTAATTTATAGAAAAAATATATAGAATTGATAAAGATAAATTAATAAATATATACAGAGAAAGTGATATTTATGTAATGCCATCAATTACAGAAACTTTTGGACTTGTATATGCTGAAGCTATGTCTCAAGGGTTACCAGTAATTTATTCAAAAGGTCAAGGATTCGATCAGCAGTTCGATAATGGACAAGTTGGATATGCAGTTAATTGTTTTGATATAAATGAAATATCATGTAGAATACAAGATATTTTATCAAACTATAATAGCATTTCTTCAAATTGTTTAAAAAATGTAAGTAAATTCAATTGGAAAAAAATAATCGGCGATTACGTTATACTTTATAGTAAAGCAAGAAAGGATAATTAATATGAGTGAAAAAGATATTAAAAACATTTGTATAATTTCTAGTGGATATCCTACAGATAATAATCCAAGAAATACCTTTGTAGATCAATTAGTGTGCCAATTTGCTAACAAAAATATAAAATGTAATGTTATATCACCTCAAAGTGTTAATAGTTATATTTTAGATAGAAAAAAAAAGCAAAAAGGTAAATGGGTAAAACGAACTGATCAAGGAAAAAAAATAAACATATATGCACCTAAATATTGTTCGTTATCAAATAAAAATATAATTAAATTCAATACTGCTAAAATTACTTTAAAAATGTTTAAAATGAGTGTCGAAAAAGAGTTTAAAAAACTCAAGGAAAGACCAGATGTTATATATGCACATTTTATAAATCCATCAGGAGTAACTGCTACATACCTGGGGGAAAAATATAACATTCCAGTTTTTATAGCTTGTGGGGAAAGTTCTTCAGCTTTGTACGATGTATTAGGAGAAAAAGTAATAGAAAGAACGTTGAATAGTGCAAATGGAGTTATAGCAGTTTCTACAAAAAATAAAGAGATGATTGAATCTAAAATAAATATGGATTTTGAAAAAATAAAAGTGCTTCCTAATGGAATTGATTCTAAGGTTTTCTATAAGATGGATAGGAAAATATGTAGAAAAAAATTAGGAATTAGTGATGATGATTTTACTATTTGCTTTGTCGGAAGTTTTATAGAAAGAAAAGGACCGCTTAGATTGATGAATGCTGTAAATAATATTGAAGGTGTTAAAGTGATATTTATAGGCGATGGACCGCAAATACCAAAAAGTGAAAAAGTGCTTTTCTGTGGAAAGGTATCTCATAATCAAATTTCAGAATATTTGAGTTCTAGTGATGTTTTTGTATTGCCAACACTTAATGAAGGGTGCTGCAATGCAATAGTTGAGGCTATGGCATGTGGTTTGCCTGTTATTTCATCTAACTTGAAATTTAATGATGATATTCTTAATGAGACTAACTCTATACGTATAGATCCACAAAATATACATGAAATTAATATGGCTATAAAATTGCTAAAGAATAATGAAGAATTAAGGGAAAAATTATCAAAAGGTGCATTAAATAGTGCAGTAGCATTGAATGTAGAAGATAGAGCAAAAAAAATAATTAATTTTATTGAAAGTAGAATTTAGGTGGAAATATGATAAAAAAATCCGTTAAATGCTTATTTGTAGTACTATTATTTTATACTGGATTTTTCCAATATGTATTTTTCCAAATACCTAATTTTATAACATTTATTGGGATTTTGATTGTTTTTTTAGTTATTACAGATATATGGGTAAAAAAGAAAAATTTATGTAATTATCTAAATTTAGAAATAGTTATTTGGTTTTTATTTGCATTAGTTTCTTTATTCTCAGGGTATGTTGTAGCTCAAAATAAATTAGCAGTTATAAATGGTATTTTTCAATTTATTCAATTTGTTTTACTTATTTTTTCAATGAATTATATATCATATGAAGAAAAAAGTATTGAATTTTTAATTAATGTATTTTTAATTTATGCATTTATCAGCAGTGCAAAAACAGTTTTCTATGGAGTTCCATATCAAGGGATAATAAGAGCGGCATCAAATGCAACAAGAGTTACTTTAGCTACTAATTTTAACCCTAATGCACTTGGAGTAGTGGCGGTGATAGGTATAACAAGTGGTTTATTTTATTTATATAGATATAATAGAAAAAAATACATACTAACTATATTTATAATTATAATAATGTGTTATGCAATCATTTTATGTCAATCACGAAAGGCGTTATTAGCATTAGTAATTGTTATATGTTTATGGGTTCTGTTTTGCTATAAAGAGTTAATAAAAGAAAAGAATATTAGAGTAAAGGTAATTAATGTACTTTTTTTTCTAGTGGTTTTTGTGATTTTCACAGGTGTTTTATATAAAGTAATTCTGGAAAGTGGTATTTATCAGAGACTAATTACATTATTTGCAGGAGGTGAATATGCACGTCTCGACATGTACTCAGAAGGTAAAGAGTTTTTTAGTAATAATCCTATATGGGGTGTAGGATACAATAATTTTAGATATTTAAGTATATATGGTACGTATTCTCATTCGACTTATGCAGAAATATTTTCATGTACAGGTATTGTAGGAGGTACATTATATTTATCAGTATATATTATAATGCTTGTAAAATCATGGTGTATTATTTTACAAAATAAAAAGCAAAGAAGATACGAAGCAAAAGTTATAATAATAATGCAGATAGTATTAATCTTTTTAGGTATAGGCATAATTAATTTTTATGAATTTACTTCTATGATAGTTTATGGAATAATAATATCTTTTAATAATCTATATTTTATTAATAAAAAATAAAACTGTGAAGTAATTTAAAGGATGGTGGGTTGTAATATGGCAAAAAAAAAGAAAGATGTGATTTTAGAATGCATAAAATCGCCAAGAAGATTGATCAGAATATTAGGTGAAAAAGGAATTTTTAATAGAGTAAGTGATAAACAATATTTAAAGCTTGTATATTGGGGGGAAACTGGCAAAAAGTTAAACTTAGATAATCCTAAAACTTTTAATGAAAAGCTCCAATGGATAAAATTATATGATAGAAAGCCCGAGTACAGTACTTATGTCGATAAGTATGCAGTTAGAGAGTATATATCTGAAAAGATAGGGGACAAGTATTTGGTTCCACTTATAGGTGTGTATAACAATGTAGATGAAATCGTATGGGATAAATTACCGGGTAAATTTGTTATAAAGTGTACGCATGGTTCAAGCTGTAATATAATTTGTTCAAATAAATCTGAATTAAATATAGATGAGGCAAAAGCAAAATTAAATAAATGGATGAAAAAAAGTTGGTTTTGGTTTGGAAGGGAATGGCCTTATAAAAATGTTAAACCAAGAATAATATGTGAAGAATACATATCAGAAAATGATGAAGTGCCAGATGATTACAAAGTTATGTGTTTTAATGGAGAACCTAAATGCATACAAGTTCATAAAGGAAGATTTAAGGAACATTTACAAAACTATTATGATACTGAGTGGAATGTAATGGAGTTGAGTCAAGGACTACCTACTATAGATGAAGAATGTGAAAAACCAGAAATGTTAGATGAAATGCTAGAATTATCTAGAGTTTTATCTAAGGATATCAATCATGTAAGGGTAGATTTTTATTATGTTAATAAAAAATTGTATTTCGGAGAATTAACATTCTTTGATGCTAGTGGATTTTATTTATTTGAACCAGAGGAATACGATTATTTGCTAGGTAGTTGGATCAAGTTGTCATAAATATAGGAGGATGAATATGAGTATTTTAATAGCAGGAGATTTGGTACCTACTCAATCTAA
Source organism: Clostridium sp. (assembly GCA_032005505.1). Taxonomy (GTDB): domain Bacteria; phylum Bacillota; class Clostridia; order Clostridiales; family Clostridiaceae; genus Clostridium_J. The sequence goes on along the minus strand of DALZNT010000086.1, from coordinate 11,731 downwards.
TATTGACTTTTTTAATTATGGTGATATCAAATCTCTTCTTGGAGATGAATTATATAATTTATGGAATACTGTAGAAAACAAAATTATAAATTTAGAAGTGCCACTTACTGATAAAATTAATCCAATAAAAAAATGTGGTCCTAATTTAGCTGCACCGACAAGCACAATTAAAGGAATAAAGGCACTAAATCCTACATTAATTACTTTAGCTAATAATCATATATTAGATCAAGGCGAAGAAGGTTTAAAAAATACGGAAGAATTATTAACCTTAAATAATATTCCGTATTTAGGTGTAGGAAAAAATATTTTAGATGCTAGTAAGCCATATATACTTAAAGAAAACAATAAAATTGTAGGGATATATTCTTGTGCTGAAAGTGAATTTACAATTGCAACACATAATAAAGCTGGTGCGAATCCATTTGATCCGTTGGAGAGTTTAGAACACATACAGAATTTAAAATCTAAATGTGATTATGTTATAGTACTTTATCATGGAGGGAAAGAGCATTACCGATATCCGTCTCCGTATCTTCAAAAAGTTTCAAGAAAGATTGTTGAAAAAGGTGCAGATATAGTTATATGTCAACATAGTCATTGTATTGGATGTTGTGAAAATTATAACAATTCAGTTATAATTTATGGACAAGGTAACTTTATTTTTGATGATTGTGACAATGAATTTTGGAATACTGGGTTATTAATAAATATAGATATTGGAGAAAAATTACATATTAATTATATACCGATTGTTAAGAAGAAAAATACTATTGCATTAGCGACTAAAGAAGAATCCAATGTAATTATAGAAGAATTTAATAGTAGATCTAAAGAAATACTTAATGATGGGTTTGTGGAAGAAAGATATGCTAGTTTTGCAAAAACATATTTAGGAAGTTATATTAGATCATTTGCAGGACAAGGTATTTGGTATGCTAGAGTAGATAAATATATATTTAAAGGAAGATTATTAAAAAGATTTTTTAATAAAAGTAACCTAATTAAAATACAAAACTATATAGAATGTGAAGCACATAGAGAATTAGCTATAGCAGCTATAAAAGGAGAAATAGATGGTGAGTAATGAAGGTATCCAGGATAAGGTATTAAATGCAGCTAAGTGGTCAACAGTTACTGAAATAGTAGCTAAGATAATATCTCCTGTTACTAATATGATTCTTGCAAGAATTATTTCACCAGAAGCATTTGGAGTAGTTGCAACTATTACTATGATTATGAGTTTCGCTGACATGTTTACTGATGCAGGATTTCAAAAGTATTTAGTACAGCATGAATTTAAAAATGAAGAAGAAAAGTTTGCAAATGCCAATGTAGCATTTTGGACAAATTTTGGAATTTCAATTGTCTTGTGGATAATTATAATTTTATTTAGAGATGAATTAGCGAGAATGGTAGGCAATCCAGGATTAGGAAACGTTATAGCTATAGCATGTGTACAATTATTATTGACATCCTTTTCAAGTATTCAAATGGCATTATTTAGGCGAGAATTTGATTTTAAGACTCTTTTTAAAATTAGAATAGTTTCTATATGTATACCATTTGTAGTAACGATACCATTAGCAATTTGTGGTTTTAGTTATTGGTCTTTAATTGTAGGTTCAATATGTATGCAACTTTATAATGCTGTAGTGTTGACGATAAAATCAAAATGGAAGCCATATTTGTTTTATAATATATCAATTCTTAAAGAGATGTTTTCATTTAGTATCTGGTCTTTAATAGAGGCAATGTCGATATGGCTTACTGGATGGATTGATATGTTTATCATTGGTAGTGGATTAAGTCAATATTATTTGGGTATTTATAAAACTTCAATATCGATGGTAAATACATTGATGGCATTAATTACAGCATCTATATTACCGGTTTTATTTTCAACATTATGTAGATTACAGGATAATGATAAAAAGTTTAAAAAAATGTATTTTAAAATTCAAAAAATAGTATCAATTATGGTATTTCCTTTAGGCATAGGCGTGTATTTATATAGTGATTTTGCTACAAAGATATTGTTGGGAAATGGATGGAGTGAAGCTAGTAATGTAATAGGATTATGGGCTCTTACAAGTTCAATTATGATTGTTATGGGAAATTTATCGAGTGAAGTGTATAGAGCTAAAGGAAAACCAAAGTTATCATTTTTAGCTCAAGTTTTACATTTGGTTGTTTTAGTACCGACATGTATTATAGCATCTAAATATGGATTTGAAGTGTTAGTAAATGCAAGGGCATGGATAAGAATGGAGTTTGTTATTGTTCACTTATTAATTATGAGTTTGATGATGAAGATTTCTATTATAAATACCATTAAAAATATTTCACCTACTGCAATATCTGCGGTCTTGATGGGGATAATAGGGTATAGTTTGCAGCAGTTAAGTAATAGTACATTATGGAGCATAATTTCAATAGGAATATGTGCAGTTTCTTATATATGTACTTTATATCTATTTCCTAGTATGCGTGTAGAGATAAAGAAAGTAGTACTTATAGTAAGAGGAAAAGTAATTACAAAGAGAGAAGTAAAGGAATTTAAAGCTAGTTAAATTTAATTTGATTACAGGGGGAATTAATTATGTATAAAATAGCAGTAGCTGGCACAGGATATGTTGGGTTAGTAGCAGGCGTTTGTTTTGCAGAAGTAGGACACCAAGTTACTTGTGTGGATATTGATGAAAATAAAATTAAGTTAATGGAGAGTGGAGTTTCTCCAATATATGAGCAAGACTTAGAAGGTTTAATGCAGAAGAATTATGCTGAAGGCAGACTTCATTATACTACAGATTATGCAAAGGCTTATAAGGAAGCTGATGCCATATTTATAGGAGTTGGAACTCCAGAGCAGCCAGATGGTTCTGCAAATCTTAGTTACATAGCAACTGTTGCAAGACAGATTGCAGAGAATGTTGAGAAGGATTGTTTAGTAGTTGTAAAATCTACGGTTCCAGTTGGTACAAATGATAAGGTTGAGCAGTTTATAAAGGACTTCTTAATCAATAATGTTAAAGTTGAAGTTGCTTCAAATCCTGAGTTCTTAGCTCAAGGAACAGCAGTGCGTGATACTTTACATGCAGCAAGAATTATTATTGGAACAGAAAGTAAATGGGCTGAAGAAATTCTTATGAACATATATGAGCCATTTAAACTTCCGATAGTTTCAGTTAATAGAAGATCAGCAGAGATGATTAAATATGCTTCAAATGACTTCCTTGCTTTAAAGATTTCATATATGAATGATATAGCTAATCTTTGTGAGCTTGTTGGAGCTGATATAGAAGACGTTGCTAAGGGAATGAGCTTTGATACAAGAATAGGAGCTAAATTCTTAAATGCAGGTATAGGATATGGTGGTTCTTGCTTCCCTAAGGACACAAAAGCTCTTGAGTATTTAGCAAGACAAAATGGATATGAATTAAAAACAATTCAAGCTGCCATAGATGTTAATAAAGAGCAAAAAAATAAGTTGTTTAAAAAAGCTTCAGATAGATTAATTACTTTTAATGGATTAAAGGTTGCAGTTTTAGGATTAACTTTCAAGCCAGGTACAGATGATTTAAGAGAAGCTCCATCTTTAGAAAACGTACCTCTTTTATTAGAAAGAGGAGCAAAGATATTTGCTTTTGATCCAGTTGGAGTTGATAACTTTAAAAAGGTTTATCCAGAAGGGAAAAATGGACAAGGATCTATAACTTATGTTGAGAAGGTTGAAGAAGCTTTAGAAGGAGCTCACCTATGCTTAATCTTCACTGAATGGGGAGAAGTTAAAGCAATAACTCCTGAAACATATAAAACTCTTATGAGAGTACCTTTAGTATATGATGGAAGAAACATATACGATGTAAAAGACATGAAAAATGCAGGTGTAGAGTATTACTCAATTGGAAGAAGAAGTTCAGAAGTAAATGAAGCTTTAGCTGAAGTTGCAGCTACAAGAGCATAATAAAAAGATAAATTAAGGCAATATATCATTTGGTATATTGCCTTCTTAAGGAGAGATATTAATGAGTTATAATACTTTAGATAATACAAAAACATATTTAATAACAGGAGCTGCAGGATTTATAGGATTTTATTTATCAAAGCAGCTTTTAGAAAAAGGCTGTAAAGTAATTGGAATTGACAATATAAATGATTACTATGATGTGAATTTAAAACATGAAAGACTTGAAAAGTTAAAGCCTTTTGAAAATTTTACTTTTATAAAAGGTGATATTTCAGATAAAGATTTAATAATGAAAACCTTTGAAGAGAACAAGCCAAATATAGTTGTTAATTTAGCAGCACAAGCAGGTGTTAGATATTCTATAGAGAATCCAGATGTATATATTCAAAGTAATATCATTGGATTCTATAATATATTAGAAGCTTGCAGATATAATCCAGTAGAGCACTTAGTATATGCATCTTCAAGTTCAGTTTATGGATCTAATAAGAAGGTTCCATTTGAAGAAACTGATTTTGTTGACAATCCAGTATCACTATATGCTTCAACTAAAAAATCAAATGAGTTAATGGCACATACCTATAGCCATCTTTATAAAATACCTGCAACAGGATTAAGATTCTTCACAGTGTATGGACCAATGGGAAGACCGGATATGGCATACTTTGGATTTGCAGATAAATACTTTAAAGGTGAGCCAATAAAGATATTTAACAATGGTGACTTTGAAAATGATTTATACAGAGACTTTACTTATGTTGATGATATTGTTGAAGGAATTGAAAGATTATTAAGCAATGCTCCGTCAGGAATAAATGAAAAAGAAGAAAAAGTTGCTCCACACACAGTATTTAATATAGGTAATAATAACCCAGAGAAATTAATGACATTTATCAGGGCTTTAGAGAAAGCATTAACAAAGGCTTTAGGAAGAGAAGTTGAGTTTGAAAAGGTATTTGAACCAATAAAGCCTGGAGATGTTCCAGCTACTTATGCTTCTACGGATAAACTTCAGAAAGCAGTGGACTTTAAGCCATCAACAAGTATTGAAGAAGGATTACAAAGATTTGCTGACTGGTATGTTGAGTATTATAAGGTGAAGTAAGAAGTAAAATATAGGATTTAAGATGGAGATAATTATGAAAAAAGTAAGAAAAGCAGTAATTCCAGCAGCGGGTCTGGGTACAAGATTTTTACCTGCAACTAAGGCTCAGCCGAAGGAAATGCTAACTATTGTAGATAAACCTACTATTCAATATATCATTGAAGAGTGTGTGGCATCTGGTATTGAAGAAATTCTTATTATTACAGGAAGAAATAAGAAGAGCATAGAGGATCATTTTGATAGATCTATTGAGCTTGAGATGGAGCTTGAGAAGTCTGGTAAGGATGAAATGCTTAAGATGGTTAGAGACATCTCTGATATGGTTAATATACACTTTATAAGGCAAAAGGAGCCTAGAGGGCTTGGACATGCTATTAATTGTGCTAGAACCTTTGTTGGAGAAGAGCCTTTTGCAGTGCTTTTAGGAGATGATATAGTATATAATGATGAAACTCCTTGTTTAAAGCAGCTTATAGATTGCCATAATGAGTATGGAACATCTGTATTAGGAGTACAAACAGTAACAGAAACTGCTGTAAATAAGTATGGTATTGTCGGTGGAGTACATATAAAGGATGGAGTATATAAGGTAGAAAACTTAATAGAAAAGCCATCTGTTGAGGAAGCACCTTCTAATGTAGCTATCCTAGGAAGATATATAATCACTCCAAAAATCTTTGAAATATTAGACAGTACAGCTCCAGGTAAAGGTAATGAAATTCAACTTACCGATGCACTTCTTAAATTAATAAAAGAAGAGGACATGTATGCCTATGATTTTGAAGGTAGAAGATATGATGCAGGCGATAAGCTAGGATTCCTAGAAGCAACTGTAGAGTATGCTTTAAGAAAGCCAGAGCTTCGTGACGGCTTTTTAGATTATCTGAGGACAATAGTATAAATAAGATTTTTAAATATCAAGCCTTTTGTTACTATATAGAATTGTAGCGAGAGGTTTGATTTTTATGAATTAGAAATATTGAAGTAGTATATCCTATAAACATTTTAAGGTAAAATATTAAAATTAAAACAAAGATTTAAAAAATTATAGTATAATTATCAATAGACAATTTATCATAATATGGGGAGAGGTATATAATTATGGAAGAAAATAAACAGGAAAGCAAAAAAAGAAGACCGCGAAAAAAATCAAAGAAGCCTATTATAATTTCAGTAGTAGTAGTTTTATTAGCAATAATTATTTCAGGAGGATTATTTGTTAGTAAGATTTATGGAAATATTAAAAAGGTAGATGTAAAGCCAGAAGATTTAGGGATTACTGCAACAGAGCCAGAAGTGGAGCCTGAGGTAACCTATGGAACCTATAGACCAAATGAGCGTTATATTAATATAGCTCTTTTAGGCGTGGATACAAGAGTTATAGGAGCGTTTGATGGTACAAGAGCAGATAGTATAATGATTTTATCCATCGATAGGGAAAACAAGTCAATGAAGCTGGCATCAGTTGCAAGAGATACCTATGCTAATATTGAAGGCTATGGAATGGACAAGATTAATCATGCCTATGCTTTTGGTGGTCCAACCCTTATGGTAAAAGCTTTAAATCAAAACTTTAATTTAAACATAACTGATTTTGTTGTAGTTAATTTCTTTGGAATGGCAGAAATTATAGACAGGCTTAATGGTGTTGAGCTTGAAGTAGATGAAGAAGAAGTTAAAACTATTAATGGATCTATAAATGAAATAGCTGGAATAAAGGGAGTTACACCAGAGAATATAACAGTTCCAGGTACATATAACCTAAATGGAATTCAAGCAGTAGCCTACTCTAGAATTAGATCAACAGCTGGTGGGGACTTCAAGAGAACAGAGAGACAGAGAGAGGTTTTACTAAAGCTTGCAGAGAAGAGTAAAGAGATTAAGATTCCAGATGTTTTACCGATTATAACTCAATTATCCTCAAACCTTATGACAACTATGGATGCTACAGCTATGACTAATCTAGCTGTTGAGATAATTAAAGGTGGATATCAAGCTAATATGTCTGAAAAGCTATTTCCAGAACCAGAATACTCAGGTGGAGATATGATAGATGGAACATATTATTATGTAACAGACTTAGAACAAGCTACAAATGGTATTCATGAGTTTTTCTATGGAGAATAGAATTTTATAAAATCGAAATAACCACTTACTACTTAAATTAAAACGTAAGCGTCAAAGTGTGTCCTGAAGAAATGACTAAGTCATTTCATGATTTATAAAAGATGAGGGAGGGCCCCTCAAAATCGATATTTAGGTGTAGGTTTCAAACCACCTTTAGGTGCTGTAATCAAAAGTTAGGGTGCTGAGCGTAAAGGCAAAAGGCTAAATAAATTAGTCAGGTGAGTGCCATAAAGCTGAACGAAAGTGAAGAGCTGATGAAGCATCGTTAATACGAAGTACAGTCAAAACCAGTGGATTTTGACACTGGTGGGATAAATCTGAAAAGAATGAATATTTCAGTCATTTAGAGGTTCTTCCGCATATGTGAGTATATTAGCATAGAAGATACAATATTAATGTGTTAGAATAAGTCAACTTACAACTTTAGGAGACGACTTAATTAATGAACAAATATAATTCACTTAGCCTACAACAATTTTATCCAGACAACATCACAATTAAAGACCATAAAATTACTGAGGACACAATTAATCTCACCCTAAAATCAGTAACAAGGGAAAGTCTGTGTCATAAATGCAAGTGCACAAGTAAAAATTATCATAGTACCTATATTAGAAAAATCAATGATTTATCTATCCTTGGAAAATATGTATCATTAGAAGTTACTGCATATAGGTACTACTGCATTAATGATAAATGCAATATAAAAGTGTTTGCTGAGGAACTAGAAGGTTTTACTGGTAGATATAGACGTAAGACTGAACGCTTAGAACAATTAATTATTACTATTGCATCACATACGAGCTGTGAGGGTGCAGCTCGTATATGTAAACAAATGGGGATTAATATAAGTGGAGATAGTATTATACGACTACTAAAGAAAAATCATGTGGATTATACAGTAGCCCCTAGTGAAGTTATTGGTGTTGATGATTGGGCTTATAAAAAAGGTCATACTTATGGAACTATTATTTGTGATGGCATCACTCGAAAACCTATTACACTACTTGATGGACGAGATGGTTCTACGTTAAAGGAATGGTTACAGAATAATACACATATTAAAATTGTTACAAGAGATAGGGCAAGTGCTTATGCAAAAGCAATATCTGAAGTGTTGCCAACGGCTGTACAAATAGCTGACAGATTTCATTTATATCAAAACTTATTCAAAGCAGTTAAAGAGGCTATATCAAGTGTCATGCCTAATCAAATACCTGTTCCAAATGATTTATCAGCTAACATTGAAGTAGTATCTCCAACTGAAACTAAAAAAAATGAGTTATCAGACGCAGAGATATGGCGTAAAGATGAAATCATAAAGGTATAAAAATTACTGTTAGAGGGATATACACCTAGTTATATTCGTTCTCTTACTGGACATACTTATAGAACTATACGAAAGTATAAAGATGGTGATCTAGATATTTTGTGTCGAAGTGTGCTTGGGGGAAGGAGATATCCTTCTATATTAGATCCTTTTGAAGTAATCATCACAAAGAATATGATAGAAGGGATGGTACTAAAAAATATTCTAAAACTTATTATAGAAGAAGGTTATAAAGGTAAAGCAACAAATTTTTATACCTATTGTAAGAAATTATTGGAAGAGAAAGACATGGATTATCGTACACGCACAAATATTGCTGGTAAACCAGTTAATAGAACAAAATTGAATTTGCATTATGTACATAGAAAAGACGTACTTACTAGTTTGTGGACTAATCAAAAGCTATCTAACGAGCATAAAGAATATATTTTTGATAAATATCCATTGTTATCTGAATTACAGAGCTGTATTAAGGAATTTAAAAAAGTATTTCATAATAAGTGTCTTGACGATTTAATAGGTTACCTCGAGAAATATCAAGCTTCTAGTATCAAAAAATAAAAACATTTATTGACGGGCTATATAAAGATTTAGAAGCTATAAAACAAGCTGTAATCAGTCTTCTGAGTAATGGATACGTTGAAGGTAATAATAGCCGCTTGAAAATGATAAAGCGAGTAATGTATGAAAAAGCAGGGCTTGATTTATTAAAAGCCAAGGTCATGTTATAGATTACTCATATATGCGGAAGAACCGTGAAAATCTCATGCCTTTCATTGTAAGAGAGCCAGTAACATCCTCGCTAGAGGGCATATAAATATTAGTGTTATGATATTGGACAATTATGTGGTTACAAGTCTTGTTACCACATTTGTAACAATTATAGTGCTTATATTTATGATGTAGATAAGTTGCCTTGCCGCACTTAGGACATCTTGGATAGTTTAGCTGCGCCTTATCACTGACGGAATCATGAGCAAATTGACGCTTGCACTTTTTACATTGATATTTCTGATTAGCCTGCTTGTCCAAACCAAACTTATATAGTTCATCAGAGTGGCGACGAGGACATTTTACATTTGTTTTGTTCATTGTTCTTCTCTCATTTTCTTGGGGGATATTTAGTATTAAGTAAACTTATTATATTTCCAAGGGTTGAGAAGTGCAATGTTCATATAACTTAACAGAACGGGGAAAGTTGACAGGGGAAAAGTTATGAATTATACTGATATGTGGATGAAAATAATTATTTTGATAAATTGTTTTCAAAATAGAATAATTAAATTATACGGCTAAAATAGAAATTAAGAAGATTGGATTGATAGATTATGAATGAAAGAGAACACTTAGATTATTTTGACTATTTAAGAATCATTGGTGCGATCAGTGTAATTTTTATGCACGTTGCAGCTGGACCTTTACGTGGAGAAGTAAATTTAAATTGGCAATTATTAAATTTATTCACTTCATTAGCCTTTATTGCAGTGCCTTTATTTTTTATGATGTCTGGCTATCTGTTGCTATCAAATAAAAAAACTGCTAACATCTCAATTCTTTTAAAAAAACGACTACCTCACTTAATTATACCCCTAATTGGATGGACAATAGTTGCATCAATTTGGTATACATTTAGTAATAATCAACCCTTTGAATCCTTTTTTGTATATTTATTAAAATCTATAAGTGCACCAATAATGGTACATTTTTGGTTTATGTATACACTTATTGCGATATACATTATTTCACCACTTCTATATGGTGGGATTCAGTCCTTAGATAGAGAAGGAAAGATATTTACGGTTTCACTTATAGGACTAGTTTCACTTAATGTAATGGTTATTGCCATTCTGCCATCTTCAGTTAAACAGTATGCAGCAGTGGACTTGTTTGTAAAGCTACAATTTTTTGGAGGGCATTTACTTACATTTATACTTGGATATTTTCTTGCTAGTTATAAGCGTAAAATACCAAATTGGTTATTAATCACTATTGCAACAGTTGATTTACTAATAATCACATATGGCACCTATGCTTTAACAATAAAAACAGGAGCATTTGACCAGACTTTCCAAAGTCAAAGTAGTGGCTATGAAGTAGTACTTGCAAGTTGTGTTTTCCTTCTTTTCAAGCAAAATGTTTCAGGTATATCATCCTTTATGAAGAAAATCATTAAGCCACTTGTGGCGTTATCAATGCCAATTTACTTTATGCATTTAATACTTTTAAGTATGTTTGGAACAGTAGGAATTCAGGCAAATAGTTTTTTAGGTACCATTTCTGTTACTTTACTTAATTTACTAATTTGTTATATTGTAATGAAAACTGTTGCCACAATAAAACCATTATGCTATATTGCTACAGGGATGTCATTTAAGCAGGCTTGCAGCAGTTGTAACTGGATGTATACATACTGCGATATTAAAAACTATTTTGATAAATCAAGGAAAAACAAAACTTTTGGTGGATAAATCTTTATTATAGTATATTACAACTAAGCAGTGGTGAAATCTTTTAATTTCCCCAATCTAGCATCTCAGTTGGCCAAGCCATTCCCTCGGAAGCACCTGTAGACATTGAAGGGGTAGCAAATTCCAGAAGCAAGCTTCCAGAATAAGGACCTCGGAGGTCCAGTGAATTACAAAGTACAAGCCCTATGCAGTAGCATGGGGCTTTTTCCATGTTGTTAAAGCTGAATTTAGTGGCGTTTATTTTTTACACTAGTCCCTTCACAATGCATATATATCAATGAAGGGAGTTGATAACATGGCAGTATCAAATATTAAAAACAACACAGCCCTAGTTATTAGATTTGAAAAGGGGCAAAATTTAGATGGATCACCTAAGATAGCTAGTCAGAAGTTCTCAAATGTGAGTGCCACAGCTACAGACGAGGAAATATATGCAGTAGGTGCAGCTATTGGAGCAGTCCTACTTAGCGAGCCTACAGAGATTAAGAAAATCGATGACTTTACTTTAAGTGAAGGCTAAAAATGGGGAAGGTAGTTTATTTTGCATTGAGAGATATAGTATCTTTAATCAATAAGCTACGTGTACCAGGTAATCTAAGAGTAGTATTCTATAGATTATATAAGAGTAAGAAGTCTAAGAGAATTAAAGTAATTATAATTGAGAGAAGGAGTGAGGAATATGGAAAGAAAGCTAGTGATGACTTTTAAAGATCAGAAGGAAAATAAATTTA
>DALZNT010000085.1:6893-15775 GCA_032005505.1 Clostridium sp. | reverse complement strand
GGTTCCCATAAATCATCACTATCTAGAAATGCAATCCATCTTCCTTTTGCCATTTTCAACCCTTTGTTTCTTGAAATTGCAGCTCCGCTATTATTATCATTGACAATAAGTTTTATACGATTGTCTTTGAGTCTATTAATTATAGTTTCAACAATCTTTACAGAATCATCTGTAGAGCAGTCATCTATAATTATCAACTCCCAATTATTGTAACTTTGTGCAAGTACACTATCTATAGATTCTTTAATAAACTTACCAGTATTATATGACGGAGTAATTATAGACACTAAATCATCATTCATTTTATTACCTCTCAACATTGTTTTTCATATCTCGATTTACACTATTATATAACGAAACTTCTCCTAATACTTTCCATAATAATAACCGAGTTAATATTGTTAATGATAGCACTTTTATTAAATTTTCTTATAATATCTCTAAATGGATATAATATACTTACAGCTAGTTTAACAATTGAATTATATTCAATGTTCAATTTACAATAAGCTTTTCTAAATCCAAAATACTTTATTAAATAGTCTTGAAAATTGGTATCATGACGTATACTTCTTTCCCCATCATTTACATACTTCTTATTTTGTAGATTTAAGTATTCTACCATCATAGAATATACTAATGCAGCCGAAATATTTTTAGATAAATATTTAGGCATAAATTTAGCAGTGGATAATTCAACAAAATCATCATATACCTTATTTAAAGAATACCCTACTAACTCATTATTCTCCTTTAAAAAGACTCCATATAATTCAATATTTTTATTTATATCATTTAGTCTATACTCCTCAAAAAAGCTCTTTTTACATTGAGGTTTGCCTACTTTTTTATAGCTACTAAAGGCTTCATAATATACTTTATATAATTCCTCTAAGTAATCATTAATAGATATTTTTCTAACTTCACAGTACTTTAATCCTTTAGTTATCTCATATCTTTTCTTTGAGGGCAACTTTGATAAGTCAACTTCATCATCTTTTATCAAATACCACCACTCGGTTTCATATCCACAATCAAAATCTGTAGTATATCTTGCAAATAAGACCTTTTTAAGAATTTTTCCATTTTTTAACTCATCTGTATTAGGAACTTCATGAGGTGGTGTATTAGGTATCAATGCATGATTATAAATTTTCCAATCTTCTTTCATACTATATTCTCCTCACTTTGCAACTCTATATTGCTTTATTATTGAGTTATATAACAATTTATTAATTTTTTTAAATCCTACCTTGATTACCCCATTTTGAGATGAATAATTCTCAGAATCTATTATCATATATGCATTTTCAAATCCTTCATTTTTTAGAATATTATATATAACACATGGATAAATCCCTTTTCCTCTATACTTTTCTTCTGTTTTACAAGGTCCAATGTGTATATCCATTTTTGTCATAAACGTAAATTTATAATTTTTATTCATGCAATAAGATTTATGAACAATTTGTTTTTCATGTTCTATATAATAGATTTTAACTTTACCAAAAGTAATAATATAAAAATATAGATTAATCAATTTATCATTATATAACTCTAAATTGGTTAACGATGGCTCGAATATCTTTATCTTAAATTCTTCAACCTCTTTTTTATTGTTCGATATTTCACTGCTATTCAATTTATACAACTCGAACACTCTCATCTCTCACTTTCTTTACATACTAACCTTTTGCTACAATACCGTTTCCACTATATACTTTATATCCTTCATAAATGAATACTCACGTATATATTCAAAATTTATTTCTACTTTATCTCTAAATATAACTTCTACATTATATCTTTCAGGATCTTTTACTGATGCTAAAATTTCCTCCTCATTTTTATATTTTAATGTTGCTGGTCCGGTAATGCCTGGCCTTACAGAAAGATATAATTTTCTCTCTGCCTCATTTAAAGTATTTACTACTTCTTCAACATCTGGTCTCGGTCCTACAAAACTCATTTCACCTTTTATTACATTAATTAACTGAGGCAATTCATCTATTTTAGTTTTTCTAAAAATTTTACCTAACTTTGTGATTCTAGGATCATTATCAGTAGTAACATTTGTATCGTGCTTTACTTTAGATGACATACTTTTTATCTTGCAAATCTTAAACTTCTTTCCATCTTTACCAATTCTAATTTGAGTAAAAAATCCAGATTCACCATAGCAAACTTTTACTAGCAAAGCACTTATTATTATTATTGGAAATGTAATAACTAGCCCTAAACTTCCAACAAATAAATCAAATACTCTTTTCAAAAATTTATCAAACTGTTTTAATTCAATTAATTCTATATTTTCAGCTTGAATTTCTAGCAACTCTAAATCTTTTTCAGCTAACTCTTCCATAGAACCTCCTACTACTTTGTGTAACTAGTTGCTGCTACCATATCTAGCACTTCCCCTAGTTCAAAACATTCTTTTACAATTCCAATAACTTTATCAATATCTTCTTCACTCATCTTAGTATCAGATGGTAAACATAAACCTCTATTAAATATATCTTCACAAATACTTATTCCGGCTTCATTATGATTGAAGAATTCACATTCACCAAAGTAAGGTTGCATATGCATTGGCTTCCATATAGGTCTTGATTCAATGTTCATTTCTTCTAAAGCTAGAATTATATCTAGTGGTTTAATACTGCTACCTTCTTTAAGCGTCATACATGATAACCAGTAGTTTGGCTCACCATATTCACATATAGGCATCATTTCAATTTCTTTAATAGCCTTGAATGCTTCAGCATATCTTTCAAAAATATGTTTCTTTTGAGCTATTCTCTCATCTAGAACTCTTAACTGTCCTCTACCTACTCCTGCAACTATATTTGACATTCTATAGTTATATCCGAGCTCTGTATGCTGATAATGTCTTGCATTATCTCTTGACTGTGTTGCCCAGAATCTAGCTTTTGCTATTTTCTCTTCATCATTTGACACAAGCATTCCCCCACCTGATGTAGTTATAATTTTGTTTCCATTAAAAGAATAAATCCCAAATTCACCAAAGGTTCCTGTTTGTTTTCCTTTATATGTAGCTCCTAATGACTCCGCTGCATCTTCAATAACTAGAGTACTATATCTATTGCAGATTTCCATTATTTTATCTAAATCTGAACTTTGTCCATAAAGATGTACTACTATAACTGCTACCGGCATTTTCTCTTCTTCTTTAGCCTTTATAAAGGCTTTTTCTAAAGCAATCGGTGACATATTCCAGCTTTCTGGTTCTGAATCTATAAATACTGGCTCTCCACCTTCATACATTATAGGATTACAGCTTCCAGAGAATGTTAAGCTTGTACAAAATACATTATCGCCTCTTTTTATTCCAAGAGCTTTTAATGCTAGATGAATAGCCGAAGTTCCTGAAACAAGTGCCGCCGCTGATTTACTTCCTACATAATCAGCAAGCTCCTTTTCAAAATTATTTACATTAGGACCAAGTGGTGCTACCCAATTTGTGTCAAATGCTTCATTAACAAATTCTTTTTCTAACCCACCAAGATGTGGTGATGCTAAATAAATTCTTTTATTCTCCATTTTACCTCAACCCCTTTATAAATTTACTGCAACTTCGTCTATATTTTCATTATTAACTTTATGATGACTTGGCTCTTCATAAGTTGGCACAACTTCCTTTAACATAGCTTTAACTTCATCTATATTCCAAGTATTTGAAACACTTAGTAATCTTTCTATACTCTTCTTTACTTCACTAATCTCAAATTCCCCAGGTCTCCCAATAAATATCTTCTCATGATCCGTTTCAGTTAATCCTTCTTCACTCATTAGAAGCTCTTCATATAGTTTTTCTCCTGGTCTTAACCCAATCACTTTTATTTTTATATCTTCATGAGGTTCAAATCCTGATAGTTTAATTAGATTCTCTGCTAAATCATATATCTTAACTGGTTTTCCCATATCAAGAACAAAGATTTCTCCACCTTTTGCATAAGCTCCTGCTTGAAGCACTAATTGCGCTGCTTCTGGTATCAGCATAAAGTATCTTGTTATATCCTTATGAGTTAGAGTTACAGGTCCACCTTCTTTAATTTGATTCTTAAATAGTGGAATCACTGAACCATTACTTCCAAGAACATTACCAAATCTAACTGCTACAAATTCTGTTTTACTACTATTATTCATAGCTTGTACTACCATCTCACATAATCTCTTGGATGCTCCCATAACATTTGTTGGGTTAACAGCCTTATCCGTAGAAATTAGTACAAATCTTTCTACTCCATATTTGTCAGCACATTCTGAAACATTTAAAGTTCCCTTAACGTTATTCTTTATTGCCTCTGAAGGATTATCCTCCATTAACGGCACATGCTTATGTGCTGCAGCATGGAATACTACCTGTGGTTTGTACTTATTAAATATTTCATCTATTCTTTTTCTATCTCTTACAGATGCTATAAGAACTTGTTTTTCAAGTTCTGGTATTTTTCTAGACAATTCATTTTGAATATCATATATATTATTTTCATATATATCCACCAAAATTAACTTCTTTGGTTTAAAGGAAGCTATTTGTCTGCAAAGCTCTGAACCTATAGACCCTCCTGCTCCAGTTACTAAAACTGTCTTTCCACATAAGTATTCACTAATTCCAGCCTTATCAAGCTTAACCTCTGGTCTGCCAAGTAAATCCTTTAAATCTACATCTCTCATTTTATTTAGATTCACTTTTCCATCTAATAGTTCATATACACCAGGAATTATCTTCACCTTAGCCTTAGTTTTATTACATAACTCAACTACAGCTTTTCTATTTTCACTACTCATTGACGGTATTGCAATAATAATAGTATTAACATGTTTATCTTTTACAATTTCCTGTATATTACTTCTATCACCTAAAATTTTATATCCCTTTAGATAAGTGTTTAATTTATTTTTATTATCATCTATAAGTCCTGCAATATTATACTTATCTGATTTTTCTCTTAAAATCTCTGTTATAATAATTTGACCACAAGCTCCTGCACCTACAATAAGTACATTCTCTTTTCCTTGTTTCTTTGCCATATCGTTATATTGTAATAACCTTCTGATAACTCTGTAAGAAAGTCTTACTGATAAAACTCCAATTGTAATTAATATGCATGCCACAATTGTCACTGTTCTTGGCACTCTAATTGACACAAATTCCATTATTACATAGTTCGTCATACCTGCTAAAGCACAAGCTAGTCCTCCCTGTATAACTTCATCTATCCCTGCACTTCTCCATATTCTTTTGTACATCTTAAATGACCACAATATAGTAAAATAAACCAATACTATTATTGGACTATATTTAATTATTATCCCAATGTAATCATTAAATTGATAAACATTAAATCTAATATAACAACTCAAAATATATGAAGCCATTATAATTAGAATATCTGTTATCATTAGTAATAGCATTCTAATTTCCCTTTTACCTAACATAATTTCCCCCCAATTAAAATAATATTTATCTTAATAGGAGTCGGTTGCACTACTAACTCCATATAGCCCAAGTGCCCAAATACAGACTATACTTCTCAGTTCCCCCAACTTAAATTAATTATATAAAAATAAAAGTGGGTTGCACTACTAACTCCATATAGTCCAAGTGCCCAGATATAGACTATACTTCATAGTTCCTTTTATATATTAAACCTATTCTTTACTTTCTTCCGAAGAGTCCAAATAGACTTCTTTTCGTCTCAATTCTTTTACCACCAAAAGATATCTTAATATCCTCAAGAATTCTCTCAGAGTTAATATTAATTTCCTCAACATAGCCTGGCACTATTTTTTCCAGCTCTATGATTCCATTTCTCATATCTGTAGTTCTTACCTCTGCTCTATGTGCATCAGAACCTACTACACTGTAAACTCTATGTTTCACGAATATTTCGGCAGTTCTCTTCACATCTTTCCCAAAGCCTCCAGTTATGCTTCCCATGTTTAATTGGAATAAAAATCCCTCGGCTATAAATCTATTTATCAGCGAGGGTTCCTTTATAAAGTCTCTATATCTTTCAGGATGAGCTAGGATTATTACTATTCCTTTAAGCTGAAGTTCATAAAGTGTATCTAGTACCTCTTCTATATCAAAACTCCTTATTGGAACCTCTAGAAGCATGTACCTCGTATTCTCTATGGTGTTTATAACACCTTCTTCATAATAGCTTAAAATGTTTTTGCTGTAATAAACCTCTTGGCCTTCATAAATCTTTATGCCAATATTATTCTCCTTAGCTAGAGCTCTTAACTCTCTAACTCCCGCATTTATCTCATCCCTTGGAACTTGAAACCTTCCCCTTACATAGTGTGGAGTGGCAATAATTTTATCTGTGCCACTCTCCACTGCTGTCTTTAGCATCTCTATTGTCATTTCTCTATCTTTTGCACCATCATCTACTCCATATACAATATGGCTGTGAAAATCATACATATTAATTCTCACCGTAATAATAGTAATAATTATTTCTATTAGCTTCAAGTCCATTTAAAACTGTTCCTATTACATTTGCATTAACCTTTTTTAATAAGTCTATGCTGTTTTGTACTGAATCCTTCTTTGTCTTTTCTGCTCTAACCACAAGTATTGTTCCATCTGCCTTTGTGGATAGAATCTGTGCATCTGCAACAGCCTGTACAGGTGGCGTATCTATGATTACATAATCAAATATCTTTTTCATTGCTTCTATAAGTGCTGTCATTGCCTTTGATCCTAGCATCTCTGCTGGGTTTGGCGGAATCTTTCCCGAAGTTAGCACTGTAAGATTCTTATTGTATTTATGACCTACATTTGTTACATTCTCTTTTTCAACAATTACATTAGAAAGTCCTAAGGTATTAGAAATCTTAAACTTCTTATGTAATGAAGGTTTTCTTAAATCACAGTCTATTAGAATTACCTTCTTTTCACCTTGTGCTAAAGATAGTGCTAAATTTCCTGCTGTAGTACTCTTTCCTTCGTTTGGCTCAGAACTTGTTACTACTATAACTTTATAATCCTCATCAAAGGAAGAATATTGTATATTTGTTCTAAGAGTTCTATAACTTTCCGCTGCTATAGACTTTGGTTCTCTTTCTACTATCATAATCTATCTCCTTAAAATTAATCCTCAATTAAATTTGGTATAGTTCCTAGTACAGGTAAGTCAAGGTCTCTTTCAAGTTGTTCCTTACTTTTAAAAGTATTGTCTAAGAATTCTAGTAAGAAACATATTCCTATACTAACCATAAGTCCTAGTAGAAAAGCTATAGCTACATTCATCTTTTTATTTGGACTCACTGGTTTTTCTGGAGTCACCACTTCTTCTATAACTCTTACATTTCCATTAACTACTAACATCTTTGAAGTTTTAATAAATTCATTAGTTACTGCCTCTACAATATTTCTAGCCTCTTTTGGGTCCCCACCCTGAAACTTGATTTCAAGTATTTGTGTATCTGCTACATTAACAACAGTTAATTCAGTTAAAATATCTTTAACTTCTAACTCTGTATCAACGGATTCAATAGCTCGTCCAACTAAATCCTTAGTCTTTATAGTTTCTGAATAAGTCTTCATTAACTGTTTGTACATTACTACATCACTTTGATTATATCCCTGTTCTGACCCTTCTTCTTTACCGATAAACACCTTTGTGTTTGCTTCATACTGTGGCTTTAACACAAAGAAGCTTATAACTCCTGATAGAAGTGTTACACTAAATGTTATTATGACAATCATCTTCCATCTTTTCTTTAACGACTCTAGTATTTCCCCAATACTAATTACTTGCTCCTCCAAATTTCATCCTCCTTAATCAATCTTTGGAATCACTCCTAAAACAGGAATACCCAATTCTCTTTCCATTTGTTCTTTTGTCTTAAAACTATTATCCAAAAATTCTAATAAGAAGCAAAGTCCAATTCCTATCATAAGTCCTAAGATTGATCCTATTGCTATATTCATTTTTTTATTCGGACTTACTGGCTTATTTGGGAAAGTAGCTTCCTCAAGTATTTGGATGTTTCCATTTGGAACTAACTCTACTGCCACCTTCATAAATTCTTCTTTAACCCCATTTATTACTTTCATGGCTTCTTCTGGATTTGTGCTTTCGTATTTGATCTGAAGTATCTGAGTATCTGCTAAAGTTACTACCGATAAATTTGCTAGGACATCTTTTACTTCAATGTCTAAATCTGCTTCTTCAATTGCTGATTTAGCTACATCTCTAGTTCTTATAACCTCGGAGTAAGTCTTTAAAAGCTGCTGATACATCTGTACATCACTGTTATTATAGGCTTCCTGAGAGCCTTGTTCTTTACCAATGAATAATTTGGTACTTGTCTCATACTTTGGCTTTACTAGAAATAGTGTAAAAGCCGTTACACATATGGTCATTACCATCGTACATATAAGTATCAGTTTCCACCTTTTCTTTAACGACTGAATAATTTCTGCAATACTGATAACTTCTTCAAAATTTTCTTCCATAGTACCCCCTCTTTAAGTTTATATATATTGTTTCACCAAATACCAATAAATTTAAAGAATATTCTAAATTTAAGAGCGGTATTTGAATATACATTTCGATAAATTGTTATTTAAACGCGACAAAACTCTTATTTATGATGTAAATAAGTATTATTTATAAATATATTTCTAAATTTCAAAATCTTTTCTACAAAGAGTATATTACCACAATTTCCCGCTTTTTGCCACACTTTTTTTGCGATTTATTTTCATATATCCATCATATTTAATTTCTATTTTTTATTCAAATCAAATTTTTCTTCCGAAATATGTCTTTTAATTAATGTCTCTTCTCTATTTTTAACACTTTATCTACATTTTTAATATTAAATAAGAAACACTTTTC
>DALZNT010000085.1:0-6883 GCA_032005505.1 Clostridium sp. | reverse complement strand
CCACCCTGTTAAGCCTGGAATTAATTTATTTACTCCAACACGAACTTTTAGGTGATTTAAATCGTATTGATTATGTAGTGCTGGATGCGTCCCTACAATATTCCTTTTCATTCTTAGTGCTTAAAGTTTACAATCCAAATCTACCATATATCTACACAATATTCTATATATATCCATAAATTTACTAAACTATTTACACAAGCCAACCTAGGTGATACAATATAAGTTATGAAAGGACGTGGAATTATGTCAGATGAAAAAAATAATTCGAGAAAAGGAAAACCCACAAATAAAAATACAACAAATATCAAAAAGAAAAAAAAGAAAAAAAAGAAAAAATCCTTAGGATTTAAAATAGGTATGACACTCTTATTTATTATAGTTCTTGCTCTTACTATTGGAGGAACTATATTTGTTAATACAATGAACAAAATGAATAGAGTAGAACTTGATAACTCTAACTTGGGCATAGCTGATAGCAATGAATTCAAAGACTATGATCAATATACAAAAATAAAAAATATCATGCTATTTGGTACAGATACTTCACCAACGGATCCTAATGGTCGTTCCGATTCCATGATGATTCTTACCGTTGATCCAATACACAATAAAATAAAAGTAACATCTCTAATGAGAGACTGTTATGTTCCAATAGATGGCTATGGCGAGGATAAATTGAATCATGCTTATGCATATGGTGGACCTGAACTTGCTATTAAAACTATAAATGAGAACTTTGGGCTTAATATAGAAGACTTTGCTACTGTTGATTTTACAACCTTACCTAAAGTAATCGATCTTGTAGGGGGAGTAGAAATAAACGTTACACCTGAAGAATTTGAAGATGTTAATGCAGTAATTGAAATGGATAATTGGGATTTCCAAAAGGATACACCTAAACTTAAAGCTCCAGGACTTCAAACTTTATCTGGTGAACAGGCATTATCTTACTCAAGAAACAGATCTTCAGATGGTGGAGACTTTGCAAGAACTGAAAGACAAAGAGTTATAATTTCAGCTTTATTTAATAAAGGCCTACAAACTCCAGTAACGTCTTATCCAAATATACTAAATAAAGTACTTCCATTAGTTACTACTAATATGACATCAAGCGATATCCTATCCCTTGCTAAAAATGTAGTTTCTATTGGGAATGGAACACTTGAACAAGCTAGATTCCCTTTAGATGGTTATGCTGAAGGTGGATATATCGATAAAATCTGGTACTTATTATATGACAGAGAAACAACTAAACAACAATTACAAGACTATATATTTGATGACTATTTAGAAAGTAATGATACTACTGAAGACAGTACATCTACAGGTGAATAAGAAGAAAGGCACAATACTTTTAGTATTGTGCCTTTCTTCTTATTTCTATACTATTCTATTTAATCTTTTTAGCAATTTCCATTGCCTTCATATATTGTTCCTTGTTATCAATTTCACTCCAAATTAGATTATCAATTTTAAGACATGAAACCTTAAAGTCTCTAGCCACATCTAGTAAAATATATTCATAGTTTAGAAGCGGATTAATATTATCCTTATATTCCTTCATCATAAGTTCGAGGAGTTTATAAGAAATCTTAATTATTCCAACCAACTCTCCATCAACTCTGTTAAACTGATGAATATCCTTTCCTAGCTTAAATAAGCATTGGCTTTTAAGCTGAACAAACTCTTCATCTCCAGAGCCGCTTATATCTGTTAGTAGAATACACTCACCCTTTATACTTTCAATCAATACATGTAGAGCTTTATTTTCAAATAACAAGTCACCTTCTAAAAGAATAAAGTCATCGTCGATATGCTTGCTTGCTAGTGCTAATGAACCCATACTTCCTGACTCCTTATAATTATCACTTTCAACTACTATTATGCCTTCTTTATCCTTTAGAATTTCTTTTATCTTATCTTTTCCATAGCCTGCTACTACTATAATTTTTTCTATTCCATTGAACTTCAGCTTTCTTATAGCTTCTTCAATAACAGTAGTATTTTCATCAATATAAAGTCCTGCTGGAGATACCTCAAAGTCATCTCTTTCTCCCGCTGCTAATATCACCGCTGTTTTAATATTTCTCTTGGAATCCTTAGATATTAAAATTCTGTCTTCTTTAATACTTCCTATATTTTGTCTTAGAAGTTCAAAGCCTTTTTCAGTTACTTCGTATTTGACTATTTTATTTATCTCAGTTTTAGAAATCCACTGATTCTTAATACATTCCTTAATGATGCTGTTCATTTTGCCTAAGGAAACCCCGACTCTTCCAGCCAGCTTTCTTTGGGATAAACCATCTTCCTCATTTATGGCTTGAATTGTTCTGTATATATCCATGTCCTTCTCCTTTTTATCATTCCTGTCCTTAGCTTCATAGAACTCTATTCCATATTTCACAATTAAGTTAGTTATTAAAATCATAACTGCAATGGCTGCTGTAGATGCTATATACCCCTCATCATAGGTAGCTACCATCTCAACTGCTGCCACTTTTGTCTTCGTTGTATATAAAAATACTATCCCAATCCAGTCTAAGAACTTTCTCATTCTATTAAAGCCTGTTCCTCGTTGAGTTACATAAGCTGTTAATATAGCTACTATAGTTCCTAGTATAGCAGAAATACCAGCCACAAAAATAGTATTTAAGAATATTTGTATAGGTGTCGCCCCTATTGTATTTACATTAATCCATTTTGTTGTAAAACTTAGCTGTTATATTTCCCGTAGAACCCTTTATTATGTAACTTTTATATCTGGATACTTCTCATTAAAGTCTCCTATTAAGTAATCTATATCTTCACTTTCCTGACTTGTGTAGATGGTAATCTCCTTTGCCTGACCCTTAGTAAAATAGGTAGACCCAACCATTAACACTATACATATTACCGTTAAACTAATTATTTTCTTCATCTAAACTACTTCCTACCTTTGTTGCAGCTGCTTCTAAAATTGCTTCAACATTCTTTAAATCATTTACAGAATCTATCTCAAATAAATCTTGATCATCTAATACCTTTAAATATAGGTTAATGTTACTTATACCTTCTTTTACTACATCATCCCAGTATAGATTGTCAAAGCCTTCAGTGTTACCAATGATGACAAAGCAATATTGGTATTTCACAGCATATTTTGGCATGTCCTTCTTTATACCGTTTCTAAATCAGTAGATTTTATAGCTACTACCATTAAATTAGCTATAATAAAAGTAACTAAAGTCATCGCAAAAGATTCAATTAATTGATTTGAAAATATCCCATAAAAAACTAACCACACTAGAAAACAGCATAGTTTCCTAGTGTGGTTAAATTTTATTATTCGTACTCTTTATAATTTTTATCGCCATATAATTTTCCATGTGGAATACGCTGTGATTCATCTGGGAATTCCATATAATTGCCATATATATTCCTAAGGATTACATCTGAGTTATTAGGAATCATAAATTCACAGTCTTCAAACTTATGATATCTTACAGGCCAGAACTCTTCTTTTTTAAACATATTTTTTGATATATCATCTAATCCAGTTGTAACATCTGAATTCGATGACTTATCATTATCACGAACTAAATCTATCTTACGTTGAATATATTTATATAAACATTTCATAGGAACCAGTTTGAATATAAGTTGTAACATAATCCTTATATATTTTTTTACTCCTGATAGCTCTTTAAAAGAAATTCTCATCTTTAAGGATTGAATAAAAGCACATCTTTTCTTTAATTTATGAAATTTCTCTGGTTCATCCCCTATGTAATCTAATGGAAAGATATCAATAAACCCGCCTTGATGATATTTTTTATCCCATTCCTCAATTAAAGTTGTATTATCATTTCTAATTTTACACGCAATATGAAGCATATTAAAATGTTTATCAGTCATAGCATTTTGTAAGAAATAATTATCTTTTAATTTTTCAGGAGCATGGGCAAGAAATTTATCAAAATCTTTTCTGAACATCCAGATATCAATATCATCATCCCAAGGAATAAATCCATCATGTCTTACTGCACCAAGCAAAGTACCATATGCTAAAAAGTATGTGCATCCTAACTCTTTACAAACTCTATCGACTTCCTTTAAATCTTCCAACAAACTGCCTTGCATTTGTTTTAAAGAAATCGATTGATGCTTTTCTAAATTTTTCTTTTTCAATTATACCAACCCCATCTTACTTTTTCAATTTCACTTTTACTTTATTATACATTTCAAATAAAAAGATATCCTTTGTTACAACAAGATAAGTTACATATAGTGTTGTACAAATTGTCATTACAATAATAATTGTCGGCCACATAGAAAGCCCTAAGCTTCTAACCTTCCATGCTATCGGGAAAAACATTAAGCTTACTATAAAGTAACCTAACACTTGTTTTGTTATTAACTTATACTCTACATCTACCTTTTTTCGTGTAAAAATGTAGCTGACTATTGTAAATAATAAAACTGATACAGCCGTTGTGATTAATGCTGTGATTGGGCTAAACATTCCAAGCTTAATTAATACAAAGTTAAATCCTAGATTTAATAGTCCAAATATTAAAAGAAAGAATGTTAATGGCTTTTCTAATGAATTTAAATACATTACCAGGTTAATAACAATAGACTGGAATCCATAAATAATTCTTGCAAAGCCAGCAGCTATTAAAATTGGGAATATATAGGTATATTTTCCCTTAGAGTAAAACTGCATAATCTCATTTGCTAGAGCTGCCATACCTAATGACATTGGAATTACAATTAGCATATAGTTGTTAATTGTTTTATTTAATAACTTTTCATAGGCCTGCTTATCTTCTGACCCTATATAAGAAGATAATCTAGGAATAACAACTGATATAAGTGCTAAAGGTACAGCCGCTATCATACCTACAAGCTGAGTTGGTATGAAATATTCTGTAACAGCTATATCTCCTACAACACCTCCAAGCATAATTTTATCTAGCTGTGTATATAAAATCTCTACATTTGCTATTAAAAATGCTACAAATAAAGGTATTAAATGAGGAACTATCTTCAGTCCTTTAAAATTAAATTTTATTCTCTTTTTTAAATATACATAACTGATTAAATTGTTAAGAAGAACCGTCATCGATACAACAATTGCATATGGTATGATATCAGAAGGCTTTCTAACAAATACAAATATTGAAACCAAATAAAGAATACGTACAATTATGGTTTTCTTTGTTATAAACGCATAATCTTCATTTGCTTCATTGACAAACTCAATATAAAATACTTGTGCAACAATTTGGATAATCATAATTAGATATAAATATAGGTCAATCTCAGAATTTGATCTAAAAACAGAAAATGCAACATAGATAATAACCATTACTACATTACTGACTAACCCTACTACAAATAGACTTGTGAATAGTTTATCTCTCTTCTCAGGATCATCTCTAACCCTACTGATTTCTCTCAAGCCATAATTGTAAATTCCAAATGCCCCTATTACTAAAAACGTATTAAATTCAGCAAATACTCTGTTATATGCACCATATAAATCTTGAGCTAATAATCCGGTGATATATGGACCTATAATTAAGGGTACTATTAAGTTAAAAATATTTAATAGTGCCTTATAAATGCTATTCATAGCCACAGATTTTTGTTTCATAATTTACTCCTAAACTTTTTTATCAACAATATCATAATAGTTCAACAATATAAAGAACTTAAAGTAAGTTTGAAGTTTCTATGAAAACTTTTTAATGATTTCATCTACTATACGCTTACTTGCAAGGCCGTCACCATAAGGATTTGCTGCTTTGCTCATTCTTTCATATTCTGACTTATTACTCAATAAGTCATTTATGATATTATAAATATTTTCTTCATTAGTTCCAGCCAATTTTAATGTTCCTGCTTCTACTCCTTCAGGACGTTCTGTTGTGTCTCTTAAAACAATAACAGGTTTTCCTAGTGAAGGAGCTTCCTCTTGGATTCCACCGCTATCCGTTAAAATCAGATAAGTTTTATTCATGATATTATGAAAATCAAAAACATCTAATGGATCAATTAACTTCACTCTATCACAATCACCAAAATGTTCTTTTGCAGCAGCAACAACAATAGGATTCATATGTACAGGATATACAACCTTAACATCGTCGTATTCATCTACAATTCTTCTAATTGCCTTAAACATATGATGCATTGGTTCACCTAAATTTTCTCTTCTATGAGCAGTTAATAATATTAAACGGCTATCTTTTGCCCAGTCAATTACTTCATGATTATAATCATTTTGAACTGTTGTTTTTAATGCATCAATTACTGTGTTCCCTGTTACATAAATTGTATCTGGATTTTTTTGCTCCATTAATAGATTTTCTTTGCTTGTTTCAGTAGGAACAAAATTCATATCCGAAACGATTCCTACGAACTGACGGTTCGCTTCTTCTGGGAAAGGAGAATATTTATTATATGTTCTTAAACCAGCTTCAACATGTCCAACTGAAACTTGGTGATAGAAAGCTGCTAATGCTCCAGCAAATGTAGTTGTTGTATCTCCATGAACTAATACAATATCTGGTTTCTCTTTTTTAATTACTTCCTCAATCCCCTTTAATACATTTACAGTAATATCTGTAAGTGTTTGACCTTGTTTCATGATATTTAAATCATAATCTGGCTTAATATCAAAGGTATGTAATACTTGATCAAGCATTTGTCTGTGCTGTGCAGTAACACAGACAATTGTTTCAATTTCTTTTCTTGATTGAAGTTCTTTAACAACAGGTGCCATTTTAATTGTTTCAGGGCGAGTTCCAAATATGGTCATAACTTTAATGGTCATCATTTTTTTCCTCCCTCTTTAATTGATTTAAAATTTTTATAAATTTAATATTACTACTAT
>DALZNT010000084.1:0-16003 GCA_032005505.1 Clostridium sp. | reverse complement strand
TAATAATTCCTCCTGAATTTTAAGGTTCTAAACTGATATAATATTTTCTAATTCACGAGAAACTATTTATCTAATTGAACTTAATTTGTTTTTATTTTTGTTAGCATCTTTGCTACTCATTTATAATAACACGTAATTCGCCAACATTCAACACTTTTTCTAAAATTTTTAAATTATTTTTAAAATATCTATCAGAATAGACTTATGTGATTCTCTTCCTCAACAAACTTTTCCATGTGATTTTGTTGTGGACACTTCCTCTATAATCATCTATTTACCCTGGGGAGTATTTGCCTTTTCAAACACCTTCTAATAATACCAACAGTTGCAAACTGCTCCACCCCAATTATTAGCATCAACAACACTAGTAGCTTTACCTCCAATAAATTTACAATCTGGAATTTTATGCATATAGTTATTACCTGAAGCAACATATCCTGTTGAAGATGTTATTGTAGGCTCATTGGGATCACTATCTGGGCTATCATAGCCTGTACTAGTATCATGATTTGCTTTTCCATCTTCAACATAAAAATTATTATTAGCTGCAAGCTCTTCTTGTCTTTTTTGTTCTGCAACTCTTTCCTCTTCACGTTTTTGAGCAGCTAATTGCTCCTGCTCTCTTTGAATTCTTTCCTGCTCAGCTCTCTCAGCCTCTGCTCTTTTTTCTGCCTCTACTCTAGCTTCTTCTGCTAATCTCTCTTCTTCAGCTACTCTTGCTTCCTCTACTCTTCTTGCTTCTTCCGCCACTCTTTCCTCTTCAGCCTTTTTAGCTTCTTCAGCAATTCTTTCTTCTTCTGCCTTCTTTGCCTTCTCTTGAAGCTGTTCTGCCTTTTGCTTTTCAGCCTGCCTATTTTCAACATCATCCTTCAATATATCACCTGCTGCAATAAAAATTACAAAGATAAATATTGTAGCTATTGTTAATCCTATTTCCTTCTTTTTCATAAGTTAAAATTCTCCTTTACTGTCACTACTAAATTTAAAAAAACTTATTTAGTATTTTTATTTGCGTAGCTAGTATATCATATTGTTTTTGTCAGATTTTGTCGTTTTATGTCATTGGAACAATATACTTAAATTAATTTGGAAAAACTCACTTCTACATTAAATATAGAAATGAGCTTCTGTAAAATTTATATATTAACCACGAATTTTAAGTCTGTTATTTCTCATATATCCTTGTCAATTATTTCTCTACTCCCCACAATCCCTCTCAAATCCACCAACAGCCCATCTAAATATCCTACAAGTCACATACTCATCAGGTAGCTTTTGATACTTCTCTGGAAGCTGCTCTATGGTTGGAATCAAGGAAATCATCCCATCCTCAATTTCTATCTGCCAGTTTTCAAATTGATATAAACATCTGGCACCTTTCTTTGGAACAATAGCCAAATGCACATTATGATTATAATTCCTCTTTGAAGAATACCCCTGGCTTGCAACACCACAGATATAAATTGCCTTAAAGCTTTCCTCTGGCTGCTCATCAAAAACTATAGCAGTTTCTTCATTAAAATTCTCATTATGCTTACTAAACTTCTTACCATACTTCCCCTTTAAAGATGCAGTACAGTGCTTCTCATCATTTATATCTGTTACATACTTGCACCATAGCCACTTGAATTTACTTGAATTTACTTGAATCTACATTCTAAGTTCTCTCTTTAATTTCACTAATAGAACATCCAATTATTTATAATTAACTTTTTACTTACAATTTTTCTATCATTACTTTTTTAAATACCAAGCTGGCCTATGCTTACTTGCTTTTCCACCTTTAGACGCAAATACAAAAGATCCTCCCCCTGTAGGAAGCTTCTTAAGAAAGTCTTTTAACTCATTTCCACCAATAACCCATAGTGCTCCACCTTTAGCTCTTTTATCTATTACTTCAAGCTTTTTCTCCTTCAACATTTTAACAATATCATTACCTACAAGATGGTTGTCTACTTTTCTTTCTGAAAAAGATGCACCTACTGTACTTGGTCCTTTAGTTATATCATTTTTTATTTTTTCTTCATTTATTGAAATAGTTTTTTCTTTTAATTTAGCCTCTAATTCAATTTCATTGTTTGTAAATGTATCTTTTTCTCTTAAAATATTGTTTAAATTTCCATCTTTGTCTTTTCCATTTAAAGTTTCCTCTTTGCCAACTTCTTTTAGTGATATATTAGAGCTCAGATCTATGGTCTTTTCTAGTGACTGTTGTATATCAATTTCTTTATTTTTAACTACTGTTGATTTAACCACTTCGACCTTTGATATGGGATGTGTCCAAAATTGTTTCTTGGCAAAGTTGCCTTCATAAAGGCTTGGTTCAAAATCACAGATAAACTTAGATATGAATTTATCTTCTTTGCATCCATTAGCTACTAAATACAATTTATCCTTAGCCCTTGTCATGGCAACATATAAAAGCTTCTTTTCTCTATTTACGAACTCTGAAATATCTTGGTCAATTAGTGCTGGATCTTTCCCATCATTATCTAGCTTTATTTGATCAATCTCCTTTTTATTTGGGTAGTATAATGTTCTGAAATCCAAGATAAATACTACATCAAATTCTAACCCTTTAACATCATATGCATTAGTATAAACAACTTGCCTCTTCTGCTTTTGCTCGAACTTTTTGCCATATGCCTCTATATCTATTACGCTATTTTTAAGCTGTACTTCCAATTCAATTCTAGTATTGCTTTTATAACCTGTTGTTTCTTTAATTTCTTCTCTATGAATAATAGCTACAGTCTTAAACGGATCTTCTCCATGAACTTTATTTATCACATCTACAACATATTTGACTGATCTTTTAAGATCAGCATTTCTATAGATAAAAGGCCTTTCCCCAGATCTAACAAATAATTTTTCTATAAGTTTATCTTCATCGTCCAAAAATTGCAATGAATTAGCCAATCTAACTATTTCTGCTGTTGACCTATAATTCTTATTTAAAGTTTTTCTTTTTCCTTTTTCTCTTATCTTTAATCCAAGATCTTCATACTTAATAGGACTTTTCTTATAGATTCTTTGTTTTGCATCTCCTGATAAAATTATAGATTTTTTAGTTAGCATGCATAAAGCTTTAATTTGCATTGGATCTAAATCTTGAACCTCATCAACAAATATATAGTCAAATTTAACATCATCTAATAAAAATGAGTTTTCAATAATAGACAACGCATAATCCTCTAAATCTAAATGATTATGAAATCTCTTTTTTAAGAGTTCCTTATATTCCTCATAGATCTTAAATATTGTTTTTCTCTGGGCTCTTGTTAACCTTATACTTTTACTTCTTCCTGTTCTTTCAGTCTCTAAATACTTTTCCTTTTCAATGAAACCCATAGCCTTAATCCATGCTATCTCATCGGTAATGAAGTTATGTTCATGGGTGCTATATAATCTTTCTTCCCTTGGAAGTTTCTTGTACTCTTCTTCTTCCGGCCTTGTGTATTTAGCAGCAATGGCAGCTATTCTTCTTAAAGAAATATCCCTATACTGCTCTACTTTTTTTGCTGTAAGTCTTCCAACACCCTTATCTATGATCATCTTTTTTTTAAGTATTTGTGATGCTATTTCATGAAAAGTAGCAATATGAGCATCATGTCTGTCCCTATTCTCCATATACTCCTTAGAGGAAGCTAATCGTTTTCTAGTATCTGAAATTAAAGTATCATTAAAAGTAACAAATAATATCCTTTTTCCTTCTTCTCTAACTAATACATTAATGAACTTATATAAAAGTGTTAAGCTTTTTCCAGTTCCAGCATAACCTTCAATTAATAATTGATCTTCATCATGCTCAATAATACTTATCTGTTCTTCGGATAACTTTATTCCTTCTAAATAAGTATAGTCTTTATAATTCTGCCAAACCCTTGATAAGCTTTTAAAGAAATCTCTACTTTCATTACTTATTGTCAATTAAGAACTCCCCCTTTCTACATAAATAAATGTGAGGACACATGCTACAATGTATTCCACTATTGCATCCTTCTACTGAAGTAATGTCTTCTAAAAACTCTTTATAATAATCT
Source organism: Clostridium sp. (assembly GCA_032005505.1). Classification (GTDB taxonomy): domain Bacteria; phylum Bacillota; class Clostridia; order Clostridiales; family Clostridiaceae; genus Clostridium_J. The sequence continues at coordinate 11,960 of DALZNT010000084.1, read as the reverse complement.
TCTGATTTAAATTTTTCTTTATTATATCTGTTTTTTATTTTCCAGTTCTCTCCTACAATATACTTACTTTTTAATAAATACATTGAATCTATGGTCTTTGGATAGTTTACTCCTTCAAAGAACTTATAATCTCTAATATTTATTCTAGGATACTCACAAGTTAAAATATTAGATTTTACTACTTCCTCCCATTGAGGAAACAATGGAAATATATGTGTTTCAATGTATTTATAACTATTATCCCTACTGCTTTTTAACACTGAAATAAGTCCTGCAAATGCAAGTCTTTGATGAAAATCTGAGTAATACATTGGGTATGGATTAATTACTGAAGAGTACAAAAACTTCATACTACAAAAATCTAAATCTCTGTATGCTACATCTGAATATTTAACCGAATACTTATTTAACTCCTTAATATCATATCTCGGATACTCTAACACTATTTCTGATTCTTCTATAATATCTTCTAAATCTAAACCATGCTCCTTTATCTCACTTTTAAGCTCGTAAATAGATTCAATTTGATTTAATACTATTGCCTTACTATCATCTTTTCTAAGTCCCTCAATCCAACTAAACTCTTTCTCACCTGAAAAGTTTATAAACAAATTGGCTAAAAGAAATTTTATATATGAGGATTTAGCTCTATTACTACGAGTTTCAAGTTCTAACCCTTTAAGTACCTTAGCCCTAATTTCACCTGATAAAGAACTTAGAAATATGTCTTCAAAATCCATATTATTTAAAATCTTACTACCTATAAAGTTACCACTAATATAATTCTCATAAGAACTAAAGCACATATCAGAAATGAAAACAACATTTCTATTTCCTGATTGTGTCATTCTATCCCTTAAAATAATACCTTCCAATTGATCGATGGAAAAATCACTTTCCTCTTCTTTTTCTTCAATTTCATCATTTTTTATTTTCAATATAACGCTAAATAAATCCTTTAGCTCATCTTTATGGATTCGATCTCCAAATTCTTTAGCATTGTTTAGAACTCCCCAAATCTTCCTAGTAGTCAATTTTTGAAGTTCTGATCCCTCTGTATTACACTTGACAATATATTTATTTCTAAAAGCAATCTTTAGCAACTCAAAGTGCTCATTTATATCAATTAAGCTGTCACTAGTAGCTAAAGCTTTAATAATAAATCTCTTTAACCTTAATGAAACTTCTAACATATAGTTTGAAGTTATATTAACTCTTTCTGTATTGTTATAACCAAAAGCCCTAAACGGATTTGATAAAAACCTTTTTTGCTCATCTCCCTTTATTCTAAGCTTCACTTGATCTTCAAATATCTCATTAACCTCTTCAAGATCTTTCAACTTATTTATCCTATCAATAATCTGATTTATAGTTTTACACCCATTAAAATACGCTTCATTCTTCGTTAAATATTCACTAAGCCTTATTCCATTCCAATCTCTATATTCCATCCAGCCTGATGTAATTAATTCTCTATAAAGTTGAAAATTCATTTTAACATCATCCCCAATAACATCTACTGTATAAAGGTTAAATAAAAATCTTCCTATTGATGTTTGAAAACAATGCTCATCATGAAACCTTTCTTTATTCATACAAGCTGATAAGCTATCTTTATAAAAAGTTATTACTTTTTTCCCTTCCAACTCTCGCTTAAAGTCACCTACTTCTCTATAGGTTTTAGTAATAACTTTTTCATTAGTTTCCCTTAATGCTAAATCACCTTGCAAAAATGATACATATTTAGGCATAACTTCGCAGATAGCTTCTTTCCCTTCAAACTCGCTGAATAAGCTCTTATCCCTATACACCATGTCCCAACATGTATTAACTCGATCTAAAGATTTAAAATAAGGTATTCTAAAGATTATTTGAAACCCTGCTTCTTTTAAAAGTTCTACAATTAAATATCTCTTTAAATCTAAATAATTAATATTGTAAAAGTATATTCTTTGTACAATCTCATTTTCTCTGTAATCCTGAAATCCCTTATAGAATTCCTTGGATTTTTGAGAATTTAATATTTCCTGAGACATTATTTTAAAATTCTCTGCTAAAACTAATTTATTATAAATTAAACTGAATATTTTCTTATTAATAGAAGCCCTTTCATATGTCAATAAACTTAATTTAGTGCTTGCCACGAAATTAATATTCTCCATAAGAGTATCAAAGTTATCCTCAAAATATTGAAGCTCCTTGATCTCCTCTTTAATTTCAAGCACACCTTTGAGCTCCACTATGATTTTCCTTACTTCTGCTCGTAGTTTTATTTGATTTAAGGTTGAATTCCATTGAGTATAAATTACCTTTATAAAATTTTCAATATCAAAAACTCTCCATTTATCTTCCTCTAAACATATTGCTCTTTCCTTAATCATGTTGCTTAAAGCTGTATTGGAAGTTACATGAAAAGAGTTTTTTTCTATAGTTATCCTTTTAAAATAATCCCTAGAATTATTATGTGTTTCCACCCTATACATAGCTCATCACTCTCCCAACTAAGCTCTTCCAGGTATTAGCACTCTCTGTAGCTGCTAGCCCCTCTTCCATATTAAGATATAAACCCTTTTTACATCTAGTTAACGCAACATATAAAAGTCTTGATTCCTCACCAATAATCTCATTCTTCTCTTCACTTAAATACACTGAGTACAGATCATTTTTGAACTCATCATCACTAAGCTTTACTTTATAACCTACAAAGGAATCTTTATGATCACTTTTTAAAATTACGTCTACTGCCTTTGACGATATAAATTTATTCGTTAACCTATCTAAAATTACATAGTCATACTCAAGTCCTTTTGCTTTATGGACTGTTAAACATTGTATAAATTTATTCTCAAGCTTACTTCCTAACTTTTTAACATCAATAGTATTGTCTGTTGCAATCTTAATTTTTAAAAATTGTTCAATTTGAAATAAGGAAGATGTATTTTCTGAGAATTCTTCCTTAATAATGTATAAAAGATGCTCCAAATTAAGCTTGTACTCTAACGCCTTAACATAAGCAATATCTTTATACTTTTCCTGCCCATTTCTCCTAGCTTCAACTAAAGTTTTAGCATAATAGTTTCTTACAGGCTTAAACTTAGATATTATCTCGTCTATAAGCACTAAAGGATTTTTATATGAAATCTGTTTCCTTACTTCATTCCATCCCATTTCTTCAATTATAGAACTTAGATAATCTCTTCTTTCCTTATCATTACCACTTAAAATAACACTATTATCTATAACTTTATTTATATAAGGAGTCTCTACTAATGAATACTCTATAGCCAGATCACTTTCTTCTAGTAGTGATTTCACCATAACATAAAAATCTCTCACTGATTCATGCCTATAAAATCCACCTATAGCATCAGTTCTACAAAGTATACTATTCCTATCACAGAACTCTTTAAAATCTTTTACATCATTATTGGTTCTAAATAAAACTGCAATAGTTTCTTCATCTGACTTGTTCTCCAAAAGTGACGTATAAAACTTCTTCTTATCATCCTTTAAAGTTATGTTAATATAATCAATATCAACCTTCCTCTCCCTATTAACTAGAGAATAGATATGATCCTTTTCACTGTAAGAAAAACACTTTACTCTTTTATCAACATTAGTAAAAATAGTATTGATTTCTTTTAAAAGTTCAGCATCAGTTCTATAATTTCTTGTCATAGTAAACTCTTGAAGTGCCTTATTTGAATTAGATAGTAATTCCTTTAATTTACTGAAAGCAGTATACTCAGCTCCCCTAAATCTATAAATACTCTGCTTTTCATCCCCTACCACTAAAAGATCACAGCCTGTACTATTACAGAACTCTGTAACAAATTCAATTTGGATATTATCACTATCTTGGAACTCATCCACCATTATTAATTTATATTTTGTGTTTATATCTTGGAATAGTCCCTTGTTAGCTAACTTTTTCATCAAGTCACTTACTTCAAGCTCTCCGTCTTTTTCTGAATCTAAAATTTCTTGAGCATATTTTAAAACTTTTGATAATAAAAGTGAAAATTCACCTTCATCCTTTCCAAAACAAACTTCATATTCTTTTGAATTAACATCAACTGAAAAATTATCAATCTTGTCCCATAGTGATAAAAGCTTACTTTCCACCTCATACAAAGGATAATTTTTAATTATCTCATATAATGCCTTTTCTTCTTTAAACACTTTATTTATAGCTTGAGTAATTGCACTTTGTCTTGCATATCTAAATGACCTAACTTCAACATTTTTATTTATCCCAATATATTTCCCATAATTATTAATTAGCTTCTTGGCAAACTTATGAATGGTACTTATATTGCATCTTGTAGCCTCTTCCATCATTTCAAGGTATATTGGATCTTTAGTAACCCTGTAGTATGCCTCCAAAATACTAATAAGTCTTTCCTTCATCTCTCTACTTGCCTTATTTGTAAAGGTTATTAAAACAGCTTGTTCAAAATTAAAATCTTCCTGAGTTTTTCTTATATAAATTAATCTATTAATCATAGTAGTTGTCTTACCAGTTCCCGCTCCTGAAACCACAATGGTGTTAGTATTAATAGGAGCCGTAATAATATCATATTGACTATGATTAAAACTGCTTTTTTTATTTTCACATAGCTTTCTATATATAACTTTATCGAAAATCTCTCCATCAATAGCTATAGTAAAATTTTCATCTGTAATATTATCCTCGTCTTCATAAATATATAAAAATCTATTATCTAGAGCTTCTTTAAAGGTATCTATATCATACTCATTCAAAGTAAGTTCTTCCTCAAAATTTCCTCTTAAAAATAAGTGTATTATTATTCCTTGATTAATTAAATTAATTAATTCCTCTATATCGTCTTCTAATAATTCTTCATAGTATTTTATTACAGAATACATTGGATTTTTCAACTCTACACCACCTAATAACATAATATTTTACAATTCAATTGTATTATGATTTAGGATTATTAACAATAGTTTTAATTGTATAAAAATTTATTATTTATCACATGTTCTTTACATTCTTTTTATAAATAAAACTGACTACTAATTTCCAAGTAGCCAGTATTCCCTTACTTATTTACTTTTCAGTTTATTATAATCATATCTCCATTCTTGTTCTACAAGCTTTGGTTTCTTTATACTCCCATCATAGCAAACTAAAGCAAAAAATATTGCTTTAGTTTTTAATAACCCTAATTTAGGAATAATCCTATCCCTTAATAAACTCCACCTCGTTTGTCTTGATATATTAATTGAATAACCCATTTTTATAAGCTCAGGAGCAACTATTTTCATAATTTGCACTTCAAAATTATCTTTTAACCCATTTTTGCTTAAGTCATTATTAGATTTGCTAAAATTAGTTAACTCCTTTTTAACATCCTCACTAAGCTTATCATAAAAAATATTAGGACTATTTTTTATATTATATTCTCTCATTGATAATTTCATATTATTATATGAAACTTGCTTATAAATTCCTTTTCCTATTACCTTATTTTTAAGTTTTTGAGCCTGTTCATCAAGTAAATAAAGTCTATTACACTTTTCACAAACATAAGCCTGTGTTGGTATCCATTCTATTACTTCTTCATATTTTTTATCATAAAATAGAGCCAATTCAATTTTCTTAGCCTTTAAATTACATCCATCTATCGCACAGACTAATTTCTTTCTTGAAATCAATTGATACTCAATATATCCCTCCAAAATATCAGCTTTTACCTTATTTACATTTTGCTTATTTTCTACGCAAGTCTCACTAATATTCTGCTTTATTAGTTCTCTTATTTTTCTTAACACAGAGTCTTCAATATTCTCAATGCCATAATTGTCTAAATAACTATATAAATTCAACTTATTTTCATAGTTTATTTTCTGAAGTAATAAATTGCCTATATTTAAAATTACTTCATTATCATTTAAGTTTCTATTAGTTGAACTTGATATCATCTTTAATGTATCTATTATCCTATCTATATCTTCATTAACTAAAGAAATAATTAATAAATACACACCATAGTATAACTGATTATACCTTTTATTTTTATGACAACTATCTATGATTTTTACACTTTCATCGTATTGCATCTGTAATGATTTACTTTGAAGTCTTAAATCTTTGTTTTCTTTATTAATTTCTTTTAACTTTTCTGTTGCAACTATAATTTCTTCATTTAACTTCTTTATCTCAATATCCTTTTCACTATTAACTCTCTCTAGTTTATCAATTTTATCCTTTAACTCACTAATTTCATTAGAGAACTTATTAAATAATTCTTCTACTGAATTCATGAAATCTTTTTTTACTAAATCTGTGCTCATACTAATAAACACCTCCAATAAACTTTCACAAATTGCTTCAATTATCATTTATCTAACTTCTAAATTATAGGTATTCATCAAAGTTAATAAAAACAAAGCTATTTACCAATTTCATCTTAAATAATTGATAAATAGCTTCTTAATGATATGCTTATAACTTCCTATTTTAATAATTCAGAAGTATATACAGCCGTATCAACTTTTTCCTGTGTAACTAGAACTGGCCAGTAGAATTCTGCACCTCTCCAGTTTAATTCCTCTGAACCATTTTGTTTCATTAGCATTAATGTAGGCTCTTTTGTAGCCATTTCCTTTGCCTGTCTTAAATCATTATCTCTATTGTATGGCATATCCGAATAATATCTAGATGTTTTTCTTAATCTATTAATATTTCTATTTATACCACAATATATATTAACTTCTTTCTCACTTAAATAATTGATTAAAGATACAAAAGCCTTTTCATTGATACAGTTGTTACTTTCTATTTCTATAGTCTTATAAATGAGGTTTATAATTCTACAAGCTTCCTCTTTTGAGATCTTATATTTTCCTTCTAATTTGTTGTTATTATTGTTCATCAGAATTCTATCTATGGCTTCAACATCCTTCTTAATGTAGGTCTTGTAGCCTGTTTGGAATCCTACTGGCGTTATAGTTTTTCCTGCCTTCAATACTTGGGTATTACTTATCATTATCTTTTGAGGAGAGCATGGAATAATCTTCCCTTTTGCATCCTGACTTATAAATATAACACCCTTTTCAAAATTTCCTTGTTCGAAATCCTCACGTAACTTAGCATCAAAATCATTTATTTTTGACATTCTATCATATAAATCTTTTGTAGTGTAAAACCTTGTTACGGCTAAATCTTCTTTTTTTCTATACCCATACATTCTAGAATGTTGTAACACAGTATCTTGTTGCATCTTTTGAGGTGCTCGTCCATAGTAGAATCCTATTAAGTTAGATATAGTTATTCCTCTATCTAGTATCTGTCCACCAATGAAAATATTAAGAGGTGTTCTTAATCTTAACTGTCCATCTTCATCTAACAATGTATTAATATCATTCTCTGAATTTACTATGGCTTTACTTATCCATTCATAAGCTATAGCTTTCTTAACACATTCTTTAACATCCTTTAAGCTAGGCATATTGAATCCATATTCTTTTATTGATTCAATAAAATCATTATATCCCTGTTCAATAAACTTATTTAGTAGCTCACTTTCCTCTTTAGCCTCTTTATTTAATTGATCTAATAACTCATTTATAATATCCTCTTGTCTTTTATGAGCAGCCTTAGATATTTGAGTGTGTATTATAAAGCTGAATTTATTCTTCTTACCCGTTGGTCTTCCACCATTTTGAAGTATTCTTATACATCCACCTATAATAAAGTTAAGCACCGCTGTTCTTAAGCCTTCAACCTTATCACTTATCAGAACATCTTCCTCTTTAAATCTTCGTCTATCACTAGATTTAATTATATTTAATTCTGCTTCCTCTATAGCACGATATAGGTATTCACCCTGTGGATATTTTTCTCTATCGAAATAATACTCTCCGCCAATATATCCCTCACCTGAAGGAACTAATACTGTATCTGCTGGTTTAACTGGCCTTTTTTCATCCCCACCCAAATTAATTGTTTCTGGCTGTAAGTATAATGAATATGGTGTAGCAGTAACTTGTACAAATCTACAAGTTAATTGTAATCTTAACTCATTAATTTGAGCTGCTATCTTTCTTAAATCAAAATCCTCTGTTTCTTTGTCTTTATCGTATCCAATACTACAGAAGTCAGCCTCATCATCTATTATTAAACACTTCTTTTTATTGTGCAATGCATAAGTTTCAATAAAATCTAATACCTTCGGTATATTATTTTTTTCTTTTTTCACAACAATTATTAGTTTTTTATCTAGTTCAAACTTAGACATATTAGGCGGCATACACATAATATCAAATATTTCGATTATGTCCTCATCTCTAAAGGCTTTAAACTCATCCTTCATTCTAGCTGTTGTTTGTTTAGCTAAAGCATTAGAGTTCTTAGTCAGAACTATTGATAAGTCATAACCATTGTCAAAAGCTAATGAAATTAACCCTATAAATGATTTAGTTTTACCACTTTGAATTTTACCTAGCATCATAAGTGGCTTGTCCCCTATCTCCTCTAGCTTTACCATAGCTTCTCTAATACACTCTAGAGTATTCGGATAATATTCTTGTTTTTTCACACTAAAGAATTCGCCATTTTCATTTATTTCTATCATAACTGACCTTACCACCTTAAACTTAATTAAATACAATCTTAACTAATGTATTGTTCAATTATTAATTATCAGGGATAAGCCTCAAGGCTAATCCCTAAATATTACTTATTCGCTTCCTGATATATCTTCTCCGCCAAATAATGAATCATGAAGTTTTGCAGATTTCCGTTGGTTAGTATCTCTTTAACCAATCTGTCATTTCTATTTTTGCTTTTAACAATACCACGCTTAAAGTAACTTTTTGCAAAGGTATTAACTAAGTCTTCATAGCTGTTTGCTTTTGCTATGTCCATGATGTTTTTATCATTCTTAAACATTTCTTCATATTGATCAATGATTATTCTATCATCTTCTGTTAATCCAACCCCAAAGACGTCATTGATTCTTTGAATGATATCCGCTAAGTATTCAGATTCTTCTTCATTTACTCTTGCTTCTGCATTTTCAGAGATTCCAACTAGTTCTCCTTCACCGTAGGTTAAGGAAATGTCTTCACCTTTCTTATCATTCACCCCAAGCTTCTGTAGCTTGTAGTAATCTAAGCTTAACATTTCATCTAAGTCTACTCTCTCTTTACCCTTCTTTGGCAGCTTCTTTAGTAGTGCCACTAGATAAACCTGTAGTTTAAGCAGGTTTAGGTTCTTTAAAGGATAAATTTGAAGTAAGAAGTTGTAGAAGGTTATATACTTCTGGCATTTCTTCTTGAATTCATCTGCTTTCTTTTCATCGTCTGCTTCTAGGAAACAGTATCTTTCCACGCCTTTATCTATGATGCTGTTTATTTTGCCATCTTGAGCATTGGTTCTTTTTTCTTTATAGAAAAGTGTTGCGAAGTCACTTACTTCTTCATCATGATAGATTCCGTATTCGTGAAGCTGATACCAAAGGTCATTAACCACGTTAGGGTCTGTTACCTTGTCTATGTTCGTCATTTCAAAGTATGGTTTATAGGCTTCTTGTATATCCTCCACAGAGTTTTGGAAGTCTAAGATGAAGGTTTGCTTCTCTGGATAGGTTCTGTTTAATCTAGATAAAGTTTGTACTGTTTTTACACCATCCAGCTTCTTATCTACATACATTGCACAAAGCTTTGGCTGGTCAAAACCTGTTTGATACTTTTCTGCAACTATTAGTAGCTTGAACTCATTCTTATCAAAGATAGTTGGAAGATTAGTTTCTGTAATATCTGGAGCTACTTCCTTATTCATGGATACTTCAGTGTACTCCTCTTCCTCATCCTTTACTGTTCCAGAGAAAGCCACTAAAGCTTTAATATTATAGCCTTTTTCTCTGATGTATTTATCAATAGCTAATTTATATCTTACTGCATGAAGTCTACTGGCTGTAACCACCATACCCTTAGCATTTCCATCAATCCACATTACTCTATTATCCATAAAGTCATCAACAACGGTTTCAACCTTTTGTCTGATGTTATGTGCATTTAAGCTAACAAACTTATTGATAGCTCTCTTTGCTTCACCCTTATCAAACTCTGGGTTATCTGATATCTTTTTTCCAACCTTATAATACACACTAACAGGCATATAGTTCTTTAACACATCAAGAATGAACTTTTCCTCTATTGCCTGCTTCATGGAGTAAAGATGGAATTCATGTGGTAAGCCATCCTCACCGATTCTACCGAAAATCTGCAGTGTTTTATTCTTAGGTGTAGCTGTAAAGGCGAAGAAGCTAACATTCTTTAAGTCAGTTCTTTTCTCCACCAGCTCTGACATCTTATCCATGCTAGATTTTTCATTCTTCTCTTCTTCTGACTGTTCCTTTGCAGCTTCTTCTAAAGTCTTTCCTGCTAAGGTTTCCTTTAAAGCACTCATATTCTCCCCTGCTGTAGAAGAGTGAGCCTCATCAATGATAACTGCATACTTTCTTTTATCTAATTCTTCAATCTTTTCAAGAGCATAAGGGAACTTTTGAATAGTTGTAATGATAATTTTAACTCCACTGGTTATAGCCTTTGCTAGGTCTGAAGAGTTTTTATCATCATCAATTTTAACTACAAGTCCTGCTTTATGCTCTAACTGATAAATAGCTTCCTGAAGCTGCTTATCAAGAACCTTCCTATCCGTTACAACGATAACAGAATCAAATACAGCTTCATCCTTCTCATCATGAAGACTAGATAACCTATGAGCGGTCCAAGCTATTGTATTAGTTTTTCCACTTCCTGCACTATGCTGAATAATATAATTTAACCCTGCATTATTAATACTTAAATCAGAAACAATTTTTCTAACGGCATCCAGCTGATGATATCTTGGGAAAATAGCTCTTTGACTTTTCTTATCCTTACCTTCAATAAAGTAAAAACGCTTAATGATATCTAACAAACTGTCCTTAGCCAGTATCTCTTCCCAAAGATAAGCAGTTCTTTCCTTGCCCTCCACAGGAGGATTTCCCTTACCTCTGTTATACCCCTTATTAAACGGTAGGAAGAAGATTTTATCCTTTTTAAGCTGGGTAGTCATGTAAACTTCGTCAGTATCCACAGCAAAGTAAACTAAAACTCTTTCATTAAAGCCAAATAGCTTCTCCTTTGGATCTCTATCCTCTTTAAATTGCCTGATAGCATTGAAAACATTCTGTCCTGTGAACTGATTCTTCAACTCCATAACGATAACTGGAATACCATTAAGGGATAATACCACATCTAAGGTATTATTATGTTTATCACTATACTTAAGTTGTCTTGTAACCTTAAAGATATTCTCCTTATAATTATTCATATCAGTTTTATTAGAAGTTAAATTAGGCTTATTAAAAAACAGCTTAAAGATACCATTCATCATGATATCTTCAATGCCATTTCGTAAAACACTAATAAGTCCTCTTTTCTCAATATTAGTGCTAAGTAAATCCAAGAAAGACTTCCTCCAATTAGCTCCACGATTCCCCCTAAACTCATCCATTAAATCCTTTTGAGTAGCTTCTAAAAACCTAAATAAATCCTCAGTAAATAAACAATACTGCAGGTCAAACTCCTGTGAATGTCCTTGTTCATATCCAATGGACACTAAATGATTCTCAATAGATTCCTCTAAATTTCTCTCTTTAGGTAACAAACTCTCTCCCCCTTCCTTATTGGTTGGCAGCTAGATTCTCTCCTTTATAGGAGTTAATATACTCTACCATGTTTTTAATATATCTATCTGATTTTTCATCACCTTTTTTACCAAACCAAATATTTGCACTGCCCATACCATAGGTGTAGCCATCCTTACCAGCTCTAGGCACGATCTTATGTCTTTCATTCCTAGGTAAAAGCACACAGTCTTCAGCCTTTGCAAATACATTTTTGCACCAGCCATCACCATCTTCATAATAATACCTAGTAAC
>DALZNT010000083.1:8167-16353 GCA_032005505.1 Clostridium sp. | reverse complement strand
AGTATTAACTTATTATTAGTAATAAGTTAATAAATATATAAAAATTACTTTTAATTTATTTTGATTTTCTATATAATTTAATTAATAAATAATTTGGAGGTTTATCATATAATGATAGATTTAATAAAAAAAGTGGATATTTCCTTGTTACACTTTATTAATTCAAAGCTAAGATGCAAGCTTTTAGATAAAATTATGCCAATAATAACTTTCTTAGGGTCAGCAACTTTTTGTGCAATATTTGTTGTAGTAACTATAATCTCTAAAAATAGAGATATAAAAAATCTTGGAGTTTTAGCTTCTCTAGCTATTATTGTATCTGGTGGTGTTACTCATTTCATAAAGAGGGTAAAAAACAGAATAAGACCATACATAAAGCTTCCTGATATTATTGCCAATAAAATTGGTGTAGATGATTATTCATTTCCATCAGGTCATACAACTGCGGCATTCTCTATAGGAATGAGTATAGCTTTAAAATTTACGGACTTAGCTACATTTTCACTAATAATTTCGAGCCTCGTAGGGTTTTCGAGAATATATTTAGGTGTTCACTATCCAACGGATGTGGGAGCAGGTATAGTTGTGGGCTCGGCAAGTGCAGTTTTTGTTAAGATGATAGTTTAATAGGTTTATGGAAGTATATAAAGATACCCTTAGTATTTTGCTTATCAAAATACTAAGGGTATCTTTATTTTAAAAGTTCATTAATTATTTTTCCATCACACTCAGGAAAATCTATCCTAAGTGCTTTAGCTAAAGTAGGGGCTACATCTATTAAATTCATATTTTCTATAGACACATTGTTCTTAAAGCTAGGTCCACAACCTACAAAGAATGTATCTAAATTAGGATTATCAGGGGAATATCCATGGGTGCCTGTAGCTTTTCTATTGGAATCTATAGCTGAAGCCACAAGGGTGTCGCTTATTTTTTCAGAGAATACAAAGCCAGTATCACCTTCTAACATAAAGGTTGCATTGGAGTCTCCGCCTAAAGCTGTTAGCGCCTTGTTATTGTAAACAATTTTTATACCATTTGATGGATTTGAAGATAAGTCCTGAAGCATTTCACTGACTTTACTTCTTAAACCACTGTCATATGGGTCCTTCAAGTATATATAGGCACTTCCGTCACAGGATTTTAGAAAAGCCTGCCAATCTATTATGTTCCCAGCATCATCAGTAGAGATTAGTCCATGTTTTTTTAACACTCCATTTATGTTTATGACCTTTTCAAAGTCTTGAAAACCGTGATCACCTAAAACAACTATATTGGTTTTATCATAAATATTCATGTTCTTTAAAGTGATAATTATCTTTCCAATTCTATCATCATGCCTTTTTATAGCTTCTATGGATTCAGGAGAATGAGTTCCATAGTTATGCCTCTGGGTATCTAAATCTAAAAGGTGAAGCATCAATAGATTGGGTTTATAATATTTTAAGGTATCAATGGCGCAGCAGGTGGCAAAATCATCAAGTTCAGGTTCACTTATTCCCTTTTTTATATGACTATACTTTTTAAATAGCTTTAGCTGATAGAAAAAGCTTCCTCCTAAAAGTGAACTCATTTCTTGAGTTATATACTTTTTATAAGAAAAAACTTCGGGCATATTATATTTTATAGATGAATTGGAACTTACTGGCCAAAATATAGAAGCAACATTAAGTCCATTATTCTTTGCAGCATCATAGAGTGTTTGGGTTTTTATATATTTTCTATACCAAAACCAAGGGCTCAATTTTTTTGATGGCTGTAATAATTTATTATTTACAATACCGTGATTTTTAGGATAGTTTCCTGTTACTATGGTAGTATGAGCAGGATAGGTCAAAGAGGGATATATGGTTTTAACTCTTTCGGTATATGCACCACCATTAATTAGCGCAGAGAAGTTAGGAAGAGTTTTCATTATTTCTATATCATCAGCCTTTAGAGCATCTAAGGAAATTATTATCATGCGCTTTTGTGAAGTATTATTCATTGATTTTCTCCTTAAATTAATTATATAAAATATGATATACTATTTTTATTATTTAATCCATAAATTGAAATAAAGCTAGATTGATATTTACAAATTAAAGAGAGTGATTATTATAAGTAATCAGAAAAAATAGGGAGGCGTTAATATGAAAACAACTTATAGTGAGAAGGTTATGATTAAGTTTCATGAATCAGATTTTATGTGGAAGGTAAAGTTGGTTTCACTGATGGATTATATTCAACACATAGGAGAAGTACATGGAACTAGTCTTGGCCTTGGATATGAAGGGATGATGGAAAGAGGTTTGTTCTGGGTAGTTTCAAGAATGAAGATTAATATATATAGATATCCAAAGGTATGTGAAGAAATAACTATACAAACTGAACTAGCGGGACGTGAAAAATTATTTTGGGTGAGAAGATTTATAATTTTTGATAGTAATGAAGAAGTAATTGGAGAAGCTATGTTATATTATCTAATATTAGATGCTGAGACAAGATTTCCACAAAAACCATCAGTTTGTCCTGTTAATGTAGATATAGATGTTGATAATAAAGGACATGAGGTACTTAGGAAGCTTAGAATGCCTGGAGAAGCTATTGAAGAGAAACATAGAGAACTTTATTATAACTATATAGATGCTAATGGACATGTAAACAATGCTAAATATATTTCATTTGTAGAAGATTTTTTCTCCTTAGAGTGGCATGAAAAGCACGATATAACAAGTGTTCAGATAAACTTTATTAAGGAAATAAAGCCTGATGATAAATTAAAGTTAAAAAAGTTTATAGATGACAAGGTGGAGAATACATATTTTATAAATGGAGTTAGTGAAGAATCTTTACAAGAATTTTTCCAGTGTAAATTGACTTATAGAAAGCATGATTAAAATAGAAAGATAGAAACACTTTTATATATTCAAAAGGTTGATTTATCATAAATTAATTAATAAAGAAATGGGATATCGAAAGTGATATCCCATTTAATATTTACAGAAGGGAAGCACAACTTTCCTTGAGTTTATTAAGATTAAAGGTTTCCTCAATATAATAGTTAAGAATTCCTGTCCTGAGTCCTTGGTTGGTGAGAAGGATATGGTCAAAGTTTAAGTAGTCAACAAAACTGCTGATGATTTCACATCCTCCTAAAATAATGTCAGCACGTTTAGTAGCCAGCCCCTTTAGCTGTACTCTTTCAGCTAAGGATAAATTTTTTATATAGCTACAAAGGAATAATAGATCAGAAGCAGATAGTTCTGTATATAATTTATTGTTACTGGTAGGTGTACTTAAATTCTTATAAATACTGCGAAGATTTTTTAAAGTACCTCCAATGCCAAGTAGTGTAGAGTTATGGAAATTTTTTAGCCAGGGTATATCTGAAAATATTTCATCAAAATAGGTTTTGGTATATTTACAATCTAGATATCGTCCATCATTCATTGTGGTGATTTGCTCAGTCACGTTGATTGCGCCGATGGGAATGCTTGAAGACACGATAAAGGTATTATCTTTTACACCGATAAATTCAGTGCTAGAACCACCGCTGTCCAATATAATTCCTCTTTGAAGATTATATACATTTTTTACCCCTAAGTATGAAAAGTAGGATTCTTCCTTAGAAGACAGAACTTTAATTTTTAGACCTAGTTCATTCTTTATCAAATCTAGTATATATTGATTGTTTTCAGCAACTCTTAAGGCTTCTGTAGCTACAGCAATAATATGAGAAGTCCTGTAGGAATTACAAATTCTTAAATAATTTTTTAGTATTGCTATAGTTTCTGCAATTTTTATACTACTTATCTTCTTGTTTATAGCGAGTTCAGAGCCTAATCTAAGATGTTCCTTATCTTCATATAAAATATGAAGCCTATCTTTATTGGTTATATCGATTATTAGAAGATGAACTGTGTTAGAACCAATATCAATTATGCTAAGGGTGACCATAGTACCTCCAAAGAAATGCCTTTTACTATGTATATGAAATTAAGGAGAAACATATGATGATATCTTATTTATGTACAAGTAGTATACTCTATAAAAATCACATAAAACTAAGTAAAAGGGCAAGTTAGATTTAATTAGATTAGTTATTCTTCAGAAAGTATAAATTGTTTTAATTTCCATTGAAAAGTTTGGACTGATGAAGATTCTAAATAAAGGAACTCCATCGGAGTTCCTCCCTAGATTTTAAATTATCAATTAAGCATAGGTTTCAATAAATAAAAAGTCACTATTAATTTCACTCTTAATTTCAAAGGTTTCGTCATTAATTTTCAAACCATCAGCACCAACTAGAGTTAACTCTTTATTAGTGTTGTGACCTTTAAAAATACTTTCACCGTAGCCTTGAAGTAAAAAAGCTTCTCTATTTCTATTTACTTTGAAATCAACACCTTCGTTGGAAGATAAAGATAAAGAATATATATTTATATCGCAGAAGGATTTAATGGGAGCTAGTCCACTTTTTGAACTTACTCTATATTTCCACTGATTTTCAGGAATATTATCTTCAATTGAATATAATACTGTAGTTGTATTATATTTTAATAAAGCTTTTGAATTATCTTCAGAAGAAGGAGCAATAGAGGTATTAATTTCAACAATATCAACTAAGTCACATCCATTATTGAATATCTCATAGGTTATTCCTTCTCCAGAATTGATATAAACTAAATTTCCTCTAGTAAGCTCTTTTTTATTACCAGTATTATCCGTATATAATAGGGAACCACTTATTATATACATAATGACCTCCTCTTTAACTTTAAAATTATTATGTGTCCCAGAGCGAGGTACTAAGGTAATATTTTTTACTGATTTTATGCAATTATTTTGATTTGCATCTTTAATAGAGTTGGATAAATTATAAGTAGTTTTTATATAAGCTAAATCTTCATCTAGATCCGATGAATCAATCCTTCTATTAATCAAAATATTACCTCCTAGCATTTGTAAATGAAACTTAAGTTTAAAATAAGATAAAAAATTAAGATAAACTATTTAAAATAAGTTGGCTTCTTATTAACATTAGTATCTGCAGTTTTCAAAATTAAATAGTAGGTATGTTTTACACTGCTTATCTAATTACTTAGTTTCTATGCAATTCATTCTAGGTAAAAAGATTATATGATATTATGGTAATTTTTAAATAAAATATGGTAAGATAGATATATGAAAATTTAACTTATGATTTTAGGGGGCGTAATAGTGAAAAAGTTTCTAAAAGAATGGGCTGCACCAGTTTTAATAGCTGTGGTATTGGCATTTTTAATAAATAAATTTATATTTTTTAATGTAGGTGTGCCAACAGGTTCAATGTATCCTACTATAAAGCCAGGAGATAGAATATTTGTCTTAAGAACATATAATCAATCATCCATAGAAAGGGGAGATATTTTAGTATTTTATTCTGAAGAAGTTGATAAGGATTTAATAAAAAGAGTTGTTGGACTTCCAGGTGAAACTATTGAAATTCAAAAGGATGGAAGTGTATATATAAACGGAGAATATCTAGTGGAGGAATATGTTAAAAATCCAAGTGATATTTCTGGTACTTTTGTAATTCCTGAAGATTGCTATTTCTTTTTAGGAGATAATAGAAGTGATTCTATAGATGCTAGATTTTGGAATAATCCATACATATCCTTTGATGATATAAAGGGTGAAGGAAAATTTACAATATATCCATTTGATAGATTAGGAAAGTTAAAATAGAATATTTAAGCATGAATTATGATTGAAAAATCTAGTTCATGCTTTTTTTATTATCTCAAACTAAATAATAAAATTGATTTGGGTTCCATAAAATTGAGCATTTCTTGAAAAATTTTTATGAGAAGGATATATATAGGGTGTTGGACGAGTTATTTTGTAATTAATTAAAATTTAAATGAAAGAATTAATTGAATTTAACAAATAAATTAAAAAGTGTTTATGAAATGTCGAAATATGCTAAAATTAAAATTGTTTATATTTATACATTTATACATAGGAGGAAAGTTACATGGATGAAAGCAAAAGATTATCGCATAGTGCCTATGGTGGAATAAAGGGAGAAGATTATGTACCATTTATACCAACATCACAGGCTATGCCAGAGTTGAGTATTTATTCAGTTATAATGGGTTCAGTATTTGCTATGATATTTGCGGCAGCTAACACTTACCTTGGATTAAAGGTTGGTCTTACAATTGCAGCGGGTATTCCAGGAGCCATACTTGCAACAGGATTATTAAAAGGTTTATTTAAAAGAAATAATATATTAGAAGCGAATATGGTTGCATCAATTGCAGCAGTGGGAGAATCTATAGCAGGAGGAATTATATACATTCTTCCAGCAATTATATTATGGGGTTTAGAACTTAAAATTTCTACAATAGTTATTGTTACTCTATTAGGAGGACTTGTAGGTATCTTCTTTGTTACTCCACTTAGAAAATTTTTAATTGTTGAAGAACACGGACATTTAGTATATCCAGAGTCAATGGCTGCTGCTGAGGTTTTAGTAAGCGGAAGCGAAGGTGGAAGTGGATTTAAGATGGTACTTTTAGGACTAGGAATAGGTGGAGGTTATAAATTAGCTTCTGGTGGGTTTGCTCTTTGGGGGGAAAGACCAGAGTGGGTTATAACTTCATATCAAGGTGCGGTAGTTGGTATAGACACTTTAGCATCACTTCTAGGAGTTGGATTCATCGTTGGAACAGAAGCTTCAGCTTACATGTTCGGTGGAGCTGTAGTTGCTTGGCTTGGATTAATTCCACTTATAAAGTATATAGGAGCAGGACTTACAGAGCCGCTATTCCCATCTACAACTTTAATTTCAGAAATGGGAGCTGCAGATATCTGGAGTAAATATATTAGATATATAGGAGCTGGAGCTGTTGCAGCTGGAGGGTTTATATCTCTAGGGAAATCAGCACCAACTATAATTAAATCATTTAAATCTGCGATGGCTGGTCTTGGAAAGAAGGACAATCATGCTGTAACAAGAATTAATGAAGAACCACCAATAACTTGGGTAATTGGTGCAGCAATTTTAGTATTTGTTTTATCGTGGATATTACCACAAGTAAAAGCTGGTTTTCTAGGAGCATTAATGATTATATTATTCTCGTTCTTCTTTGCAGTTGTTTCTGCAAGAATGGTTGGTATAATTGGAGCTTCAAATAATCCAGTATCAGGTATGACAATTGCTACACTTTTATTTGTTACTTCCATTCTTAAGTTAACAGGACAGGTAGGACAGCAAGGAATGATAGTTGTAGTTTTAGTTGCTGGAGTTATTTGTGTGGCTATTGCCGTAGCAGGTGGTACAGCTCAAAGCTTAAAAACTACATTCATCATAGGTGGATCACCTAAGAAAGTACAAATTGGAATGTATATAGGACTTATTTTTGGAGCTGTAGTTTCAGGAGCGGTACTTTTGATGCTTCACAACACTTATGGAATAGGTTCAGAAGCAGTACCAGCACCACAAGCAACTCTAATGTCTATGGTTATTGAAGGTGTTATGACAGGAGAATTACCTTGGGTACTTGTATTTGTAGGTATTTCTATTTCAGCCTTCGTTGAAATTGCAGGACTTCCAGTTTTACCAGTTGCTTTAGGATTATATCTTCCAATTCACCTAAGTTCAGGTATTTTATTTGGAGGTATCATAAGAGTTTTAGTTGAGAAGAAATTCAAGAATGATAAAACTGTTATGAAGACTAAAGTTGAAAAAGGTATATTAATTTCTTCAGGACTAGTTGCAGGAGATGCTCTTATGGGTATCGTTGTAGCAGGAATTGCAACTCTTGGTTTAGATGTTGCCTTTGGAGTGAATATTTTACCAGGTTTAACACAAAGTCCAATATTCTCAGCAGTTATATTTGTAGCTTTAGGACTACTTATTTATACAATTTCATGTAAAGAAGATAAATAAATAGATAATTGGATATAATAATACTAATTAATGTTAAGAGCCCTTGAGGCTCTTAACTATTTTATAGGTGATTTAAATGAAAAATGAAAACAACAAAGATAAAGATTTAAAAACAAAATCTAAAGAAGAAAAGAATTTTCTATTGTATGTTCCAAATATAATTCATGAAAATTATAAGGTAGAAGAAAATAAAATAGTTACTCTATATTTTGAACATAATAAAGTTATAGAAAGATTTGCTAGATGGTTAGTGAAGAAAAATAACATT
>DALZNT010000083.1:0-8157 GCA_032005505.1 Clostridium sp. | reverse complement strand
AGTGCTCTGAGGCATGGCTATTAATTGATGGAGAAAGAAATATATATGAAATTGCCTTAGCCATGGCTGAAAAATGTGGTGATACCAATGATGTAGCCATTGAAAGGTTAGTTCCTTTCATAAGGTATATATTAAAGAAGAATTGGATAAAATTTGTTGGGACAAAGTCTTTATAATCTTGACGGATTTACTCTATAGTGTATAATAATTACTTGAACCAACATATTGTTTTCTGAAATTATAAAGAGAATATATTGAGGGTTATTTTTATAACAAAAGAATAGATATATATATAGTAAAATTATTTCAAAAGTAGAGGTAGAAGTATGATTATTGAGGATATTAAAGTAGGCAGAATTACAGTGCCTTTGAAGAAACCATTTAAGACAAAACATGGAGTGTACAATTATTCTAATGAGGTTGTTGTAAAAATATTTACTTCAAACGGAATTGTTGGTATTGGTAGTGCGGCACCAGCTCCAAGAGTTACAGGGGAAACAGAAAGCTCAATTGTAGGAGCTATAAAGCATATTGCGGAAAATATTAAGGGTTTAGACCTTAGCTGCTTCCAATATGTTTTAAAGGTTATGGATGATTCTATTAAAGGTAACAATAGCGCAAAAGCTGCTGTTGAGATTGCCATTTACGATCTTTGGAGTAAACATCTTGGTGTTCCACTATACAAGCTTTTAGGTGGTTTTAACTCAAGTGTAATTACAGATATGACCATAATGGATGATGCCAAAATGGAGAATATGGTAAATGCAGCTTATGAAGCAACAAGAGACGGATATACAAACATTAAAATAAAGCTTGGAAATAATGTAGATTCTGACTTTGAAAAAGTTAAATTTATAAGACGTGCAATTCCTAAAGGAGTTAAGGTTAGAGTTGATGGAAATCAAGGATGGACACCTAAGGAAGCCGTAAGATTAATAAAGAAAATGGAGCAATTAGATTTAGATATAGAGTTTGTTGAACAACCAGTTAAAGGTTGGGATATTCAAGGCTTAAAATTTATTAAGGATAATGTTGAGACTATGATTGTGGCTGATGAATCTGTATTTGGTTCGCCGGAAGCATTTAGAGTTATTCAAGATAGGGCTTGTGATTTAATAAATATAAAGCTAATGAAGTGTGGTGGGCTTCAAAATGCCACTAAGATATATAATATGGCTGATACAATGGGAATTAGATGTATGGTAGGCTGTATGCTAGAGAGCAAAATAGGAATTACAGCAGCAGCTAGCTTTGCAGCATCAAAGGGAAATATGATAATAGCAGACTTAGATACGATTATATACTTTGCCGATGATCCAATAGTTGGTGGAGTTACCTTTGAAGGTAACAAAATCATGCTGCCAGAGGAGCCAGGCCTTGGTATAAAAGAGATAAAAGGATGGGAAGAAATATTATAATGGAGCATATTGCAGACATAAGGCTATTTAGCTGAGTGTCTGTGATTCTTATTATAGAGAAAAATATTTATTTTTATGAGGAAACTCATTCTCATATGAATTCGAATGAGTAAGTTCGAAGTACTAAATCAAAGATTTAGATTCTCACTTAAAGAAAGGGCGTGATTTTATGTCCAATAATATTAAAAATGAAATTGAAAAGCAATTACAATCTGGTTTAGAGGAAGAAAAACTAAAAGAAGTAATTGAGATTATCAATGAAGAAATTTTAAAGTGTATTGAAAAAAGACAGTACATAACTAATACAATTCTAGAATATAGAAAAAATATTCTAGAAGAGTTTAAGGATGACGAAGATAAAATAATAGAGTATTTTGACCATGAAAACTATGTAAAAGAAGAGAGTTTTAGAAGCACAGATAAGAAGCTTAAGGAACTAACGGTATTAAAGCCTTCACCATACTTCGGTAAGATAACCTTTAGAGAAGAGGATTATGGCATAGAAGACATATATATAGGTCGCTTTGGGGTTACTCTAGAGGAGAATTTTGAGCCTCTTATAGTGGACTGGAGAGCACCTATATCAGCACTGTTTTACAATGGAGTTGGAGATGAGGGACATTATACATCACCAGCAGGAGATACATATGTATCTATCTTAGGAAGAATTCAGTATATAATAAAAAAAGGCAAGCTAGAGGGATTATTTAATTCTGCTATGGATATCAAGGATGATATGCTTCAAATGGTGTTAAGCAAGAACTCTTCAGATAAGCTTAAAGATATTGTCATGACAATCCAAAAAGAACAGGACGATATTATAAGACAAGATAAAAATAAAGTAGTTGTTGTTGATGGAGTTGCTGGAAGTGGAAAAACTACCATAGCGCTTCATAGAGTAGCTTATTTAATTTATAACTATAGAAAACTAATAGAAAATAAAGTTTTAATTTTAGGACCTAATAGAATTTTCATTGATTATATTTCAAGTGTTCTTCCAACATTGGGAGAGACAGGGGTATATCAAACTACATTCTTAGATTTAGCACTAGATATGGTAGATGTGGATGATGCCATAGATATAAAAGCTGTTATGGAAAGAATATTAAATGGAGACAGAACCTTTGAGGAAGAAATTAAATACAAGAGAAGTCCTAAATATAAAGAGGACTTAGATAAGCTTATAAATGATTTGGAAACTAAGGGATTTGATATTAAAGATGTAATGTTTAATGATAAGGTTGTTGTTACTTCCGAAGTTATTAGAGATATGCTTCAAAAGGAGTTAATCTCGCTTCCACTATTTAGAAGAGCTAAAAAGATTAAGAGGATTTTATTCTCTAAAATTAGTGATGCTAGGGATGAAGCCTTCAGAGCTATTGAGCAATGGTATAGAGAAAAGAAAGCGTCTTTAACCGAAGAAGAATTATTACTTGAGTTAAATAATTTAGATTTTGAAAGAAAAAATAAAATTAGAGATTTAATTAAACATGTTATAGTTATGAAATCTAGCCTTAGATATCTTGATGAAAAGTCTATTGAAGAGATATACAAAAACTTTAATGGACATGAAGATTATTCAGAGGAAGATTTAGTTGGAATACTTTATCTTAAGATTAAGCTTAAAGGTCTAAAGATAAATAGGGAAATTAAACATCTTGTAATTGATGAGGCACAAGATTATTCTGTTCTTCAGTTTGCGGTAATAAAAGCTTTAACTAATACCAAATCTATGACTATCGTTGGAGATAGCAATCAACAGATATTACCTCAGGTGGGTGAATCATCTTTAAAAGCTATTTCACAGGTATTTGGAGAAGATGAAGTAGAAGTATTTAAACTTAATAAGAGTTATCGTTCAACTAAAGAAATTATGGAATATAGTAATCAATATTTAAATGACACATCTATAGTACCAATGGTTAGAACTGGGGAACCTGTTATAGAAGCGAAACTTAACAATGAAGAAGAATTAAAGTCTAGCATAGTTAAAGCTATAAATGACCTAAAGAGTGAAGGTATGGAAAATATTGCTATTATTTCTAGAAACTTAAATTCTGCAGGAGAGCTATGGGATTTAATTAAAGATGAAGTATCAGCTAGACTTATTGAGCGAGATAATATTCACATAAACGAAGGTGTTATGGTAATGCCATCTTATTATGCTAAAGGCCTTGAGTTTGACGGTGCAATCATCGTTGATGAAGATATGAATCATAGATTTAAGGATAATCTGATGTATATTATGTGTACTAGAGCTCTTCATAAATTAGTGGTATTAAAAAAGAATAATTAATTATAGAAATAACACGTCACTCAGAAAAGTGGCGTGTTTTTTATTGGACTATACTGTTAAATTAACTTCATAGCCTTCAATTTTCTTTAAAACCTCTTCACATATTTGGTCAGCTTTTGTAAAGTCCATATTAGGAGCATAGAACTTTTCAAGGTCATCATGGAGAACTTTAGCATTCTTTATGCAGTCGAGGCCTTTTTGAAGAAGGATATAGAAAATAGCTCTTACATCAAGAATTGAAGATAGGTTATAACCAATGGAGTCTTGATCTAAAAAATCATTCATATCGAAGATTTCACCCTGACCTTCAAAATCCATTTTATTAATTTCATTTGAGGTTACTATAGCTGTGCTGAGTTCAGGGATTATAAGGTGCTCAATTTTTTCAGGGCAGAGAGGTGTGTGAAGAATCTCAACCTTAAAACCACGCTTTATAGCCTCATCAGCCAAGTACTGAAGGATAGAAGTTTTTCCAGTTCCAGGACCACCTTTAAGTACATAAATTTTAGAAAAATTTTTTATAATAGTTGGTATAAAAGTAACTATTCCAGTTGGTGTAAAGGCAGTAGCAAATAGATGCCTTTCTTCTCCAGGAGTATCAAGAGCATCAGGTAGGATTATGGTTTTAAGTTTTTCTTTAAGAAGGTTAATACGATAATTATCTAAAGCGTCATGGTTAAAGATATACCAATCTTCATAAATAGCTTTAGCGGCACCAAAGAATCTATAAGCACGTCTAAATGTATTACCTATATCACCATTTACTTTTAAAACATCGGATTTAATAGAACGGAAGTTTTCTTCATTTAAGCATATACCCATATTTACAATATCATCAACGGCACCTGGGTTTTTGGGATCAATCATATGAGGTGCAGTTCCATCTAAAAGAGCTACATTAAGTTTTTTTATTAGAACTCCATCTAAGGAATCACTATCGGAAGAACAGTGATGAAACTCTACATCAAAGCCCTTATCTACATAAGCTTTTCCGATTTTTTTCATCAGAGAAGATTTACCAGTACCAGGTCCTCCTTTTAAGCAAATTATTCGAGTAGCATTTTTTTGAGAAATAATATAATTGAAGTGCGAATAAAAGCCTTGACCAGTATTACCACCTAAAAAGTAGTGAGTAGATTTTCCTGTCATAATTTAATCCTCCAATGTTTTTTATTATCATAATATTCTATGTATTATATGTGTAAGAATAGAATAGAGTGAAATGATTTTACATAAAAAATAGCCATGTTCTTTTGATGAACATAGCTATTTTGCCTTAATAATAAGACGGGTCAACGGTTACTATTGCATTGTGATTCGGTGAGATTTTTTTTAGCTCAGCATTTATTTTTTTCTGAAGAGCAAGAGTAGATTCTTTAGTTATAATAAAATCGTGATTTACTACTACGTCAAAGATAAGATTTTTATAATCACCTTCACCAATTACTCTAAAATCGTGAAAGGAATTTATGAAATCAAATTTATCTAGGACATCCATAATTTCTTCTTTAGCACTAAGAATTTCTTCATCCTTTGTAGTAACAGGATCCATATGAATTAGAAGATGAATGTCAAGCTCAGCTGATATTTCTTTTTCAGCTCTATCGATGACCTCGTGAGCAGTAACTACGGATATATCTTGAGGTATTTCCGCATGAATTGAAGCTATTATTCTTCCAGGACCATAGTTATGAACCATTAAATCGTGTGTTCCATCAATATGTTCGTAAGCTAGAAGTTTTTTGTGAATATCTCTTACAAGATCTTCATCAGGAGCAACTCCAAGGAGTGGGTTTAAGGTATCTTTTATAAGATTATATCCTGCATAAAGAATTACTAAGGATACTGCAACACCTATGTATCCATCAATAGGTAGAGTAGTAAACTTTGAAATTAAAAGTGAAATTACTACAGTTGAAGATGAAACTACGTCACTTAAAGAATCAACTGATGATGCCTTTAGTGCGGAGGAGTTTATTCTGTTTCCTACAGTTTTGTAAAACTTGCTCAGCCATATTTTAAATAGAATTGAAACTAATAGAAGAATAAATGGAATCCAAGCAAAATGTACAGCTACAGGATTTTTTATTCTATCTATGGAGCTTTTTATAAATTCAAAGCCTACCACTAGAACAAGAAAGGCAACGATAAGTCCGGAGATATATTCGATTCTCCCATGCCCAAAAGGATGCTCCTTATCTGCAGGCTTGCTTGAAAGCTTAAAGCCAAAGATAGTTACCATAGAAGCTCCAACATCGGATAAATTGTTAACGGCATCTGCAATTACAGCTATACTATTTACTAATAGTCCTACAGAAAGCTTTATTGCAAATAATATTAAGTTAACTATGATACCAACAATTCCACCAAGGTAACCATAGGAAGCACGAACCGTCTTATTTTTCACTTCTTCGTTATTTTTAATGAATTTGTTTATAAGAAATTCTGAAATCAATTGTTACACCTGCCTATATAAAAAATACTTAAGTTCATAATAACACTAATAATGAAAATTTAAAAGAAAGTTGAAGGAAAATTTGATATACTATTTATATTATGATTTGGATAAAGGAGGAATTAAAAATGAGTGATGAATTAAGATACGCACAGCAGCTTATAGATTTTTTATATGAAAGTCCAACGGCCTTTCATGCAGTGGAGAATGTGAAGAAGTCTCTTAATGAAGGTGGATTTGTAGAGGTGAAAGAAGAGGATAAGTGGAATCTTCAAAAGGGTGGAAAGTATTATACTACTAAAAATGGTTCTGCCCTTATTGCTTTTACTATAGGGCAAGGGGAAGTTGAGGAAAAAGGTTTTAAAATTGTAGGAGCTCATACAGACTCTCCAACTTTTAGAATAAAACCAAATTCTGAAATGATAGCTGAAAATAGCTACATAAAACTAAATACTGAGATTTATGGTGGACTTATCAGAAGCACTTGGATGGATAGACCACTATCTGTGGCTGGAAGAGTAGTTGTAAAGGGTGAAAGTCCATTGTATCCAGCTACTAAGTTAGTTAACATTAAAAAACCAATTCTTATAATACCAAATATTGCTATTCACATGAATAGAGAGGTTAATACAGGTGGAGAGTTAAATCCTCAAAAGGATACATTACCATTATTAGCTATGGTTAATGAAGAACTTGAAAAAGGAAATGCTCTTTTAAATGCTGTAGCTAAAGAGTTAGGTGTTGAAAGAGAAGAAATTATAGATTTTGATTTATTCTTATATGAATTTGAAAAAGGTTCTATTGTTGGTTTAAATGAAGAGTTTATATCAGCAGGAAGACTTGATGATCTTCAAATGGTACATGCTGGAATCGAAGCGATTAAAGAAGCTCCAATTACTTCAGGAGTAAATGTTATGGTTTGCTTTGATAATGAAGAGGTAGGAAGCTCAACAAAACAAGGTGCAGATTCAGATATGCTAGCAAATGTATTAGAGAGAATAACCCTTTGCCTAGGAAAAGGAAGAGAAGATTTCTTTAGAGCACTTGGAAAATCATTTATAATTTCTGGTGATAATGCTCATGCAGTACATCCTAATAGTCCAGAAAAGGCAGATCCAACTAATAGACCGATAATAAATGCAGGTCCAGTTATAAAGATTAATGCTAATTGTGCTTATACTAGTGATGCAGATTCTTCAGCAGTTTATGAAGTTATTTGTAAAGAGGCTGGAGTTCCATTCCAAAAGTTTGTTAATCGTTCTGATGCCAGGGGAGGTTCAACTATAGGACCGATATCTTCCACTCATTTAAATATTCGTTCTGTAGATATAGGAAACCCAACTCTTGCAATGCATTCAATTAGAGAGCTTGCTGGAGTGGCAGATCATACCTATGTAACTAAATCCTTCGCAAAATTCTATAGTCTTTAAATATATAGACAATATAATTAGAGCTTAGGTATATTTATATAACAAATGAAGATTATTTTAACTAGGAGAAACATTCAATGAAAACAAAGCTTAGGCCAAATAAAAAGCTTATAAATGTGATAATAACCTTGGCGATAGTGTTTTTATCTGGCGGATTCATAGGAAGTACAGTAGAAGATAATATATTAAGTATTGAATCCAATAGTAGCAGTGCAATAGCTCAAGGTGAAGAAGTAAATAGGGAAAATGGAGATACAAAAGGGGAACTAGAGGAAGAATCCAAAAGTGAAGAGTTAGTAGATGAAGCCGAGCCAGAATCCATTGAAACACAGGTGCCTATAGTAGAGAATCAAGTCTTAGGTGAACTTCAGGTTCACTTTATAGACGTTGGACAGGCTGACAGCATGGTTATCATTAATAATGGAGAGGCCATGGTTATAGATGCAGGTAATAATGCAGATAGTGATTTAGTGGTAAATTATATTAAAGAAAATAATATATCAGATATTAAATATTTAGTTGGCACCCATCCACATGAAGATCATATAGGTGGTTTAG
>DALZNT010000082.1:15880-16564 GCA_032005505.1 Clostridium sp. | reverse complement strand
TTAAAATATAGTATAATATATATTTAAATTATTAATTTAAGGAGGGTCTTTTTAATATGACCTTAAAGGCTGGAAGCATTATTGAAGGTAAAGTAGTTAATATCACAAACTTTGGTGCGTTTGTTGAAGTGGAGGGTAAGACAGGTCTTGTACATATATCAGAAGTATCTGATGTATTTGTAAAGAATGTGCGTGATCACTTAAAAGAAGATGACGTAGTTAAAGTTAAAGTTATATCTGTTGATGACAACGGTAAAATGAGCTTATCCATTAAACAAGCAGGCGTACCTAAAAAAACTTTTAAACCTGTAGAAATAGATTGGCAGAAGGAAAAAGCAAAGACTTCACCTCCGGGTAGCTTTGAAGATAGAATGTCTAAGTTTCTAAAGGATAGCGAAGAGAGATTCCAAGATCTTAAGAAACATCAAGATGGCGGAAAAGGTAGAGGCTATAGTAAAAGAGGATAAAATTAGGCTTATACTAAATTGTTAAAGAGTGCTTATTTAAGCACTCTTATTTACTTTATTAATCTGTAATTATATTACATTAAAAAAACTCAACAAATAGTGTTGACATAATAAAGTTTATACCATATAATAAATATTGTCGCTGAAAGGTGATAGCCAAATGCTTGAGTGGCGGAACTGGCAGACGCACAGGACTTAAAATCCTGCGGTGGTTAAA
>DALZNT010000082.1:0-15780 GCA_032005505.1 Clostridium sp. | reverse complement strand
CTCGTCGGGCTCATAACCCGAAGGTCGCAGGTTCGAGTCCTGCCTTCGCAACCATGTGGCGGAATAGCTCAGCTGGCTAGAGCATTCGGTTCATACCCGAAGGGTCGTAGGTTCAAGTCCTATTTCCGCTACCATATTTTTAAAAATAAAATTGCCTAGTAAATGAGCTTGAGTGGCGGAACTGGCAGACGCACAGGACTTAAAATCCTGCGGTGGTTAAACATCGTACCGGTTCGATTCCGGTCTCAAGCACCAAATATAGCGAGGTGGAGCAGTTGGCAGCTCGTCGGGCTCATAACCCGAAGGTCGCAGGTTCGAGTCCTGCCTTCGCAACCATAAACTCACAAACTTTTGTTTGTGAGTTTTTTTATGCGTAAAAATATATAAATAACTTCAAGGTAAAAATTTTCATTAATGAAGTAAAAGTATAAATATATATTATATTCATCTAAAGGTAAAAGCATGAAAAAACTTTTCACCATAAAACCTTTTTTATTTGTTGCTAGTGACATAGAAAAGAATTTTATAGATGAATAAAATGAGAAAAAAGTAATAAATAGAAAGTCAAAATGCATATATAAGTTCATAACTATGGTTTTTATGAGAGTTATTAAAATTTGCAAGTAAATTTCATGGAATATATTGTAATAAAATTTATTGATTTAAAGTATAATAAATTACAATTATTACCAAAATATGTTGCTATAATTAAGTTATAAAAAAATAGCGGAGGATGTTAGTATGCAATTTGGTGAAGAGATTAAAACCTATGAAAGAATACGGAATAATATGATTGCGACTAAGGATCGAAAATGGCAGAGGGGCAGGCTCATTGTTGAGAGTTCTACTTTCTTTATAGCTGCCATTCTCATTAGTCGTGTGATAATGATAAATAAATCGGCGCCCTTTGGGATAGCTTTTGTTTTGACGATGTTATTATATGGGGATAATAAGTTGTCTTTGATTACTGGAATAGGATCAATTCTAGGATATATAACAATAAATGGATATCTTGATAATAGTATGATGTATATAAGCACGGTGGCCACCTTGGTAATAATATATTTAATTATAAGTAATTTTCTTAAGAGAGAGTTACAAAAAGCTATAATGATAGCTACTACTATAGTTGTGGTATTAGGATATGTTCTATTAGTGAGTGACTATACGACTATGATAGCTATTGGAAAGGCAGCAATGGAGATTGTTGGAATAATACCGGTATATTTAATTTTAGAGTATAGTCTTAATAATATAAAAAAGATAAAAACTAAGCACCTATTTTCTAATGAGGAAATAATTGCAATGAGTATGCTTGTAGCTTTAGTTATTGCAGGTACATGGAATATTGATATATTAAAATTATCAATAGCGCCTATTTTAAGTGTTGCAGCAATTATAATTATTGGATATATATGCGGTGTAAGTATAGGATCTACAGCAGGGGTTGCTATGGGTGTGTTAGTGGGAATGTCCAATAATAACATATTTGCTTATGCTACATTACTAGGCTTGTGTGGTTTAGTTTCAGGTATATTTAGGGAAGGTGGAAAGCTGATTTCTGCATTAGCATCTTTAATTACATTTTGCATAATGAAATTTTATATAACTACGTATATGCCACAAGGAATTTCTCAGCTTATATTGGCAGAAGGCATTTTAGCTGTAGCCATATTTGTGATTATACCTAATAAATTTTATGAAGTAGTATCAAATGAATTAGATATCGAAAAAAAAGGTAGAGTTTATGAAGAGGGTTATATAAATAAGGTAAAGAGTATTTTTACCGAAAGGTTGGACAAGTTCTCTCAAGTTTTAGTTAATATGTCTTTTACGCTAAATAATTTAGCGGATAATGATAAATTGGATATGAACACAAAGAGTAGTGGACTAGTAGAGAATTTAGCTAACAGGGTATGTAATACTTGTGATGCGTGCACTATATGCTGGGGCAGAGAAATGGTAAATACCTATAAGGCTTTTGAGGATTTAATAGAAAATGCCCAGAATGGCTCAGGGGTATTTCCGGTGGCATTAGAAAAGAAGTGCATGAAAAAAGGGGCCTTAACAAGAAATACAGAGGATGTAATTAATAAATTTGTTATAAATGAAATGTGGAGAAGTAGATTAGCAGAGGGGAGGGAACTTATAGCGAATCAATTTAATAATATGGCCAAATCTGTAGATGAAATAATGGAAGAGTTTTCAGCTGACTTTAATGAAGATAAGGGGGTTGAGAAAAAGATAGAGAGAATTTTAGAGAAATATGATATAGAGGTAGATGATGTATTTGTAATAAAGGATAAGTATGATAGATTAGATATTCAAATAGTTAGTGATTCGTGTAATGGGAGAAATCTATGTGTGAAGAAGATGCTGCCACTAATAAATGAATGTGTAGAGTATCCAATGAAATTAAGAGATAATGGATGTAGAATTAATCCTAACACGAAAAAGTGTACAGCAAGGTTCGAGGAAGTGCCTAAATTTAATATTAAAACTAGTGTAGCTCGTGCATGCAAAGATGGACAATCCATCTATGGAGATAATTTTGATTTCGGAGAAGGCATTGATGGCAGCTATATGATGGTTTTAAGTGACGGAATGGGCTCGGGACCTCAGGCAGGAAGAGAAAGTAAAGCTGTAGTAGACTTAATAAGTAAGTTTACGTCAGCGGGGTTTAGTAGAACTACAGCAATAAATACCGTTAATTCGATAATGAGTCTAAAATTTTCAGAGGAGGAGAAGTTTTCTACTGTAGATCTTAGTGCTATTGATTTATACAGTGGAGAAGTAGATTTTATAAAGGTTGGAGCAGTAGCGAGTTTTATACAAAGTGGTAATACCATAGATATTGTTAAGTCTAAGAGCTTGCCTATAGGAGTATTAGATGAAGCGGATATTGAAATCCATAATAAGAAGGTAAAGGATGGAGACTTAATTGTAATGGTAACTGACGGTATCATTGATAATGATGAGAATGATAGAGGAAAGATAGACTGGATATTAGACTACTTATGTAGAAATAATGATTTAACCCCGGAAGAGATTGCTAAGGCTATAGTTAAAGAAGCTAAGGAAAATGGAAGTAATAAAGTCAATGACGATATGACTGTTATGGTTTCCAGGGTTCATAGTGCTTAACATAATTAAATAGGGGCTGATAGCAATGTTTCAAATAGATATAAAGATTTAATAAAGTTCTATAAATTGAGTTTAATAAATTTAATATAGTCAATGATAAAAATGGAGGAATGTATAAAACATTTCTTCATTTTTCTTATATTTATTTCAAATTTGTTACATTTGTGATATTATGACTAAAAACTATATTTTAGGAAGTGTGTTTAATGAAGGAAGAGATAAATAACGTACCTAGTAGTAATATAATGATGAATAAGGTTATAAATACTATAGATTCAAATGAAATGATAAGTAAAGATGATGCTATAATTGTTGCGCTATCTGGAGGCCCAGATTCTATATCCCTTTTGCATGCGCTATATTCTTTAAAGGAACAATATAATTTAACTATATATGCTGCTCATGTAAATCATATGCTTAGAGGTGAAGAATCAGATAAGGATGAAGAGACATGTAGGGAGTTTTGTAAAAAATATAATATTGGGTTCTTTAGTCGTTCTGTTAACATAGAGGATATGGCTAGTAAGCGAGGTATTTCCACAGAGATGGCAGGAAGAGAAGCTCGTTATGGCTTCTTTGAGGAACTTTTAGAAAAATTAGGGGCTAATAAGGTTGCAGTTGCACATAATCTTAATGATCAGGCTGAAACTGTATTAATGAGACTTATGAGAGGAACTGGTATAGAGGGGTTAGTTGGAATTAAGCCTGTTAGAGATGAGATATTTATAAGGCCTATTATAAATATTACTAGAGCGGAGATTGAAGAATATTGTGAGGTTAACTGTCTTCCAGCTAGAATTGATAAGACTAATTTTGAGCCGATATACTCTAGAAATAAGATAAGATTAGAGCTAATACCGTACATAGAGAAAAATTTTAATTCCGACATAATTGCAACTTTAAGTAGGATGTGTGAATTAATTAAGAAGGATGAGGATTTTATTCAAGAAAATGTTACCAAACTTTTCGAAAAACTATGTGATATCAGTGAAGAAAAGGTTATAATATATAGTGATGCATTTAATCTTCATCCGGCATTAATAAGTAGAATAATAAGAAAGGCTTTATTAAGCTTCAAGGGTGATATAAATAATATACAAAGTATACATATTGATAACATAATAAAAGTGCAGAGTTCGCCAACGGGTAAATACACAACTGTACCTAAGGGTATATTAATAACTAATGTCTATGGTAATATCGAAATAACAAGAAAATCACAAAAGGTTAAGTCAAAGAAGGCTTTGTCAGATAATAGTGTGAGTCTTGTTGTGGGGGATAATTACATTGAAGAGTTAGGAATTAATATAAAAATAAAATCTGTAGTTGATTATAATTCAATGAACTTTAAGGGCAGAGAAAATATAAAGTATTTTAATTATGATAATGTTAAGAATATATCTGTTAGAGTTAGACGCGATGGGGATAGATTTATTCCGTTTGGAATGAAGGGAAGTAAGAAGCTAAAGGATATATTTATGGATCTTAAGGTTCCTAGAGAAAAAAGAAATCTTGTGCCGCTACTTTGTTTTGATGAAGATATTTCATGGATTGTAGGTTATAAGATAAGTGACAAATATAAAATTCATGAAGGTGTAAAAAATATTATAGAAGTAACAGTTGAAAGGCAGGAAAAGCATGAATAAAGATATTAAAGAGATATTATTAACAGAAGAAGTGTTAATGGGAAAAATAAAAGAAATTGCAGCTGCAATTTCTAAGGAATATGAAGGTAGAGAGTTAATTTTATTGGGGATACTTAAAGGTTCCGTAATCTTTATGTCAGATTTAATGAAGCATATAACTATACCTTGCAAGATGGATTTCATGGCGGTTTCTAGTTATGGAGATGCTACTGAATCATCAGGAATAGTAAAAATTATAAAAGACTTAGACTTTGAAATAAAAGGTAAGGATGTCTTAATAGTTGAAGATATAATAGATAGTGGAGTTACTCTTAAATATCTAATAAGCTATTTAGGCGCAAGAAGTCCAAGAAGTCTTGAAATAGCTTGTCTGTTAAATAAACC
Source organism: Clostridium sp. (assembly GCA_032005505.1). GTDB lineage: Bacteria > Bacillota > Clostridia > Clostridiales > Clostridiaceae > Clostridium_J. Next base: position 10,606 of record DALZNT010000082.1, on the reverse strand, counting down.
TGAAAGAAGAAAAGAGAATCTAGAGGTTAAATATCTTGGATTTGATGTTCCGGATTATTTCTTAGTTGGGTATGGATTAGATTATGCAGAAATATATAGAAACCTTCCTTATATAGGAATATTAGATGAAAGAGTATATATGAAATAAGAAAGTCTTATACTATAGTAGACAAAGTAATGTTATTATAATGTATGTGTATATGACTTTGACGTTAATGTTAATTTATTAATAATTAATATTATAAATATTGTAATCAAAAAATTCATATGATAGAATTTTTATTGAGATTGAACCATAGAGAGAGGGGGGCTTTAAGTGAAAAAATTTTCTAGTGCAACAATTTGGTTTTTAGTGTTAATCCTAGTGATACTTTCAGCGCTATCATTGTTTAGTAGCTCTGGAACTCTTAAAGAAATAAGTGTTAATGAATTTGAGCAACATATGTCTAAGCAAGAGGTTGTTGCTTCAGAGGCATCCTATGATGTTAGTACTGCAGTAGGAAAATTAGCTGATGGCACTGAATTTACTGTAAATATAATAAAAGAGAGATATTTAGAAATTCTTGAAAAATATCCAAATCCAAATATGATTGAAAAATATGAAGCACCTGTAACTTTACCGTTATGGGCAAGAATATTACCAACGCTACTTGTAATAGGTATGGTGGTGTTATTCTGGGTTATGTTTATGAATCAATCAAGTGGTAGCGGCGGCGGTGGCGGTCGTGGAGTAATGAGCTTCGGAAAGAGTAAAGCTAAAATGGCTGTGCCTCTAGAGGGAGAGAAGAAGATTACATTCCAGAACGTAGCTGGAGCTGATGAAGAAAAGCAGGAGCTTGAAGAGATTGTAGATTTCCTTAAAAATCCAAAGAGATATATGGAAGTTGGAGCAAGAATACCTAAAGGAGTTCTTCTTGTAGGGCCTCCAGGAACAGGTAAAACGCTTCTTGCAAAAGCTATAGCAGGTGAAGCTGGAGTACCGTTCTTTAGTATATCAGGTTCTGACTTCGTTGAAATGTTTGTTGGAGTTGGAGCATCAAGAGTAAGAGATTTATTTGAACAAGCGAAGAAGAATTCACCTTGTATAATATTCATAGACGAGATAGATGCTGTTGGTAGACAAAGAGGAGCTGGAATGGGCGGCGGACATGATGAAAGAGAGCAGACACTTAACCAACTTCTAGTTGAGATGGATGGATTCGGTGTTAATGAGGGAATTATCATGGTAGCTGCAACAAACAGACCAGATATCTTAGACCCAGCACTTTTAAGACCAGGTAGATTTGATAGACAAATAGTTGTTGGGGTACCTGATATTAAAGGAAGAGAAGAAATTTTAAAGGTTCACTCAAAGAATAAGCCTTTAAACGAAGATGTAGATTTAGCTCTTCTTGCAAAGAGGACTCCAGGATTTACAGGAGCAGATCTTGAAAACCTAATGAATGAATCTGCGCTTCTAACAGTTAGAGCAAAAAGAAAAGTAATAACAATGGTAGAGTTGGAAGAAGCAATTACTAGGGTAATGGCTGGTCCAGAAAAGAAATCAAGAGTTATAAGTGAGAAGGATAAGAGATTAACTGCATACCATGAAGCTGGTCACGCAGTTGTATCTAAATATCTGCCTAACTCTTATGATGTACATGAAATCAGTATTATACCGAGAGGTATGGCTGGTGGATATACTCTTCACGTTCCTAATGAGGATACATCATATACTTCTAAGTCTAAGCTTAGAGATGATATGGTTGGGCTTCTAGGTGGAAGAGTAGCGGAAGCACTTATTTTAGGAGATATAAGTACAGGAGCTAAAAATGATATCGATAGAACTACTTCTATAGCTAAGAAAATGGTTATGGAATATGGAATGACAGATGCTTTAGGTCCAATATCTTTTGGTAAAGATGATGGTGAAGTATTCATGGGAAGAGACTTTGGAAGAAATAGAGACTTCTCTGAAGAGGTCGCATCTAAAATTGATAGAGAGATTAAAGCTCTTATTGATGAAGCTTATGAAAGAACAGAAACTATATTAAAAGAAAATATGAATAAACTTCATGACGTAGCACAAGCTCTGCTTCAAAGAGAAAAACTTGTTGCAGAAGAATTTAACGCTATAATGGAAGGTAAAACATTAGAGCAATATGATGCAGAAAAAAGATTAAAAGAACTTGCAGAGGGTAAAGTTGAACCAACTGTAGCAGTAGAAGAAAAAGCTGTAGTTACAGAGGTAAAACCTGAAGATAATTCTGGTGACAAGTTTAGTGATTGGAATATTGAATCTTTAAATAGTCAAGAAGACTCAACAGAAGAGGATAAAGCTTCTGACGATGATTCTACAGATAATGCATAAAAATAAATTTAAACCGACTAGATAATGAGTTATCTAGTCGGTTTTTTTATAAAATATTCATTAATTGAAGAAATATGTGATATACAAATGTAGCTAAATATTAAGGCAATGTAAAAAAATAAATAGAGTAGATAGTTTGCTTTTTTTATAAAAACACTTATGTTATAATGGGCTTAATGACAAGAGAATTAGAAAAGATAATGTAATGAATTACAAGACATGTATTTAAGGAGGAAGAGTATGAAAAGTGATATTGAAATAGCACAAAGCGCAAAAATGTTGCCAATTATAGAGGTAGCAAAAAAGGTTGGACTAACAGAAGATGACTTGGAGCTTTATGGAAAATATAAAGCAAAATTATCCTTAGATATACTTAAGAAAAATAATAATAAAGAGGGCAAACTTATCTTAGTTACAGCGATTAACCCTACGCCAGCTGGTGAAGGAAAATCAACAGTTACAATAGGACTTGGGCAAGCACTTTGCAGTATAGGAGAAAATGCAGTTATAGCATTGAGAGAACCTTCACTAGGTCCAGTATTTGGAGTTAAAGGTGGAGCAGCAGGCGGTGGTCATGCACAGGTTATACCAATGGAGGATATAAATCTTCATTTTACTGGTGATATGCATGCTATTACATCTACAAATAATTTGTTATCTGCATCTATAGATAACCATATTCATCAAGGGAATGACTTAAGAATAGACTCTAGAAGAATAGTATTTAAAAGAGTTTTAGATATGAATGATAGAGCTCTAAGAAGCATAGTAGTTGGAATGGGTGGAAAGCCTAATGGATTCCTTAGAGAAGATGGATTTACTATAACTGTTGCTTCAGAGATTATGGCTATATTATGTTTAGCTAATGATTTAATGAACTTAAAAGAGCGATTTGGAAAGATATTAGTTGCTTACAATTTAGATGGTAATCCAGTATATTGTAAAGACTTAAAGGTTGAAGGGGCTATGGCTATGCTTATGAAGGACGCTATAAAGCCTAACCTTGTTCAAACTCTTGATAATACTCCAGCTATAATACATGGAGGGCCATTTGCTAATATAGCTCATGGATGTAATAGCTTACTTGCTACAAAAATGGCAATGAAACTTGGAGATTATACAATCACTGAAGCTGGCTTTGGCGCAGATCTTGGAGCTGAAAAATTCTTTGATATTAAGTGTAGATATGGAAAGCTAAATCCAGATTGTGTAGTTATAGTTGCTACAATTCGTGCTTTGAAGCATCACGGTGGAGTGTCTAAGGATAAGTTAAATGAAGAGAATGTTGAAGCATTATCTAGAGGTGTAGTTAACTTAGAAAAGCAAATTGAAAACATACAAAAATTCAAAGTGCCAGTAGTGGTAGCTATAAATAAGTTTATATCTGATAGTGATGCAGAGGTTGATTTCATAAAGAATTTCTGTAATAAAAAAGGTGTAGAAGTATCTTTAACAGAGGTTTGGGAAAAAGGTGCGGAAGGTGGAGTTGACTTAGCTAACAAGGTTATTTCAACTATAGAGAAAACACCAACCAGTTTTGAAGTTCTATATGATGAGAATATGGGTATATCCGAGAAAATAGAAACTATAGCTAGAGAGATATATGGAGCTGATGGAGTTGACTTTGCTGCTAGTGCTAAAAAGCAAATCAGTGAAATAGAAAAGCTAGGACTCCATAGAGTGCCTATCTGTATTGCTAAAACACAAAATTCTCTTTCAGATAATCCTAGTCTTCTTGGAAGACCTACGAACTTTAGAGTATCTGTTAAGGAAGTTAAACTTTCTAATGGGGCTGGATTTATTGTAGTTCTTACTGGAGCTATAATGACAATGCCAGGACTTCCAAAAGTACCAGCTGCAAATAAGATGGATATACTAGAAGATGGTAAAATAATAGGATTATTCTAGAGTATTTAGAATATTTTATAAAAAAAGAAGTTTTAATTTAAAGAAGGAGTAAATTGATAAGATGAAATAGTCTTATTAATTTACTCTTTTATTATTTATAGAAACTATGGAAATGGAGTGAAATATAAGGTTTATAGCTATAAGCTGTTAAAAAAATAAATTTTATTTCAGATATTTAGAATTAAATCTTGTTAAATCTTAATACTATAATTATAATGTTATTATAAGATTGTATACAATTTGGTTAAATTCACAGAAAAATGAATTGAAACTTGCAAATATATATACAAGCAATGCATAATGTGATATTATTGTATATGGTAAAAGTTAATAGGTTAGGAGGCAGTAAAATGAATAAACTTGAAGTGTTTGATTCGCTTAAAGATACAGCACATCTTGGTGGTGGAAACGAAAAAATCGAGATGCAACATAACTTAAATAAGCTTACAGCAAGAGAAAGAATTCTTACATTATTAGATGAAGGAAGCTTTGTTGAAGTTGGAGCTCTTATTTCTAAAAATGGTGCAGGAGTAATAACAGGACACGGAACTGTAGAGGGTAGACTAGTATTTGTTTATAGTCATGACTACACAGTAGAAGGTGGAACATTTACAAAGGCTATGGGAAGTAAGATAGTAAATCTTCTTGATAAAGCTGCTAAAGTTGGAGCTCCAGTAGTTCAAATCATCGATTCTATCGGTGGAAAAGTAACTGAAGGAGTAGAGCTACTTGAGTCATATGGACATGTTCTAAATAAGTATGGCAAGTTAAGTGGTGTTGTACCAAGAATATCAGTTGTATGTGGACCTTGTAATGGACTTACATCATTACTTGCAGCTATGAGCGATGTTACAGTTGCTGTAGACGAAGTAAGTGATTTAAGTGTATCATCATTATCTAAACTTATATCAAAAGAAAGAACATATATAGATGAGTCTATGCTTAGCGATGGAAAGTCATCTAACAAAAACGGAAATGCACATATAAATTCTGCTACTGAAGAAGAAGCTTTCGAAGTGGTTAGAAAAATAGTTTCTTACATGCCATCAAATAATCTAGAGTTGCCTTTAGGAAGTGATGAAGACAATAGTTTAAACATAACTAAAGAGAACCTTGATGCAATGGTTGAAAAGGATAACTGTTCATTAGATGAAGTTTTAGCTTCAATATCTGATGTAAATAGCATAATAGAAATTAATAAAGAGTTTGCTACAAACTTTAAAACTGCTCTTGTAAAAATCAATGGATTAACTGTTGGTGTGATTTCAAATGCAGGAAGTAAGGAAATAGATAATGAGGGAGCTAAAAAAGCATCAGCCTTCGTAAGACTATGCGATAGCTTTAATATTTCTATATTAACTTTAGTTGACACTAAGGGTGCAACTGTAAGTATAGATGAAGAAAAGAATGGATTAGCTAAAAATCTTGGAAGATTCATGTATTCATTAATTGATACAAATGTTCCTAAAGTTGCTCTTGTTATAGGAGAAGCTTATGGTTTAGGTTATGAAATACTTGCTTCAAAAGAAGCTGCTTTTGATTTTACAATGGCATGGCCAACTGCAAAAGTATGCTTAACTTCACCAGAAGCCTACATCAAAGGATTATACAGAAGCGAAATGGTTGCTGCTGAGGATCCAAGAGAAGGTGAAAAAGAAGTAATAGCTAAGTACTATGAGGAAGTAACTAGCCCATATGCTGCTGCTGAAAAAGGTATGATTGATGACATTATAAGACCAAGTGAAAGCAAACAAAGAGTATTTGCGATATTAGATATGTTACAAAGCAAAAGAGAAGTAAAATATCCTAAATCACATGGCACTACATTAGTTTAGGAGGTAAATTAAATGCAAGTTGGAACAACAATGATGGAAAAGTTAATGTTTTCTTTAAACGTTGCCGGAACTTCTATGACAATAGTATTCGGAATGTTAGTAGCCCTTATGTTAATTATTAAATTACAAAGTTTTATAATTAATGGGTCAACTAAAAAAAAAAGAGTCGCTAAACAAGTAGGTAAAGACAGAGATACTGTATTAACTGAAGTTGCACAAGGAGCAGAAGTTATTGACCTAAATAGCGATTGCGAATTAGTTGCAGCAATTATGGCAGCTTTAGCGGCTCACACTGGAAAATCAGCTGGGCAGTTAAATATTAAAAGCATAAAAAGAGTTAATAATTCAAATTGGAGAAACACTTCTATATAAAAATAGAAGTAGTGATGAGGAGGATAATTTACATGAAAAAATATAATGTTACAGTTAACGGAAATTTATATCAAGTAGAAGTAGATGAAGTAAAAGGTGATTTCGCAGCACCAGTAGTAGCTCCTGCACCAGTAGCAGCGGCACCAGTAGCAGCAGCGCCAGCACCAGTAGCGGCTCCTGCAGCAGCGGTAGCAGTTTCAAATGCAGCAGGAGAAAAAGTTACATCACCAATGCCAGGAACAATAGTTAAAGTAGTTGCAACTAAGGGTGCAGCTGTTAAAAGAGGTGATGTATTATTCGTATTAGAAGCAATGAAGATGGAAAATGAAATTATGGCTTCAGCAGACGGTACAGTAATAGATGTTGCAGTAGCTCAAGGAGCAGCTGTTAACACTGGAGACGTATTAGGTGTTATTGGCTAAACATAGGAGGAAATATTAATGAACGTTTTTGAAGTTATTAGGGACTTGTTCGCTAATTCGGGCTTTGCAGCCTTAACATTACCACAAGCAATAATGATAGCAATATCTCTATTCTTTATTTACCTTGCAATAGGTAAAAAATTTGAACCGCTTCTTTTATTACCAATAGCATTTGGTATGTTACTTGTAAACATTCCACTAGGTGGAATAATGAATTACCCAGTAGTTTCAGAAACTGGTGAAGTTTTAAAAAGTGGAGGACTAATTTATTATTTATCAAGAGGAGTTAAGTGGGAAATATTCCCACCACTAATATTCCTTGGAGTTGGTGCAATGACTGACTTCGGACCACTTTTAGCAAACCCATCAAGCGTACTTATGGGAGCTGGAGCACAATTCGGTATCTTCTTTGCCTTCGGTTTGGCTATCTTGGTTGGATTTACTCCACAAGAAGCTGCATCTATCGGAATCATTGGAGGAGCAGACGGTCCTACAGCAATATTCTTAACTAATCAATTAGCACCACACTTACTTGGGCCGATAGCTGTTGCAGCTTATTCTTACATGGCGTTAGTACCACTTATACAACCGCCAATCATGAAGCTTCTTACAACTAAAGAAGAGCGTAGAATAAAAATGGGCCAATTAAGACAAGTTAAACAAATAGAGAAAATAATATTCCCAATAGTTGTTACTATAGTAGTTACAATGTTCTTACCAGAACTTATTTCACTAATCGGAATGTTAATGCTTGGTAACCTATTCAAAGAATCTGGAGTAGTTGGAAGACTTTCTGATACTGCTCAAAATGGAATAGTTAACGTTGTTACTATATTCCTTGGACTTTCAGTTGGAGCTACTGCTACAGCAGAAGCTTTCATCAATAAACAAACTTTATTGATTGTAATAATAGGAATCATTTCATTTGCTATAGCAACTGCAGGTGGAGTTATAGTAGGAAAAATCATGTGTAAAGTAACTAAAGGTAAAATCAACCCACTTATCGGTTCAGCAGGGGTTTCTGCAGTACCAATGGCGGCTAGAGTTTCTCAAGTTGTTGGACAAAAGGAAGATCCTACAAATTTCTTACTTATGAATGCTATGGGAGCTAACGTTTCAGGAGTTATAGGAAGTGCTATTGCAGCTGGTATCCTATTAACATTATTTGGAGCATAATACATATTAATATGTAAACAAATTTTAAAAAAGGTATGTACTTTTAAAATAAAGGTATATACCTTTTTTAATTGATAATAATAAAAAAAAGGAGGAGATTATTATGAAAGATGCATTGATGATTAATTCTTTAATCGAAAAAGAGAATGAGATAATACGAAACTATGAAAATTACATAGCAAGTGTACCTCAACAGGAGATTGGCAGTATTGTTGAGGACTCAATCGTAAGGCATAATAATCATGTGGAGGCTCTAAAAAAGCTTTCAGAGGAGGTAAGATAAAATGTACCATGAAAAGGAGAGGGAACTTAGAAGTAGTTGTTTAAAGAGAAAAGAAAATAGATTAAAGAATGAATATCTTCATACTATGAACAATGCAAACGAAGGTACCTTAAAACAAGAATTATATGAAATTTTTAAGGATGAAGTAGAAATAGTTAATAATAATCTTCTATAAATTATATAGATTGGCTTTTCTATAGTAATAAATCATAAGTAACACTTACCTATTCAGAATAAAAATAATAATTTAACAAAAAATATGATAAGATATTATGGTTAAATTGTAAAATGTGCTATAATAGTGATGAACATTTTTTTAAAAGCAGCTTAAGGGCTGCTTTTAATCATATAGAGGTGACGTGACTATGATATTTGTTTTAGACGTAGGAAATACGAATATAGTACTTGGTATATATAAGAATAAAGAGTTAATGGTTGAGTGGAGACTATCTACAGACTATAAAAAAACATCAGACGAATATATGATAGAAGTATCCCAGCTATTTAACTATAGTAAAATAGATGTTAATGAAGTATCAGGGGTTATAATTTCTTCAGTGGTTCCTAATATAATGTATTCCCTTGAACATATGGTAAGAAAATTTTTCAATAAGAAACCACTAGTTGTGGGACCGGGAATAAAGACTGGTATAAATATAAAATATGATAATCCAAAAGAAGTTGGAGCAGATAGGATAGTTAATGCAGTTGCAGCTCATGAAATGTATAAAAGTCCATTAATTATTATAGACTTTGGAACAGCAACTACTTTCTGTGCTGTTGGAGAAAATGGAGATTATATTGGAGGAACTATATGCCCTGGTATAAAAATATCCTCTGATGCACTATTCCAGAGAGCAGCTAAACTTCCTAAAGTAGAGCTTATAAAGCCGGATACAGTAATCTGTAAAAACACAGTAGCTAGTATGCAGGCAGGTATAATATATGGATATATAGGGCAAGTTGATTATATTGTAAATAAAATTAAACAAGAGATGATGGCTAGTGGAGAAACTAATCCTAAGGTTGTAGCTACTGGTGGTTTAGCAAACTTAATAGCAGAAGGTTCTACAGTTATAGATGAGGTTGTACCATATCTTACACTAGAAGGACTTAGAATCATCTATGAAAAAAATAAAGAATAGGTGAACAAATGAATATTAAAGAACTAAAGTTTGATAACCCTGTATTTCTAGCACCTATGGCTGGAATTACAGATATAGCGTATAGAGGTATATGCAAGGAAATGGGTTGTGGACTTGTGTATACAGAAATGGTTAGTGCTAAGGGTCTTTATTATAATAGTAAGAATACTGGAGCCCTGATGCAAGTAAGTGAAGAAGAAAAACCTGTAGCCATGCAGATATTTGGAAGTGAACCAAAGATAATGGCATATGCAACAGAAGTAATAAATGGACTTAAAGATGTGTGCATTATTGATGTAAATATGGGATGTCCAGTTAATAAGATTATCAAAAATGGAGATGGTTCTGCACTTTTGAAAAATCCGAAATTGGCTGCTGAGATTGTTAGAGAAATGAAAAATGTATCTACTAAGCCAGTTACAGTTAAGTTTAGAATAGGATTTGATGCTAATAGTATAAATGCTGTGGAATTTGCTAAACATTTAGAGAATGCAGGCGTAGATGCTATAACAGTGCATGGTAGAACCAGGGAGCAGATGTATACTGGAACTGCTAATTGGGATATAATTAGACAGGTGAAAGAGTCAGTTTCTATACCAGTTATAGGAAATGGTGATGTCTTTGAAGCAGAAGATGCTATGAGACTTAAAGAAATTACTAATTGCGATGGAATAATGATTGCAAGAGGTGCTATAGGAAATCCGTGGATATTTAGGGAAATAGCAAGTGGTCTACGTGGAGAAGAGATAATTAAACCTAATTCAGTAGAGAAGGTTGATATGTGTATGTATCATTTGGATAGAGCGGTTAAGTATTTTGATGAGAAGAAAGCTGTGAGAGAAATGAGAAAGCATGTAGCATGCTATGTAAAAGGTCTAAGAAGCTGTACTGAAATTAAGGATAAGGTAAATCAAGCTACAAATTATGAAGAAATGTATAGCTTGCTTAAGAATTATAAAAATATGATAGAGGCTAGCATATAAAATTAATAATATAATATACATAGTGAAACAGCACAATATGGGTACCTTTGTTGACAAGGGTTTACAGCTGATTTATAATTAATCAAAGATTATAAACATATTATGTAATTTGATAATAATTTATATTAATAA
>DALZNT010000081.1:0-16884 GCA_032005505.1 Clostridium sp. | reverse complement strand
CAATTGATATAACCGCTTGGCGGGAAATACCTACCTTTTCAGCTAAATCAGCTTGCGTCCAATCACGCTCTGCTCTAAAAACCTTAATTCGATTCCGTATCAATGTACTACCTCCTTAACAAAATGTAATCCGTTGTTTACATTGTAATCTACTGATTACATTTTGTCAATATTTACTTGTTATGCGATTCTACGTATCATAAGCAAGTGAGGTTTAAAAAGTCTAAATCGTATCTCTTCCTTTTTCTTAGCTTTTAAAAATGATTTAATTTCAAAATTATACATAAAGTGCATACTATTACTTAATATTCTAAAATTGGAAGTACACTTCAATCCTATGTTATAATTAATTAGCTAAATTAATTTATATATAATCTATCTTTATCGTGCAGAAAAAGAGAGGTAAAAATATATAGGTTACAGTATTTTATTGTTAGGAGATTGATTTATGGAATGGATAGAAAGATTAAATAGTGCTGTTAATTATATTGAGGAAAATATTAAAGATACTCTTAATTTAGAAGAAGTATCAAGGATTGCTTGTTGCTCAACTTATCATTTTCAAAGAATGTTCGCTTATATAGCAGATATACCACTATCAGAATATATTAGACGAAGAAGAATGTCATTAGCAGCTGTTGATTTACAAAGTGGTGCTGAAAAAGTGATAGACATTTCTTTAAAATACGGATATGATTCACCAACAGCATTTAACAGAGCTTTTAAAAGTGTGCATGGGATATCACCATCACAAGCAAAAAAGAAGGCACTATATTAAAGGCATTTCCACCTATCAGTTTCAAAATAACAATAAAAGGGGATAGTGAAATGAACTATAGAATTGAAAAGAAAGAGTCTTTTAGAATTGTTGGAATTTCTGAACCATTAGACACAGATATTGATAAAAGCTTTGAAACTGTACCGAAAATGTGGGGTATGGCTGCAATGAATGGAACAATACAAAAACTTGCTTTTATTATGGATGGAGCTCCTATGGGTATGCTAGGAGTAAGTTCATGTAATCTCTCTAGTAATTGGAGATATTATATTGCTGTTGCAAGTACCCATACAATAGATAATACTTTGGAAGAATTTATTGTTCCAGAAAGTACATGGGCAATATTTTCTGGAGAAGGACATTCTCAATCCATCCAAGAGCTAGAAAAAAGAATTGTAGCTGAATGGCTTCCAACTTCAGGATATGAATATGCAAATGCACCAGATATTGAAGTGTATTTAAATGCTGACCCTGAGAATTCAAAATATGAAGTATGGATTCCAGTTTCAAAAAAGGAGATTTAATTATGAAAAATCTAAGTTTTAGGTGGTGCTATTATGGCAATGTGGAACCCATGGCGTGGTTGTCATAAATATAGCGAAGGTTGTAAGTACTGCTATATTCATAAGGGCGATATTAAAAGAGGAATAGATACAAATAAGATTGTAAAAACAGATAATTTTTATTCACCTATTGCTAAAAATAAAAAGGGCGATTATAGAATAAAATCAGGCCAAACTGTATATTTATGCTTTTCTACAGATTTTTTCATTGAAGAAGCTGACAAATGGAGAAAAGAGTGTTGGGAAATGATAAGAAAACGCTCAGACTTAAATTTCATTTTTCTTACAAAAAGAATAGAAAGATTTTTTCAATGTATTCCAGATGACTGGGGCAATGGTTATAATAATGTTACTATTGGTTGTACTATAGAAAATCAAGATAGAGCTAATTTTAGACTCTCAATATTTTCTACTCTTCCTATAAAGCATAGAAATATAATTTGCCAACCACTTATTGAAGATATAGATATAGAAAAATACCTAGATAATGTTGAATTAGTTGTAGTTGGTGGTGAATCTGATAAAAATGCAAGACCTCTAAACTATAATTGGGTATTAGCTATTAGAAAACAATGCCTAACAAAAGGTGTCAGCTTTGAATTTAGGCAATGTGGAACTCATTTTATCAAGGATGGCAAGAACTACACACTTAATGTTAAAGATTTATGTAGTCAGGCAAGAAAAGCAAATATTAACTGCTAATCATTTAAATAGAGACGACTTACTATGTGAGTTTTCATTTTAAAATATGTATCAAGGACTTACCTTATTTCAGTAAGTCCTATTTTATTATCTAATTTTAATAAAAACCTCACTTGTTTGTGGTACGGTTCTCCGTATCAGTTACAAGTGCTAACTTTTCAAAAGTAAAAAAGGAGATTTCTCTCCTTTAAATATTAATATACAGGCTGTATTGCCCCTATTTCTTCAAAGCCTTTTAAATTTCCACTAACACTATACTTAATAGATACTTTAAATAACTTAGCTGATGAATTCGCTAATATTCTTCCTATTCTTCCTGCTTCTGCCGGATGTTCTATTGCATATCTCTCTAATTCACCAATTGACATAATTCTTAATTCATCGTTACTTAATCTAGCCATATATATCCCTACTTATGTTATATTTTTTATTATTAACACTAGTAAGTAAATATATAGCTGGATTATTAATCCACTTAGAATTTTTATTTAAAAATATACTTATCAAAATAATTCTTTGTTTTCACGCTTTTTTCTGAGAATTCACTAGTAAATTATATACATCATAGGCAGCATTTTGGAATCCAACTATAATTAACTCCTGCTCAGATGCTGGTAATACACTTATTAAATCTCTATCTCTCTCACCCTTTTCGTATGTTTTTACAATATCTATTTTTATATTATCAGTACCCTTAAAGTTTATGTCTACAATAAAGCTTTCTTCAGTCTTTTTATATGAATATTTATATTTCATTGATGTAAAGAAAAATCCTTGTTCCTCAAATTTTTTAACAATTCCACTATCTCGAATACTACTCCCTTTAAATACTGCCGTATTAATTCCTGCTAAGTCATCTGAAGATATAAGCTCATCTTGTTCTTCTTCACTTTCATCTTCATCTTTCTTAAAATCAATACCTTTAATATCATCTAATCTCCAATTACTGTGAGGATACTTTATTAGTTCATCAAAAAACTTTATTCTATTTTCCTTCGTAAGTTTATCTAATGTTATATAGTCTATATTAAATAAGTTACCTTCATCATTTGCTCCATTTATTTCATTTATAAACATATCTACTTCTTTTAAATCTGTATTATCATTTTGTCTAATATCTAGTAGTAACCCGTTCTCTTTACTTCGCTTCTCAATTTTAATGTTGATTTCTCGCTTTTTATACTTTATTAATTCTGTTTTTCCCTTACCTTTTCTATCATAAGTCATTCTAACATGAAGATTCCCATCAGTATCCTTATAAGTCTCCTCAACTTTATATTTGGATTTTTTCAATCTATGTTGTTGTATATCTTCACTTATAACATCCACAAATTCATCTAAAGTATCATATTTCTCTCTTGGATTAATTAGTATTATCGAAGATTTCTCATAACTATTATAAGATTGCATAAGGTCCTGTAAATATTGTATATCACTACTACTAAAGAAAAATGGATAGACTTGATTTGATAACTCTACGGAATTTTTCACCATAGAAAATATTCCTTTACTGCTTAAAAACCGTCTAAACTGTGATGTGTTTATCTGTTTTTCTTCTATCAACATCTTTATTTCACTATTTTGAGCAAATTTATTAACCATTTTTTCACCTCACTATTTTGTATCAACTGGGCTTAGATTTCTATTATCTAGTTTAACAATTTGAATTCTCTCTTGCTTTAGAGATTCCGCTAACCAATCTTTCACCTTTTCATCTATGACCTTTACATCTTGTACACTCTGGGGATAAAAACAGAAAATATATTTATCTGCTCCTCCTAATTGTAATTCTTTAAACATATCACCTAAATACTTTATCGAGCTTTCATTAATAACATCAAAAGAAAAAACTATTTTTTCAATATTAGTTACCAAGCATTCCCTTCCATTTATTGTTTCTTGAGCTTGTCTTCTATTCTCTCCAAATATATAACTTGAAAATAATTGATATAAAGTTATATGTGATAATGTTTCTAAATCTGATCCCATTACACTTGGATAATAAAATTTGAATTGATTTTTATCATTTCTAAATGCATTTTCAACATAATTAAACATAGCATCCCATCTCTCAATTTCTTTATTAGATGCAATAAAAATATTTATAGGATTTCTTCTACTTTTATATGTTAACCTTTTAACATATTCTCGAAATTTTATATCATCATAGTTTCCATCATTTGCATGTACTAGTAATATCCCTGTATTTATATTATCACATTTACTGTTGCATTCTTGCAACTGAGGTGAAATCTGACTACATTCAATAGTCCCTAATAATTGATTAACCCATTTTTGCAGATTGCTTTCATTTATTGACTGCCAACTATAATTTTTACACTCAGTTATTACACCATTTTTTTGATTTTTATATGCATCAAAGTAATTATGATACAAATCAATACCATGTGTTTTTTTCGCCTTATCATTATCATTCTTATGAGTTGTTTTTAAACATTTTATCTCAGTATCTCTAGCTATTTCCGTCCATCCAAAGCGCTCATATAACCTTTCCCCGAACCCTTCTAACTTATCCCCTATTTTCTTTGCATTTTCTCCCATGTTACCCGCTCCTAAACTATACATATTTTCCTTATTAAATCAAGTGTTTCTTGTGAAATATCATCTTTAGATTTGTAAACAACAACACTTCCACTCTTATATATCATCATCGTTAAAGACTCCTCAGTATCACTATAAATAATTAATGAAATCTGAACTAAATCCTTAGAATATTTTTCAACTATCGTCTTCGAGTTACCATAGTTTTTTAAATCCAATGTACATTGTGCAATTATATCCTTTTCTAATGGATAATTATCAATTTTTATTTTCCCTATTCTAATAGATGTATCTTTTAAATTTGACGCTATTTTTTCTAAATTTATATTTATATAATCCATCTTAATATTATGATTCAATAATATACCAATCTCAGAAGTTAGATTTACAACATTACTCTTATTACCCCATATATCTAAAATGCAATTTTCTAGATTAATTGAAAATGGAACTATCGAGTTTTTTCTTACAAGAACAGTTTCCAACAACGCATTTTCTGTATTATAAATAATTTCTTTTGAATTATAGTAACTTATATAATACCCATCTATTATTGAACCACAAGCTTCTTCAAGTAAAAACCAATCTTCATCCTGTGCCTTTTCAACGAAAATTAAATCTACCAACTTATCTATAGAATAATCTTCTTGAAGCTCAAATTTAATTAAATGAAGACTATTACTAGCCAACTTGTTCACCCCCCATACTAAACTTAACTATTAGCTAAAGCTAATAATTATACTTCTCTAAATAAATTATATCAAATTAAACCAATTAATACCTTAAATATACAAAATCATTTTTATATAGCGATATCAAAATCTATTGACCCTATTCCAATACCCCTTAACGAAAAACAGACGGAGCTCCCTTCATGGAAACTCCGTCTTGATTACCTATATAATCTATTAAGTTATCATTTATTTTAAGTTTTATTGTGTCACTTTCTCTTAGCTTATTTATTGTGATTTCTGATATTATCATATGATGTAATGTCTTCTACTTTTGTCTGTCATTACAATTAGATATAAGTTTTCTAAAGTTTTGAAGAACTGCCTTTATAAACTCATATCGTATCTGCTCCTGTGTATCATCTAATAATGTTACTAATGATGGTTTCCTTTCCTCTAATAACTGGTTAACTTCGGTACTCATAACCCTTCTTCTTTCAATGAAATCCGCCTTTGTTATTATACCTTCCTCATATAATTCAAATATCCTTTTATTTTTGATATCATTCTTTGCTAGTTCCTTATCAACTCTCTGAACTTCTTTCTTAGAAGGTTCTATTCTATTTTTTCTTTCCTTATTCACATTAGCAACTATAGCCTTTACCATTTTATCATTGGATAACAATTGAGCTAGCTTGCCATATACATATTCATTAGCCGTTTCGACATTTATACCATTACTATTACATACTGCTGTACATTTATTCTTACAAGCTCCACATGCATAGTATTGTCTTTGCGTACCATCTTTCCTTCTCTTTCCCGTCCTCATTATGACCATCCCCGCACGACATACCGGGCACTTCAATATACCTGCTAGAGGAAACTCTCCATCATACATTCTTGAAGGTTTTCCAGCTTTGGACTCCATCAAAGCTTGTACCCTATCCCAAACCTCTTCATCTATTATAGGCGTATGAATCCCATCAACTATTATTGGATTGGGATTGATGTTCCCTCTTCTTTTTTCGCTCCAATCATGCCTAACATTATATCTTATCTTTCCTATGTATACTGGATTCATTAACATATCATTTAATTAATAATTTAAATATCCTATTATACACATAATACCATTTTTTACATTAACAAACTTAATGCAATAACATTATACTAAATATACGTATACTTTTTGTAATATAATATCGAAAGTATTTTGAAATATTCTCTAGTAATTTTAGCTCTCCTTATAGTAGGATCTCAAAAATTTTAGCTGATACTATTGTTATAACTGCATAATCATCAGAAATTAAAAATAATGAAGAAGTATATGTTACGCCTTCACTACATTCAATTATATCTGTATACTCATCTGTAACTCCTTTAAGTATTAATATTTCAATCTCATTAATCTCTTCTAACTTTTCAACAATTAAAACATATCCTCCAAGCTCTTTATCGACCTCATCTTCTGTATGTCTAGTTCCATAACTTTCATCTAATGTAGTTACAATACCCTCCACTACATCAATAACTTCATTATGATATGCCCTTAACTCTTCTAAATGTTTCTCATTAAATATTTTCTTCACTTTACTACCTCCTTAAAATATTAAAGAGCATTACCAATTACGGTAATGCTCTGCATTTTTATGTTCCTATATGGATTATATAGTGCATCTATATATCCTATCTCATTATTATATATGACGAACTAAATGATCTTTGAAAATTGAATAATACGGTACTTGGTAAGATATGCTATAATAAATTCGTAATAGTATTAAAACGTGTAATAGAATATCTATTTTGCGAGGAGATGTGAAATGAATAAAAAGGTATTTTTGAAATTAGGATTATTGTTATTATCTCTGTCACTTGTCGCATGTGGACAGAAAAATAATTCAGCAGGAGAAGATAATTCTTCTAAATCAAGTACAAGCCAATTGGTTAGCAGCACTCAAAGTTCGGTAAAAGAAAGTGTAAAAACTACATCTCCCTCTGTTGAAAATGCAGTAGAAAGCAAACAAGAGGATGAGGATGTACAAAAAAATACACAACAAGACACGAAACCAGACACACAACCAGAAGCAACTGAAAAAGAATACTATGACTTAATAAAAGAAGCTTGGCAGAAACAAAAGGATTACATTGATTCTATTGATGATCCTAAAGTAAAACAATCAGTACAAACCACGCACTCTGCAGCTATTTTAAAGTCAAATGAATTACTTTTGGCACATCCTGAAGACTCTAAGGCTATAAATGCAAGTCTAAAGAAGGTTCTCGCTGGCGAATAATTTTCAAGCTTTGGTAAGGTAAAGTTGGGTGACTAAATACGGAATGCTTATATATTCCTCTGTTTTTTCATTAGTGATACTATGAATTTTATTATTTAGGGCATCTTTATCACTATTTAAACCTCTATTTTCTTCTTTAAGTTCAGTGATTATACTTTCATATTCAGATAACTTAACTTCATTTAATTTCAATTGTTCCGTAGCTATTTTAAATTACTACGAATTAGTAAAAATAAATGACATACTTAAATACCGTATTATTCAAAAAGAGAATATACGGTATTTTTTAGTTCGTAATTCAAAGAAATTGTGTGTTAATTATAGACTGCATTATTTATATGTAGTCTATGTATAAAACAAATAAAACGAGTCAGTGTACAAGTAGGTACACTATATATTCCTAGGAGGTATTTTTATGACAATGTCTTTCACCAAAAGGAAGGAAGAAATTTATAATTCTATAATCGCTTATAAAAAAGAGCATGGGTTTCCACCTTCAATAAGAGAACTAGGCCATATGGTTAACCTTAGCTCTACCTCTACCGTTCATCAACATTTAATCCACTTAGAAAAACTAGGATATATAAAAGTACATAAAGCCATTCCCAGAGGAATTCAAGTATTGGATAGGCATGAATCCATATAATAAAAAAGGGAAGAAGCAATTAAAATACTTCTTCCCATCTATTTAAACTAAAATCTATTTAAAACAAATTAGAATCTATTTAGGCTAAAATTTCTTCTAACTTATATTACTTTATAAGTTGTTTCATCAGTATTAACAACTACCGCATATAGCTTAGCTGTTAGAGCTCCATTCTTACTTTGAAGGGCTCCATTTGTCACTACTTCGTCCATGATTGCATTAATCTCTTCTATTGTTATACTCTCTTTTACAGAGTTAACGATAAAATTAAATTTATTATCCTTCTGATCCTTAAAGGTCATCACTAGCTTTCTTTCCATATTCCTCACTCCTTACCTCAATTATAATTACTTTAAAACTCTTAGATTTCTCACTTTTATAGAATCTAAGAAATGATATCTTGAAATTCCTTGGTATACGTAGTTTATTGATTAAGGAAACTATTTCACTTATTAGATAAACTACTCTCCTCATTTTTAACCTTCAGTTAAAGTAAAGTCATCTACTTTTTTAATTTCTACAGGTTCACTAATTAGGACTGCTCCAATAGCTACACCTACTGCATAGATCTCGTCATTTGTAGCTGTTGCACTAACATTAGAGAACTTTTGACTAGTTACCTTCGGTGACCCATCTAAATTTTGCCCCTTTTCAAATCTAATAACTAAAGCTGTATTGTTTTTAATATTTGATACTGCCATGTATATCAACTCCTCTCATTAATAAATATGCCTAGGGAAAATTTAGTGTAAAAAAACTTAAATCAAAAGCCCAGAAATACATTTCTAGTATTTCTGGGCCTTAGTTATATATTAAAAGTATCTATATAATATGCTTCTATTTAATTTACTAATAAAATTATATTCATATTATGAACCATATTTAATGTTGCTGAAATTAAAAAGGTACGCTAATTTATAATAGTCATCTTATGTTCGTTATATGAGTTGTGAAATAACTACGGCTCATATATATCAGCGTTACACTCATCACATATACCATCATTACGCTTATATTCCGCTTCTGATATTTCAGTTTCGCAAGTGTCACAGGCGAATATTCCTTCTTCTTTATATTCAAAGTTCCTTAGAAATTCCTCATTATCTTCCTCTTCATCATGTTGATAATATGATTTTATTTTATCTGCCATCTTAATTCCACCTTTCGTTTATATCTCGTGTATTAACTCACCTAAAATGAGTATCCATTACTTGTTCACACACATTTTATCATAAAAAAATACTTATTCAAAAAGTTTATTCAGCACTCCTCATATGGTAGACTCCGTTAGGATCGTTTAAAATAGCCTTTTCTATTTCATTTATTTCGGCTATTGCTTCTTCCATTGATGGATACATTCCTAATGAAATCCTATTTGATGTGAATAATCCATCAGGTGCAAACCGCCCCCATATAATTATTTTTTTTATTTTATCCCCATAAATGCGAGCAATATCTACTTTTATTACATCAACTAACCCTTTTTTATCTTGAGTTCTAATCCACATAAAACCCCTCCATTTATTTGTATATTTTCATAATTATTTAAAATTATGCCTTATTGATCTTTATTTTTTTCTATATAAATATCAAGTGCCTTAAGTAATTTATATAAAGCATCACATACAAATTTGATAAAAATAATTACAGCTATAGGCTTTAGAATATTAGGTATAACTGATAATAAACTCATAATTCTGAAAGCTGTTTCCCCTTGAATCATACCATTGCTTGCACAAATAGTTACAAATGGAACTACCATATTAAGTACTAATGAGATTACATAGACTATTCCACTTGCTACAATCCCCTTCATTATCTGCTCAGGTTTTTTCTGTTCAAATTTTAAATTCATAAATAACTTCCCCCCAGTATATATTTAGTCAACAATTTTACCATTATCAAGAGTAAATTTTTTAAAACATTTAAAGAATATTACTTACAACATATTATATATGTGTAGTGTATTGCATTAAAATGCTCAACAATTTATTTTGCTGGGCATTGTTCGTATTATATTAATTGTGACTTAATTATAATATCAATTCCATAGGCGTAAATAATATCCCTTGATATACCTGCTGCTTAGCTAAATCTTTAAATCCGATTGAATGATAAAAAGGCACAGCATATGGAGAAGAATTTAATCTAATCTTTTCTACACCATTTTCCTTAAGTACTAGAGTTACTTTATTTAATAACTCTCCAGCTATACCCTTTCTATGATATTTTTTATCAACAAATACACATGAAATAAAATCTGCCCCTCTAACAGATAACACCCCAGCAAGTTCATTTTTTACATATGCTCCATACATAACTTCATTTCCTTGTATAAAAGCATCTCTGTAATTGATATTGTCTATAAAATTTTTCTTAAAGTTATCAATAGCCTCTTCTGTATAATCAGGAGCTACAAATTCTGAAAATGTTCTCCAAATTAATGAAAATGCATCATTAATTTCATCATCAACAACTTTCTTAATTAAGTAATCCATATTATCCCCCTTATGGTTCATGCTTTGATACAATTACAACTTGGTTTACACCGTAAATTATACCATAATTTTCATTGTTTTATAATTGGTTGTAAATATATGTTTGAGTCAAGTAAAAGTTGGCAATCCCTCTTTTCTAAAAAATACCACTACAAAAGCACCTAGATATTTTCTTAATTATTATAGAAGGTATCAGCGCTTTCTAAACATCCATATCCACACCATCCAGAATAAGAATCCAAAAGCCCACTGTAAGCAAATGCATTTCCGCCGATCCCTAGCACCATCATAAATGTAGCTGCAAGTAATGTTAATACCTCCATGTTAATGTACAATTTAAACATGTTTACTTGTTACTTGTATTGCTAATTATTCACCATATATAACATATTTCCTAAACTACAAATCTGTATATTATTATTGCTATTACACAAAATAAGTTTGAAAGGTGGTTATATTATGAAAAAAAATGCTACTATGTTATTAATTTTAATGACATTAGTATTTAGTACATTTATTGCAACTCCCGCATTTGCTGCCAACACATTTAAAGAGGGTGTTTATAAAGCAGCTGATTTTAATCTTTCAGAAAATGAAACTTATATCGTTCAAAATATCTCACCAATTAATAGTGTTTACCTTACTCTTTATGATGAAAATCAACTTATAATACAATCTATTCGTCTAGAACCTAATTCAGCTAAATATAATTTGATTCCTCTTAAACCTGAATATAGAATTGTAATAGTTGGTAATGGTCAAGTATTTATTGACAAAGGGGCACAATAGAGTGTCCTTTTATTATTTAACTTCCTCCTATCATTTTGTTGAGGTCAACAAAATGGTCTGCTGCGTAATTTCTACATATTGTTATTATTCAAAGCATTCTTAATTTTATGATGCATAATTGTTTCTAATAGTAACGCTGCTTTTTCACTCTTATTATTTTCATCTATCTCTCCCATATTGTATAGAGCAGCAATAATAATATCTATTTTTTCCGAGCCTTTAAATATATCTTTACATTCATTTATAAGTTTATTTAAAGTATTATCACTCTTGTAATCTATAAAAGAATTCTCAATATTACCAGGCTTTGATTCGATACTTGAATGTTCGCTATTATTATCTTTTATTCTATCTGTATCTATAACTGTATTTACTAACAATTTAAATTTTATTTTAGTTACAGAAACTAATAATTTTTCGGCAAAATCAGATAATTCAAGGTCAGCATTGATTTCATTCATTTCTAATAATGCAGAATATAGTGTATCCAATAAATCATCACTTCTGTTTATCGCTGTAAATACTGACATTAATACATCTTTTGAATCAACTTCTTTATTAGTTTTTCTTTTAGTTATGGTTTTCTTAAAATATACTTCATCTACCCAATCATTAATATGTGTATTTGTTGATTTAGCAAATTTATTTATTGTATTTTTACTTGCCTTAACCTCATCTTTTTCATATGATTTTATATCATCTTCAGGAACTTTACTAATCTTAGAAAGCTCTCTTATACTCAATGTTAATGCCTTCCTCTTTTCTCTAATTCTATTGCAATAATTTCTATCCATAATCCCTCCATATTTTCCATAAATACTATACTTTAAATTATAATAACACTAAAAGAAATATCAAATGTATCTTCTACAGATATTTAGTTTTAATATCAAGAATTAGATTCAAGATCTGTTACATCCTATCTTTGAATTGCAAAATAAAAAATACCGTATATTCTGTTTTGAATAGTACGGTATTATCATTAACTTAATATTTAATTTTTGCATTCTATTTTAAGATTGTTTATTAGACTCATTACTTGTTACTTCTTTTGATTTATTAATTGCATCCTTTACTTCATTTAATTTTTCAACAATAATACAAGTACATACTACAACAATTCCACACAAAAGCATTAAACCTGTATAAGTAAACATATGGTATGATATTGTAAATGCATCTCCCCAAAATATAAATTGTCCAATTAGAGGCATTATAAATTCATTGACAATCAGGAAAATAACCATAGCAACTATGCCTATAATAACATTCTTCATACTGACACCCCTTATATTTCACAAATAATACAATTATGAGTTAATTATAGCATATTTTGAAAATACTGTACTATTAAATTTTCAAAGAACAAATCCTATTATCTGTTTCGCAATTTCTACAGAATGTGAAATAACTAATGCTCATAGATATCAGCATTACACTCATTGCATATACCTTCATTATGATTATATTCCGCTTATAATATTTCAATTTCTCAAGTGGCACAGTCGTGTGTATTGACTCACATAAAATGATTATTATTTATATGTAATATTAATACTTATTTATTAATACTTACCACAATAAGCATATTATTACTTGGGCCAATAATATCACTTTCACGCTCTGTACATACATCAATCAGATACTCTTCATCTAACTAGTCATTATTTCTAATGCTAGATACATAGATTGATCACTAACTATAGTCTGTTGAATCACTAACCCCTAAACATATGGCAATTTACTAATTAAATTCTCTCTTGTGTCATTACAACTTTTTTCACCTGTCTTGTTGAAATAACATAAGCTATTAAAGTTGCGATAATCATTGCAAGAACATAGATACCTACATCAAAGTATGGGAATTTATACACCTTAATTGCGTCTACTTTAACAAATTTGTAAAATACAAATCCGCTAATTGGGGTTCCTATAAGTAGTCCAATAACTAAGGATAAGCAAATATAGAAAAGAAGTTCAATTAAAATAATCTTATTTACCTCGCTCTGTTTTATGCCGATGGCTTTATAAATTAAGAATTGTTTACCTTTTGTAGCTATATTTCCAACCATCATGTTTATATTGATTATGACACCAACTAAAAATAGCATAAAGGTGAAGAACAAAAAGATATATTTAACAAACTCATCGTCTCTTCGTATATTCCTTCGATAATCTATTAAATTCAATGAGCTTGATATCCTGCCTTCCTCAATTTCCTTTTGAATAAATTTCTCCATATCCTTTTCATAAGACCTACTTTTTAATCTTATATTTAACTTATTAACTCTACTTCTATTGGCAATTTCATTGAAGGTTTCATTTGGAACTATTAAGTATACATCTCCAGCATGATTCATCACAGGTGAATAAGGTAAATCATTTATAACTGCCTTAATTTCACCTTCATAGGTGGTATCCTTCACATTATAGTCTGAGATATCTAATGAAACTCTATCTCCTGCTTTTAAATTTACAAGAGTTCCACTACACACTTTATTGTAAGTAGTATTAACTGTTGCTTCATTGACAAAGGCGATTATTCCATTATCTAGTGTATCTATATCAATATCTCCTGATACAATATACTTTTTACATTCATTTAATAACTTGTCATCATAAGAAACAAGGAGTGTTACGAGATTAGCTACACCCTCTTCCTTATATACAGATTTATAATTTAAATGATTTTTGTTTATCTTTTCTTCACTAATTTTCAACATAGCACCAGAAGTTTCTATGACGTTAGCAGAGTCTACTAATGAGTTTGAGGATAATTCAGAGATATACTCTTCTGTGAACCCATCTTTGCTATCTATTTCAAAATCATATATGTGCACCTTAGATTTCTTTCCAAACTCATCTATATAGCTAAAACTGGCAGATAATATAGTTACTAAAATTAATGTTATAGAAAACACTGTGATAATAAATACAGCTTTAGATTTATTCTTCATAATATCACTAAATACCAGCTTCCATTTATAGTTTAAGAACTTACTGAAATTTTTTGGTAAATATCCTTCACTCTCAGTAATTCTAGAATTATTAAAGCTACTTATGGCATCTACAGGTGATATCCCTGAAGCTAATATAGCTGGATATGATACTGAAATCAAAATAGAGACTAATCCATACATTATAGATATCATTACTGAAGACCCTGATAGTATAATTGGAAAATTCAATGAATCATACATTAAAAATACATCTGAGAAAACCATGAATCCCTTAGACATGAAATATCCTAGAAATAATCCCACTGGGATAGAAACTATTCCATAGGCAAGCCCCTGTAAAAGTACTAAGGAAAATAGTTTACTTCTTCTTACACCTATAGCTCCTAATATTCCATAAAGCTTTCTATTCTCCATTACATAGATTTTAAAAATTGAATATATGAAAATTATAACAACAATACCTACTACTAAAGATATTATGTATAAAATTATAGTTGTACTATTAGCAGTGCTTTCTCCTATCCCCTCCATGGCGGCTTTACTGGAGGTTATTAAAATATTTACTCCCGTTATAAGTGCTATAGAAATGCTTATAGATATACAGATAAGAATGCTTTTCCATTTATTATAGAAAATACTATTTTTGATAAGCTTACCAAAACTACTCATACAAGTTACCATCCATCATATTAAGAATTCTATCAGCATATTGAGCTATCTCTTTATTATGGGTAATCATTATAATCGTCAGATTCATCTCCGAAGATATTTCCTTTAAAAGTTCAATAACCACTTTTGAATTTTGAGAATCTAAGTTCCCTGTAGGCTCATCTGCTAAAATTATATTTGGTTTGTTTATAAGTGCCCTTGCTATAGCAACCCGCTGCTGCTCTCCCCCTGAAAGCTGTGAAGGATAATGATATTCTCTTTCCGTTAAACCAAGCTTATCCATAAGTTTATAAACATATTCTTTGTCAGCTTTTCTACTCTTAACTTCACTAGGTAATGATATATTTTCCTTCACCGTTAGTATGGGTATCAGATTGAAAAATTGAAATATAAACCCTATGTTGTTCAATCTAAAGTCAGATAACTTGTTGTCGCTAAGCTCAGTAATGTCAATGTTATCCATGATTATCTGGCCCTTGTCTGAGAAGTCCATTCCCCCAATTAAATTAAGAAAGGTACTCTTTCCAGAACCACTTGGTCCTAAAATAGCTACAAATTCTCCTTTTTCAATATTAAGGTTTACACCCCTTAGAACATGAACCTCAACATCGCTCCCCTTACCATAAGTTTTGTAAAGTGATTTCACTTCAATAATACTCATATTAGCCCCCTTACTAATTCATTTTTTATCAATATTTATATAAAGTCATTTTACTTAAGGTGTTCCAATATATTTCCATCTTGGTCATATTACTAAGATTGTGTACTACCATTAATCTTACTAATTTTTATACTTCCATACAATTGATAAAATAGACTGTTTACCAAATGGTCCTACATGACGAGAATCAACACTATTCATTCTATTGTCTCCCATGAAAAAATACTCGTTTTTTCCTAATGTAAGACTTAAATCATCATTACTATCTTTACTGTAATAAGCATAAGGTTCTTCTAAAAGGACTCCGTTAATATATACATCAGCACCTTTAATATCAATCACTTCGTTAGGAAGAGCTATTATTCTTTTAGTCGCATTAAAGTACTGACCATCTTGAGATGCTGCTGCTATTGATACTAAGTCACCTCTCTCAATTTGTTTTATATTAGCATCGATAAGTAGAAGTTTTGTTCCATCATAAAGCGTTTTTTCCATAGATTCACCAGAAATAACCGCAGAATAAATCCCTAATTTATTAACTGTTGCCATACCATATGTTAAAAATATACATGAAAATAAAATTAATATAATTAAAAATATTGGCTTTGATAATTCTTTATTAGTTAGAATTTTTCTCATATAAAGTACCCCCAAGATTTTATTAGAAACATTAGTAAAAATCCTACGATATACGATGTAGGGATTAATACTATTAAATATTTTAAGATATCTAATAATGAGTACTTTTTCATTTCCAAACCCCCATTTAGTTCTTAATATAATACGAGTATTCATTGCTTGCTCACACCTATTTTACCATAAAAATATAATTCTACAAAATTAATCCATTAAACAAATTAGAAGTTTTAACATGGGTATATTCTTAGAAAGTAAAAAAAGCCAATCGAATATAAATTCAATCAGCTTTACTTTTGCAATTTTTTAATGATAAAATCGATATTTTATTTAAATCTATTTGGTAAATTGGAATTTGTCAGCTTTTATGTATTTTATTTTTAATACGATCACTTGGACCTATGTCAATAACTTGGACATAAAAAGTCGCACAATATTAAGCTGATTTT
>DALZNT010000080.1:0-17310 GCA_032005505.1 Clostridium sp. | reverse complement strand
GTCTTTTTAAATATCTAATTAATTTAATCCTTTTATTAATAGTTTATAGCTGTTTTCTTTAGCTTTTTCTATAGTAGATAGGCTAGGTTTAGAACATTGACAAAATACTTGGGAAAAGCCCATGAGAGAGCTGATAAAAACAGTATATACATAGTCTTCATCTTCTGATTTTTTGATAATTCCTTCTTTGTAGCCAATCTCAGCTAATTGAAGAAGGTTATTCCTTATTATTTGCTTCCTATCTTCTAAAACTTGAAAGCCATCTTTAAAAAATTGGCTTAGTTCTTTTCTGCCGATGGAGGAAAGTAGAAGCTGAAAGGTAAAATCTTTGCTTTTTGAGCTTTCCTCTATAACTTGAAAGCCAATATAAAATTTTTCCTTGAAGGTATCTACACTATCAACTAAATCAAGGTAATGCTGAAACTGGATTTTCATACTATAGATTATAGTTTTGGCTATGATTTCTTCCTTAGACTCAAAGTAATTATAAAGAGTTCCCTTACCTATATTAGCAGCGACTGCAATGTCTGAAGCTTTAATAGTATGAAGGTTAATTCCTTCATTCATCAGATTTATTACACCGTTAAATATGATGATTTCTTTATCACTATACTGCTCATTTATCATAGTTTTAGTCCTCCTCAATGTTAATAGGTTTTAATGGCTTCCTATGAAGTATATCATACATTATTGGAACTACAAAGAGAGTAAGGATTGTAGCATAGGAAAGACCACCTATAGTTACTATAGCCATTGGCTGAAGCATGTCAGCACCCACTCCCATACCCATAGCAAGGGTAGATAGACCTAAAATAGTAGTTAGTGCTGTCATAAGGATTGGACGCATACGAGTTCTACCAGTTAAAGTGAGAGCTTCCTTTTTGTCCATACCTTCAAGTCTAAGTTGATTTACATAGTCTACAAATACAATACCATTATTAACTACAACTCCTGAAAGAACTAAGAATCCAAGCATTGCTATCATACTTATTTCTGTACCTGTCATTAGAAGGGCAAGAAGTCCTCCAGTAAAGGCAAGAGGTAAAGTGAATAGAACTATGAATGGTGAAAGTAAAGATTGGAATTGTGCCACCATTATAAGGTATATAAAGGTTATAGCAAGGGAAATCATCTTAATTAAATCTGACATAGTACTCTTAATAGTTTCATTTTCTCCAGAAATTTCAACGACGTAACCCTCAGGTACTTTATAACTAGATAATCTATGTTCAAAGTCACGGCTTACAAGACCAATGTTGTGGTCATCATCTATAGCAGCAGATACTGTAAGGGTACGGACCTGATTGCTATGATTAATGGCAGAAAGAGCTTGTACTTGTGATACAGAAGCGATTTCGCTTAAGGCAATTTCCTTTTCCTCTCCATTTAAAGTAACCTTAATTTTGTAGTTATTTATATTATCTCTAGTTAAAGAGTCTCCGGAATTATCTTTAATTATTATAGGGTAATCTTTAACTCCAAGAGAAAGTGTAGTAGAAGCAGTTTCAGAAGTTATTAAAGCTGAAACCTCTTGGAATACTTGAGCAACAGTTAAACCGTACTTCATAGCTTTATTTTTATCTACAGTTATACGAGTTTCAAAGGCAGAATCCTCAAGACCACTTAAGACATCCTTTGTTCCAGGAGTACTTTTAAGAATTTCGGAGATTTCTGTCGAGATTCTCTTAAGTTCATCTAAATCCTTTCCTTCAATAAGAACTGAAATACCAGAACCACCTAAGGCTGATAAATCCATTGCAGATCCGTTAGCCTTTACAGTACATTCAAGGTCTTCGGTCTTTTCATTAATTAATTTAGCAATTTCTGCACTGCTAAGATTTTTGTCTTCCTTAAGGATAACGTACATAGACATGGAGTTTCCTCCACCACCCATAAGGCCCATAGTACCACTACTTTCCATAACACCAACCGTATCAACGTCTTCGATTGTCATAATAAGTTCGGTAATTTTAGTGCTCATAGCTCGTGTATCTTCAGTAGTAGCTTCTTTAGGCATCTCCATGGATACGGAAATTTGATTACTGTCCATTTCAGGAATGAAGGCAGTACCCATATTAACTACGCTATAGCAGCTAAAAGCTAGAAGAGCAAATGTTAGAGAAAGTACTACAGCTCTATGGTTAAGTGCTAATTTAAGAAGGTTTTCATAACCAGCTGCAATTTTATCAAAGTATTTGTGCGGTTTCTCTACTGTGTTTTTAAGCATAGTTGCAGACATGGTTGGTACCAAGGTTAATGCAATTATTAAACTAGCCATTAATGAGTAGGCTATAGTTAATCCCATATCTGTAAATAGCTGACGAGAAAGACCTTGGGTAAATACTATTGGAAGGAATACGCAGATAGTAGTTAAAGTTGAAGCAAAGATAGCTCCAGATACTTGAACGGCTCCTTGAACTGCTGCCTTAGGAGCAGACATTCCCTCATTACGTAAACGATAAATATTTTCTATAACAACGATACTATTGTCTACCAGCATTCCAACTCCAAGAGCTAGTCCAGCTAAAGATATAATATTCATAGTAACTCCACTAAAGTACATAAGAGCTATAGCGAATAGTAAACTTATTGGAATACTTAAAGCAATAATAACTGTAGGCTTAATATCTCTTAAGAAAATAAGAAGGATTATTACGGCTAAAATTCCACCTAGAATTAAGTTATTTAAAACAGAGTCAATTACAATATTAATATATACACCTTGGTCCATTAAATAGGAGATATGCATATCAGAATTTTCCTTAGTTAGTTTTTCAGAAGTTTCATTAATTAATTCAGAAACCTTAGAGGTAGAAGAGGTACTTTGCTTTTGGAAAGATAAGATAACACCATCATTTCCGTTGATTTTTGCGTAGATGTCTTCTGAGTTATTAATGATTTCAATAGTAGCTATATCACTAAGCTTAATAGTTCCAATTCCCTCAATATCCATGGATACAAGTTCAAGGTTTTCTAATTCCTCAATACTTTCAAATTCATCTCCAACCTTAATTAGATATTTCTCACCATTTTCCTCAAGGTATCCAGCAGGCATAGAGAAGTTTTCAGCCATTAAAATGTTACTTATGGTAGTTTTATTTAAAGCACCATTAAGTCCAGCTTGCTTATAGGCTGCTTCAGAAGCTTTTTCAAATTCTGCTTTACCTTGTTTAAGGGCATATTCACTTTCATCTAATTGCATAGCCATTTTTGTAAGTTCTTCATTTAAAACTACTTTTCCGGCATTAAGCTGAGCTTCACCAGCAGTTGCTTCAGCTAAATTTTCTTCTAAAGTTTTCTTTTGAGTTTCAATTTCAGCTATGCTGGTATCATAAATTTCAATACTTGATTCTAATTGAGAAAGTTTGATTTGCTGTTCAGGTGTTATTTCTATACCATCAGCTTCAGCGGCTTTAATGACTAGTTCTAAATCAGTTTTTTCTATAATTGCATCATCACGATTAGACTTTAACGCATCAAGACCTTTAACTAGAATATTAAGAGTTTCTTCAATTACAGTTTTACCAGCAGAAATCGTTAACCCACCAGTTAGAAGTTGTTCATTTTGAGAAGAACTTGCTAAATTAAATTGTATTCTAGCTTCTTTAAGCTGAGCTTCAGCAGTATCTAGTTGAGCCTTTGTTTCTGCCATTTTTATATCAATTGAAGCAAGAATCTTATCATTAAGTTCATTAATTTTCTCATCATTTAAGGCAATCTGCAGACTTTCTTCAATTAAACCTGTAGCAGAGACAGATGCAACTCCGTCAATACGTTCAAAAGCCGGAATAACTTCATCATTGACATATTTAGAAATTTCTTTAATGTCCATGCCATTTACATCAACACTGGCTACCATAATAGGCATCATATCAGGATTAATTTTCATAAGCATAGGTGAACCAACCATATCGGCGAACATGGATTCAACCATATCTATATTGCTGCTTATTTCAATCATGGTACTATCCATATTAGTTCCTTGATTGAATTCTAGGATAACAACACTAGAATTTTCACTAGAAATACTATTAATATTTTTAATTCCACTAGTAGTAGCAAGAACTTGCTCTAGCGGTTTTGTAACAGATTGCTCAACCTTCTCAGGACTGGCACCTGGATATGTAGTAATTACGGCTACATAAGGTAAATCAATACTTGGCAATAGGTCTGTTGTCATACTAGTAAAGGAGATAACTCCTAGAATGGCAGCTAGTACAACTCCAACCACAACTGTAAGTGGCTTTTTAACACTAAACTTTGATAACATTGTCTTCCCCCGATCTTTAAGTGAAACTCCAAATTTTATATTTGGTCAGTTGAATTTACTCCTTCGACTGTTTGTGAGAAGGAGTTACTAAAATAATATTTGATTTTGCAGCCTCATGGTTTTACTAACAAGATGACTGACTGGTCAGTTCTATAATACATCATAGTAAGTCTATAACACAATAGAATATAGTAAAAGTTCATAAAATTATATAAATGGTTAAAATTTATGATATAGTAGAAATTGATTTAATAAAACTATATTCCAACTATGGTATAATTATGAAATAATTATAAATAATTATATCGTTGAAAGTTTAGAATGAAGGATGTAGGGGATAATTCAGGAATATAAGATTCTAATAATTTTGAAGATGTATTTAATTTGGAAAGGAAGATATATATGAGTAAAATACCAACTAGGGAAGAAGCATGGGAGCTTTTAACAAGATATAATCAGGATGAGTTTCATTTAAAGCATGGACAAATAGTTGAAAATGTCATGAAATATTTTGCTAAGGAGTTAGGATATGAGGAGGAGGTTGAGTTTTGGGGAGTAGTAGGACTTCTTCATGATTTAGACTTTGAAAATTATCCTGAGGAGCATTGTATTAAGTCGCAGGAAATAATGAAGGAAGAAGGAATCGATAATAAGTTAATTCGTGCTACAGCCAGTCATTGCTATGGGATGAATGTGGATATTAAGCCTGAGCACACTATGGAGAAGGTACTTTTCGCTGTGGATGAGCTTACTGGACTAATTGGTGCAGTTGCTATTATGAGACCCTCAAAAAGTACTATGGACTTAGAATTAAAATCAGTAAAGAAAAAATTTAAAACAACCAGCTTTGCAGCAGGATGTTCAAGAGATGTTATAAAAACAGGTGCAGAAATGCTTGGATGGGATTTAGACGAATTAATTAACAGAACTATTTTAGCTATGAGGGAAGTTGAACAGGAAGTAGGGCTATAGGCTATAAGAAGTTTATTTGGATGAATAATGAATATTTAATTATGAATGATTGAGGTGAGAACTCTTTAGAAAGTTCTTATCTTAGGTCATGAGTAATACTTAATAAAATAATCAGTATATTATTAAATATAAGGATAATATTTCAATGGGGGTAAAAGGTATTGAATAATAGAAGTTTAGTTAGACGAGAGAGTTTTGGAACTTTAGGGCTCATAATAGTTACTATATTTTGGGGCTTTGGGTTTCCGGCATTAAAGATTGTGGGGGAGCATTTTCCTACCTTTTATATGATAGGATTTAGATTTGGTATTGCTTCTATTATATTGTTAGCACTTTTTTATAAGAAGGTTAAGTTAATCGATAAGAAGCTGATGAAAAGCGGTTTTGTTTTATCTATTATACTATTTCTAACATATATTTTTGCTACAGTTGGAATTAGATATACAACTTCAGCGAGGGCATCGTTTTTCTCGTGTTTGTCAGTTTTAATTATACCTTTTCTCCTTAGAGTTTTTTTAAAGGTTAAAATAACAAAGAAAACGATTTTGAGTGTCATGGTATGTACAGCTGGATTATTTTTAATTTCATATACTAAGGGAATGGGATTAGCTATAGCCAGTGGAGATTTAATTTGTATGTTTTGCTCATTTTGTTATGCTGCACATATAGTTATTACTGGAGTTCTAGCCGGAGATAATGATGCAGCTCTTTTAACAATGATTCAGATGGGATTTGTATCAATATTTGCTTTTACAATTGCAATTTTTACAGAACAATTTCCATCAAATCCATCAGCATTAAGTATTGGTACACTTATATTTTTAGGGGTGTTTGGTTCAGCGTTGGCATTTTATCTTCAAACTGAGTGTCAAAAGTTCATTAGTTCAGCAAGAGTTGGTGTAATATTTTCACTGGAACCAGTATGCGGAGTGCTAGCATCATATTTAGTTTTAGGGGATAGCCTTGGGATAAATGGAATCTTAGGCGGAGTATGTATATTTTTTGCTTTAATTTATCAAGAAGTAGATTTTGGCTTTAAAAATAAGAAAAAGGAAATTGAAGAACAAAGGGACCTTCCAATTAAGGAGAAGGGCATTGAATCTTAATTTCCTACTTCATTTCAGTTAGATGCTTCCAATATCTAACTGGCATCATTCTTTTTTGACAACGTGGATTTTCTCTTTCTACAATATTTACGGATTTATAAAATTGTTTCCAAAGTTCTTCAAAGTTATCATTTAAGGAGGAGGCTGTTAGCTCTTCTCCTTTTTCTATTGAAAGAGGGGTAATAGTAACATCTTTAGTATTATACATTAGTGCTATTTCCCTTTTTAAATCATGAATTATAAAATGCTGGTCAGAAAATCTCCTAGTAAAGTGAGAAGAGAGAAGAGGTAAAATATTATGATCAGGTTCTATTGGTGCATAAAATGTTAGCGGACCTACCTCTTTAAAACGTACGAAGCCTGTAAACCTATGGCTTTCATAAGTAACTCGCTTACAATATTTATCTACTAATATAATAATATCATTATTTTTAGCTAGATTTATTTTATCTCCATATTTGTAACAAAGCTTAACATATCTTAGAATTAAATCTTCAACTCCAGAAACCTCACTTAAATAAAGATAGTATACGTTACGCAAAGTATTAGAACTGAGTTTATTTTCAATGCTTTCATAAACCCTTTTAAATTTATCTTCCTCAGTTTTCATTTCTATAGGTTCTGTAATTAAACTAGGCACATAGGAGTGTTTATAAGTAATTTTAAGTTCTTCCTTGGAACTGTATCCGTAAAAAATACATGTTAATAGTCCTTCAAAGGAACCATCATATAAAAAATCCTTCATATTATATACCTCATTATAGCTCACCAGTAATATAGGAGCTTCTATCCTCTAAAAGTAAAGTTTTGTCTGTGACAATGGGGAAACCCAAAGTAGCACTTATGCCAGGATTATCAAATAAACTAAGTTGCCTGCAGTCTTCATTTTCAACATAGTTCAAATCAAATTTAGGCTTAAGAGCTGAACGAACCTTTTCTTCATCTAAATCTACAGCTCCATAATAGCGACCTTTGCATACCACGAAATATTGAGCTCTTTTCATTACTACACCTAACTTTTTTAAGTTAATAAAATCTAGAAATGCGATTTTTCTAGCACTTAAAATTTTCATAGCCCCCTTGATTCCTATACCGGGAATCCTAATTAAAGTTTCATAAGGCGCGGTATTTATCTCAACAGGAAAAAGGTGAATATTATTTAATGCCCAATTGGTTTTTGGATCAAAGTTAATATCAAAGTTAGGATTTTTCTCATTCAATATCTCTTTAGCTCTAAAGCCATAGACGCGAAGGAGCCAATCTCCCTGATAAAGTCTATGCTCTCTTAAAGTTGGTGGATTTTTCAATTCTGGTAAATGACCACCGGTATTAACAGGTACATAAGCAGAATAATAAACTCTTTTTAGAGAAAAATTGTCATAAAGGTTTTCACTTAAATTTAGTATATTTAAATCATTATCCTTTGTAGCTCCAACAATGAGTTGAGTGGATTGACCACCAGGTACAAAGATGGGAGCTTTTGTAGATATTCGTCTCTCTGCGTTGCTTACAATTATATTATTTTTAATTGATTTCATAGGTCTAAAAATATCTTCTTTATTTTTCTCAGGAGCTAAAAGCTTAAGAGAAGAGTCAGAAGGTAATTCTAAGTTCACACTCATTCTATCAGCATAAAGACCCGCTTCTTTAATAAGAGCTTCATCAGCGCCAGGAATAGCCTTAAGATGAATATAACCACGGAAGTTATATTCATTACGAAGCCTCTTTACCACGTTAGTAAGCATTTCCATAGTATGATTAGGATTTTTTATTACAGCTGAGCTTAAAAATAATCCCTCTATATAGTTTCGTCTATAGAAATTCATGGTTAGCGAGATGACTTCTTCAACAGAAAAGGCAGCTCTTTCTACATCATTTGAACGTCTATTAATACAATATGCACAATCATAGATGCAATAGTTTGTAAGAAGAATTTTCAGAAGAGATATGCAGCGTCCATCTGGAGTAAAGGAGTGACATATTCCACCCTCTGAAGTAGAACCTAAAGCACCTTTGGAAGTACCACGTTTTGAACCAGACGAAGAACAGGATACATCATATTTTGCAGCCCCACTTAAAATTCTTAGTTTTTCACTAAGTTCCATTAATTCACCCTCTATCTTAAAGATATATCTAATATTATTATATCTGAACAAATGTTCGCGTGCAAGGGGGATTGATTTAATTTTAGTGGTTTTGTTGTATAAAATTATGCAGGTTGGTAAATCTAACAGTGATGATAAATGTCATGAAACAGAAGCTTTAATTATAAAGCATAGAACTTAAATTATATAAAGGAGGAATAATCATGGCTAATAATTTGTTCGGACATGGAATAAATACTAATTCTCAGCCAGAGGTTCAAGATAGTGCTAAGGAGGAGTTATCTTCTTATATGGATGATGACTGTGGAAATTGTGCTAGATGTGGAAGTAGAGATTATTTAAATAATGGCAGAATGTGTAGTAGTTGTAACGAGACTTGGGGATAGAATATAAAAAATATAAAATTATAATAATAGGAAGTCTAAGGATAAAACTTTAGGCTTCCTTTTATTTATAAGGTTAATAATAGGAGTTCACGAATTAAAACTATAGATTAGGAATATAAATAATTAAATCATTTAAATGTATGTATTTTAATTATAGGTTTGGGGGTAACGTTCATGGAGGAAATTAGAGTTAGTGGTTTTGAAATAAATTATACTAGGGGAGATATGAGATACTATACGGATTTTTCAAAGGGAAAAGTGAAAATATCTGAGGATGGTAGTATAAGTACAACATTTGAAAGAGATATACAGTATAGTGATGAATATGACTATGGATATGGGTATGATTATGATTTACCAATAGTTGAAGTATGTGAATATAAAATAAGTCCTTGGGAGATACAGAGAATATTTTTTAACAGATATGATTTGCTTAGTTTGGCACCAGCTAAAGATGATATCTTAGTTGAGGGTATAGGTGAATGGAATATTACTATTTTTACTGAAAAAGGAGATATAAATTTAAAGGGGTATAAATATCCTGAACCTTATGGCAAAGAATTTTTTAATGGATTGAAAAGATTAATTAAATATAAGATTGTTCCGGATTTACCTTAATAATTTGTAGGCTGTGTTAATAGGCCAAGCATAGCCTATTCTTTTTACTTATATATAGTTAAGCATTAGATTGTGTACTAATTTAAAAAAACTCTACATATATAATATTAGACTGAAGGTAAGGAGATATATTTATGTGGTATAAATTGAAGTGTATTGTAATGACGGTATTAGTAGTTATAGCTGTGTTTATGGCTCGTAATTTAAGTGGATCACTTTTAGAAAATGGTTATGATATGAGTTATGAAAATAATATTCGTGAAGAGACTGTTTCAGTTGGAGCTTTTGGAGAAGAAAACAAGTCCGATAGTGTAGAGCTAAGAAAAGATAGATTACCTTATTTTAAGGAAGTAATAGATTTAATAAGGGATGGAGCAGTTCCTTTAATAATGTATTTATTATCAGTACTTTGTTTAGTTGATTTAATAAAAAGTACCTACACAAAGTTTAATGATGAAAATGATTTAGTTGATAAAACATTATATATATTATTTATTATTGGGCAAATGGCTATGATTGGCTTGATATCCTATTATGTAGTAACAATATCTTTTGAGGTGCTAATTATATGGCTTCTTGTGGCACTGTTACTAACTGTGGCTTTATATTTAGGACCTAGTCTCATACACACTAGAAGAAAATTTAGACGATGAGAAGTTATTTTTTAAAATAGTATTTTGCAAAGGAAAAAATATAAAGGTGACATATTCTGAGAAGAATATGCCATTTTTTTATTGATAAATTGTAAAAATATAAATGAAAACGATATAATGTTTAATTATTCTTAAAATAAATATGGAAATTATTAAAAAATTCTTGATATATATAAGTTTGCTGATAGAATTATATATATACAATAAGTGCTATTCTATAAAAATAGACACGTACTTCGTAAGGATGTGAAAGATATATGAGAAATAATGTATTAAGTCTAGATGAAGCTAACAATAAAATAGCTATTTTAGAAAGTGAAATTATTGAAAAAAATGTAAAGTTAAAATATTTAAATTCAATAATAGAAACTATGTACGACGGGGTTATAGCGGTAGATAAGCATGGATATATTACTATGATAAGTGATGCTTATAAGAAATTTTTGGGTATTAATTACAGTGTAATAGGTAAGCATGTTACAGATACTTTAGAAAATACAAGAATGCATATTGTTGCGAAAACGGGGAAAGAAGAAATTTCACAGCTTCAGAAAATACAAGGAGCATATATGATTGCTAATAGAATTCCACTAATAGTAGATGGACAAGTTGTAGGAGCAGTTGGAAAGGTAATTTTCAGAAATGTTAAAGAATTAAATGTATTACATTCTAAGATTACATCTATAGAACAAGAGCTTGAAAGCTATAAAGGGGAAATTAAAAACTTAAATACCGCAAAATATGATTTTGATGACATAGTAGGAAGGTCCAATGAGATTAAAAATGTTAAGACTGTTGCACAAAGGGTTTCTAACAATAACTCTAATATTCTTATTTTAGGCAAGAGTGGAACGGGAAAAGAGCTGTTTGCCCATGCAGTTCATCTGAATAGCTCAAGACATAATAAGCCGTTTGTGAAAATAAACTGTGGTGCTATTCCAGCAGATTTACTTGAGTCGGAGTTATTTGGATATGAAAAAGGTTCATTCACTGGAGCAAACAAGACCGGAAAAATCGGGAAATTTGAATTAGCTAATAAAGGTACTATATTTTTAGATGAAATTGGAGAGATGCCGCTAAATATGCAGGTTAAGCTCCTAAGGGTAATTCAAGAAAAAGAAATTGAAAGAATTGGTGGAGAATATCCAAGAGCCATAGATGTTAGAATCATTGCTGCTACAAATAAAAACTTATATACACTAGTGCAAGAAAAACAATTTAGAGAAGATTTATATTACAGATTAAATGTTATTACACTAAATCTGCCAGGACTAAAGGAGAGAACTGGAGATATTGAATTACTTGCAAATACATTTCTTGATAAATTTAACGTTGAAACAGGAAAGTATATAACTGGTTTTACAAAGCAGGCTATGGGTGCTATGAACTATTATTCTTGGCCAGGAAATATAAGAGAACTTCGCAATGTAGTAGAGAGAGCTGTAAATATTGTAGATGGAAATAACATTATTGAATTAAAGCATCTTCCTAAAAGCATAGTTGGAGAAAAAATAACCGATAGCGTGAAGACAATAAAAGAGGTAGTAGAAGAAGCAGAATGTATAGCTATAAAAAATTGTCTTATTATAAACAAAGGAAATAAATCAAAAACAGCAGAAGTTTTAAATATAAGCAGAGTTGCTCTTTATGATAAAATAAAAAAGTATAATTTAGAGTAAATATACTAAGAATTTTTATGAAAATAACAACGAAAATTGATGAAAAATTCAGAAAAAAATAAAAGTGTAAATGTAAACATACACAATTTTAGGTCATTAGTGTAAAGTGTAAAGAAAAACTTACACTGTGCTATACGAAATTCTTAGCATTGTAAAGAGAAGCTTACACTTTGGCAAAAATGCAAAGAAAAATGAATTTTTTTAGAATTTAATGAATATTATTTAAGTAAACGATTTATGGTTTGTGCTGAATTTTGTAAATGTATTCATGGAGAGCAAGAAAAACAATGAAATTTGGCAAAGAAATATGAAAAATAATAAAAAAGTAATAAAATTTATTAATTTTATTAAAGTTGGCAAGGTAATTGCTATATATAATAGTGTCACTAGGAGGTAATGAAATGAATGTAGATATACAAAAGAAGTTTACGGTACATAAAAGTTTGTTAATGGGGTTATTTGTATTTCTCGTTGGTCAGCAAATATATTTCCCAATGAGCTATAAATATTTCCATCTAGCTCTTTGCTTTGTATTTATCTTAATTACAGATATATATGATAAGAAGTACAGAAATTATGAAAGAGAAAAGATCTTTATGATAGTAACTGCTATGTTAGGAATCATTCCAATAGTAGATGCAAATATTACAATGAATTTAGCAGTAGTATATTATATTTTCTTAGGTATTGGAAGTTATTTAACTTTAGAGTTAATATGGCAGACATACAAAATGTTTAAAGAAGAAAATGCAGAAGAAAAATTTAGTGCTAGAAATAGAGAAGTATACAATAAGAAGTCAAGCTTCATTACAGTATACATGAGTATTCTTGCATTGATAATAGTGATCGCCATGAGTTACGCTATTGTCGACTTGATTAAGTCGATTATATAAATTAATTTTAGGAGGTAAATCATGTTAGGAGTTTTATCAATTATTTTAACACTAGTCGCATTAATGTACTTTGCCTATAGAGGAATATCGGTAATAGTACTTGCGCCAATACTAGGAATGCTTGCAGCAATATTATCAGGAGAGATACCAGCGTTACATGCATTATCTAATTTATTTTTACCAGCAACAGCAAATTACATTAAGAGTTACTTCCCAGTATTCTTAACTGGAGCAATATTTGGAAAGCTGATGGGTGTCACAGGAGCAGCAGGAGTAATAGCTGAGTATATTTCTAAAAAATTGGGTAAGGAAAGAGCTATCCTTGCAATAGTAGTTGCAACAGCACTTTTAACTTACGGAGGAGTTTCATTATTCGTAGTTGTATTTGCAATCTACCCAATAGGTGCTAACCTATTTAGAGAAGCAGATATACCAAAGAAATTATTACCTGGAGCTATAGCATTAGGTGGATTTACAT
This sequence comes from Clostridium sp., assembly GCA_032005505.1. Taxonomy (GTDB): domain Bacteria; phylum Bacillota; class Clostridia; order Clostridiales; family Clostridiaceae; genus Clostridium_J. The sequence goes on along the minus strand of DALZNT010000080.1, from coordinate 4,150 downwards.
TCACAATGACTGCATTACCAGGAACACCTCAATCATTAAACACAATGCCAACTGTATATTTAGGAACTGATATATATGCAGGTCCAATCCTTGGTATAATAGCATCAGCAATTATGTTCTTTGGCGGAGTTTGGTACCTAAATAGCCACGCTAAAAAAGCAAAAGCTAAAGGCGAAGGTTATGGAGTTCATCCAAGTGAACCGGCTCAAGACGTAAATGCAAACAAGCCAGGTATAGCATTATCTATAATACCAATAGCAATCATATTTGTATTAAACTATGCTTTAACAAACTGGTACTTTACAAGAGAATCAGTTATCGCTAAATATGAAAAATTAGGTGGCGGTGTTGACGGAACTTGGTCAGTTGTAATTGCATTAACAATAGCAATCATATTTATACTAGTATCAATGAAAAAATACATAGATAATATTACAGCTGTAGTAAGTGCAGGAGCTGAAGAATCAATAATACCAATCTTTAACACAGCTGCACAGGTTGGTTACGGTGGAGTTATTAAGGCTTTAACTGCATTCGGAACTCTTAAAGTGGCATTAGTTTCACTTTCTATTCCAGCAGTTTATAAAGTAGGTATTTCTACAACATTATTAGCAGGTATAGTTGGTTCATCATCAGGTGGTACAGCTATCGCTCTTGAAGTAATGGCTAAGGATTTCCTAGCTATGGGAGTAGATCCAGGTGCACTTCATAGAATAATTCTAGTTGCATCCGGTGGACTAGACTCATTACCACACTGTGGGGCTGTAATAACATTATTATCAGTTTGTCACTTAAATCATAAGCAAAGTTATAAATATATAGCGGTTGTTACAATGTTAATTCCACTTATATCACTTGCAGTTATAACAACACTTCATCTATTAACTGGAATTGTATAGAATTATATTCAGAAAAATAAAAAAATAAAAAATATAAAAAAAGTATTGAAAATTATAAAATTAAATCATATAATGTTGAAGGAGTGAGAAACATGAATAAAGTGGTTTCAGTTGCAGAAGCAATTGCACTTATTAAAAATGGAGATTCAGTAGCTACTGGTGGTTTCGTAGGAAGCATGCATCCAGAGTATATAACTAAATCCATAGGAGATACATTCACTTCCACTGGACAACCTAATAACTTATCTTTAATCTTTGCAGCAGGTCAAGGAGATGGAAAAGACAAAGGTCTTAATCACTTAGGCCATGAAGGATTAATAACTAAAGTTATCGGTGGTCACTGGGGACTTATACCTAAGGTTCAAAAGCTTGCTTTAGAGAATAAAATAGTAGCTTATAACCTTCCACAAGGATCTATCTCTCAACTTTATAGAGCGGTAGCAGGAAAGAAACCAGGAATACTAACAAAGGTTGGTCTTAAAACTTTCGTAGATCCAAGATTAGAAGGTGGAAAGATTAACGAAATAACTACAGAAGATATCGTTGAAGTGATGAACATAGGCGGAGAAGATTACCTTTTCTATAAAACCTTCAATGTTGATGTAGCTATAATCAGAGGAACATATGCAGATGTAGATGGTAACTGTGTATTTACAAAAGAATGTTCAAATCTTGAAATGTTATCTATGGCTCAAGCAGCTAAAAACTGTGGAGGAAAGGTAATATTACAGGTGGAGAAGGTTGTTCAAAGGGGAAGCTTAGACTACAGTCAAGTTAAAATCCCAGGAATATATGTAGATGCAATCGTTGAGGCTCCAATAGAGTATCACATGCAAACATTCGGAGAACAATATAACCCATCTTATTCTCAAGAAGTTAAAGTTCCAATGGATCAAATTAAACCAATGGGCTTTGATGTTAGAAAGATAATTGCAAGAAGAGCTGCTATGGAATTAGTTCCAAATGCAATAACTAACTTAGGAATTGGTATGCCAGAGGGAGTATCAATGGTTGCCAATGAAGAGGGCGTTGAAGGCGTTGTTCTTACAACGGAAGCTGGAACAATCGGCGGAGTACCTGCTGGTGGACAAAGTTTTGGAGCTGCATCAAATGCAGATGCTATCATAGATCAACCTTATCAGTTTGACTTCTATGATGGTGGTGGACTTGACATTGCATTCCTTGGACTTGCTCAATGCGATAAAGGCGGAAACGTAAACGTAAGTAAGTTTGGCCCTAAAATTGCTGGATGTGGTGGATTCATAAATATCTCACAAACAGCTAAAAAGGTAGTGTATTGTGGTACATTTACAGCAGGAAAATCAAAAATTGGTGTTGCTGATGGAAAGCTTATGATTGAAGAAGATAGCTCAGTAATTAAATTTATTGATGATGTTGAACAAGTAACATTCTCTGGAGATTATGCTTACAAAGTTGGACAACCTGTAAAGTATATAACTGAAAGAGCAGTATTTGAATTATCCGATAAAGGGTTAACTTTAACAGAGATAGCTCCAGGAGTTAATTTAGATAAAGATATATTAGGTAAAATGAAATTTAAACCGCACATTTCTGAAGATTTAAGAATCATGGATGAAAGAATCTTTAGAGAAGAAGCAATGGGATTAAAAGATATGATATCTTAAGATGCGCAAGATGAAAGGAAGTATAAACATGAGATTAGAAGGAAAAGTTGCAATCGTAACAGGTGGAGCAAGAGGATTAGGTCAAAGTATGTCAGAACTATTTGCTAGCCATGGTGCTAAAGTTATAGCTGCTGATATGGGAGATTTAGCTTACGAGTGTCAAAACGTAGAAGGTTACAAATTAAACGTAACAGATGGAGAAGACTGTAAGAAGTTCTTTGATTATGTAGTTGAGAAATATGGAAAAATTGATATTCTAGTAAATAATGCTGGAATCACTAGAGATGGCTTAACTCGTAAAATGACTGATGACATGTGGGATTTAGTTATAGATGTTAACCTTAAAGGAGTATTCAACTTAACTCGTCATGTTGGTCCTTACATGCAATCACTAGGTGGTGGATCTATAATAAACATATCTTCAGTAGTTGGAGAATATGGAAATATAGGACAAGCTAACTATGCAGCAACAAAGGCTGGAGTTATTGGATTATCTAAATCTTGGGCAAAAGAGTTTGCAATGAAGGGCGGAAATGTTCGTGTTAACGCTATAGCTCCAGGATATATCATGACTGATATCTTAAAAACAGTACCTCAAGAATTACTTGAGAAGTTTGCTGGAATGACAATGCTTGGACGTCTTGGAAACCCAGAAGAGATAGCAAAATCAGCTTTATTCTTAGCTAGTGATGATGCATCTTATGTTACTGGACAAGTACTTAGTGTTAACGGTGGAATGAGATTATAATAATAATCTAGCTACAGTATCCAAAATTAAATTAGATTTATATATTCTACTATTAGGCGGGAGAAATCCTTCTTAATAGTATGGATATTACAGCTAACAATCATGGCTTATATAAAAAATATATAAGCTTTCATTTGAAATAAATTAGTTAAAAATTTATCATTTTAGGAGTGAGTAATATGTTATTAGGAAGATCAATTGATCAAATTCAATTAGGGGATAAAGCTGAATACAGCAGAACAGTTACAGAAACAGACGTAGTTCTATTTGGAGGAGTAAGTGGAGATTTAAATCCAGCTCATTTCAATGAACATTACGCTAAAGATACATTTTTTAAAGGAAGAATAGCTCATGGTATGTTAACAGCTGGTTATATATCAACAGTTTTAGGTATGCAGTTACCAGGACCAGGAACAATTTATCTAGGACAAGAGCTGAAATTCACTGCACCAGTAAGGTTTGGTGATACTATAACAGCAACAGTTGAAGCAATAGAAAGAAATGAAGAAAAGAATATAGTAATTTTCGAAACTATTTGCAGAAACCAAAATGGAGATATAGTAGTTAAAGGAAAAGCTACTGTAAAACCACCTAAAAAATAAGAAGTTTATTGTTTAAGTTTTAATTAAATCGTTAATGAACACCTTAGTACAGTGAAATTTAGTAACTGATTTAATTAAAACTTAATTGAAAATGCTAATAATTATAAAATTAATTATATAGAAAAAAGATAAAAAATTAACAATGAACCAAAAGTAAAGAACAAATAGGAGGTATTGTAATGAACTTTTCATTAACAAAGGAACAAGAACTTGTAAGACAAATGGTAAGAGAATTTGCCATCAACGAAGTAAAGC
>DALZNT010000079.1:0-17654 GCA_032005505.1 Clostridium sp. | reverse complement strand
AAAATTTTAATTGTATAAAGTTAAATTGTATAAAGTTTATATATATAGTATATCATAAAATAAAAATAAAGCAACTTTGATTCCTATTATATTAAAATTAATGCAGATAGAGTATACTGATGAAAATAAAAGTTTCGTAGTAGTAGCAGGAGTCAAGGTTTTTAACTTTATTACAGGAAGTGAAGGAAAAATAACAGATATTAAAGATGAATCAATTATTATGCTTAATGGAAAGGTTGCAGAAGGAAGCAAGAAGATTTTGAGTCTTGTTGATGGATGTTTAACTAATTATTAAATAGGTAACAACACACTAAATGACTTGAAATATAATATTATGATGAGATAAATGTTGATGATTATGATGCTCTTGCTATTCCAGGTGGATTTGAGGAGTTTGGGTTTTATGAAGAAGCCTATGCTGAAAGGTTTTTAGAGTTAATAAGACAATTTGAAGAAATGTTAACGTCTAAAGAAAAGATGGAAATTGTTAAAGCAGCCATGGGATTTTAAAAATTTGTTTTATGGAAAGTAAGGCAGAAAAGAAAGTCTTATATTTGCTAGTTATGAGCATAGGGTTTCAGTTAAAATCAAGGGATTGAGGTATGGGCCAATCCTTGATTTGAGGGAGAAGCTTATAGAAAAGTAAGAGTGGAAAATTTAATTCAAAATTTCAATATGTAACAAATCAGAACCAGTGACCTTAAGGGTTACTGGTTCTGCTATTTTATAATTTTAAATTATGCATTTAGATTTAACAATTCTTAAGTTTTGAATTTAAAAAATATTATATGAATATAAAATAGATAAAATTTATGTATTTGTGTTTTAAATAATTACCAAAATTTAATGAATTATGTAATATAATGAAGTTTGATTTTGAAAGATGATATAGGAGTAGATTTATGGAAAGAAACAAAGTTGTTTTTGTATGTCATTGTATTTTAAATATAGCTTCAAAGGTAACATATTATGGGGAAAAATATGTTACTGAGGAAGAACTTAATAGAAGAGAATTTATAAAGTTAGCTTTAGAAAAGAATATATGTATAGTTCAATTACCTTGTCCGGAATTTAATATTTATGGGGCAAATAGATGGGGACATACTAAAGATCAATTTAATAATCCATTCTTTAAAGATAATAGCAGAAGAATGCTAGAGCCGTATATGTTACAGATAGAAGAGTACTTAGAGGTGAATGATAAATTTCAGGTTCTTGGAATTGTTGGTATAGATGGTAGTCCAAGCTGCGGTGTTAATTTCACTTGCGGTGGAAAATGGGATGGCGAAATGTCATCTAGAGTTGATTTAAAAGAGGTTATCGGTAGCGCACGCAAGGTGGCAGAGAAGGGTGTCTTTATGGAATTAATGGACAAGATGCTAGCGGATAAAGATATTGAGTTACCTATGATGAGCATTAGAGAAGCGAATGAAATCATAAGAAAGTTAGATTAGAGGTATAATTCCATGAAAATACAGCTAAAAAATATTGCAAAGGAATATAAAGAGGTAGAAGCAGTTAAAGATCTAACCATTGATATAGAAGATGGGACTTTAGTTAGTTTGCTAGGGCCTAGTGGTTGCGGAAAGAGTACAACTCTGTCAATGATTGCGGGACTTGAGAGACCTACAAGTGGAGAAATTTATTTTGATGGAGAAAGTGTTAATGAAATAGAGGCTGAGTATAGGGACATCGGTATGGTTTTTCAAAACTATGCACTGTATCCACATATGACGGTTATGGAAAATATAGCATTTCCTCTTAAGATGAGAAATCTTAGAAAGCAAGACAGAATAAATAAAGTTAAGGAAGTAGCTAAGATTCTACAAATAGAGGATCTTTTAAGTAGAAAGCCTTCAAAACTTTCGGGGGGACAACAACAGAGGGTTGCTATTGCAAGAGCTATAGTAAAAGAGCCTAAAATATTGCTTTTAGATGAACCCTTGTCTAATTTGGATGCTAGGCTTCGAATAGAGCTTAGAGAGGAAATTCGTACTTTGCAAAGGAAGCTACAGATTACAACTATTTTTGTAACTCATGACCAAGAAGAGGCCCTTAGTATATCAGATAAAATCTTATTATTAAATGAAGGTGTTCTGCAGCAATATTCTACGCCTAAGGATATGTACATGTCACCTAATAATAAATTTGTAGCAGGATTTTTAGGAAATCCACCTATGAATTTCTTTGATGGAGAATTTTATAATGATAAAGCCTTTATATTATTAGAAGGTGAGAAGCAAGTTTTAGATTGGGAAGATATATGTTGGTCTAGGGATTTAAGTGATACATGTACTATTGGTATAGTGAATGGTAATAATTTAGAAGCACCAGGAGCAGCACATTCAAAAGGGACATGTACTATTGGAGTAAGGCCAGAAGATGTAATTTTATGTGGTGACAGTGAAGGTGTAGAGGGACAAATTATAAGCGTGCAAACATTAGGGAAAGAAGTATACATAAGATTACAAGTCAAAGGAGTTACTTTAACTGCATGTACAAGCTGGGATAATAATTATTATAGGGGCGATAAAATATATTTTAGAGCAAAACGTATACATATATTTTAGTAGATACTGATTATATTAAGTATTGTAATTACATAAAACAGCAGGTATTATTGATGGCTAACCATAGAGAGCCTTTAAATTAAGTGCTGTAATTAAGACGAGGAGAGCTGTGATGAAAAAAATAAGGCTGAAAAATAATGAATTGAAAGCTACATTATATCTTTTGCCGGCTTTGCTTGTAATTGGTATATTTCAGTTTTATCCAATATTTAAATCCTTTATGATGGGATTTTATACTAAGTTTGATTACTTAACGGATACAGTATTTGAAACTGGACTAGATAATTTTATATATGTTTTAAAGGACCCAGAATTTCTTATGGCTTTAAAAAATACCTGCGTTTTTGCATTTATTGCAGCACCTTTAGGGATTTTGGTGGCGCTGATAATTGCGCTGATTTTAAATTCTAATATAAAGTTTAAGAACTTCTTTAGAAGCGCATATTTCTTGCCTTTTGTAACTTCAACTACGGCGGTTTCAATAGTTTGGAGATGGATGTTAAACAAGGATTATGGTGTAATTAATGCAGTTTTGGGTGTCTTTGGAGTGGCAAAAGTGTCATGGCTTACGGACCCGAAGATGACAATTCCCATACTTATAGCTTTAAGTATTTGGAAGGGGCTTGGGTATAAGATCATAATTATTTTAGCTGGATTACAAAATGTTGATAATAGATATGAGTTAGCTGGAAGGATAGATGGTGCCTCTAGGCTACAAAGACTTCGCCATATAACATTACCAATTATAAAGCCAACCATGGTATTTCTATCTATTACTTCATTAATAGGAGCTTTTAAAATCTTTGATGAAGTATATATATTATATCAGCAGCAGCCTGGACCATTACAAAGTGGACTTACCATTGTATATTATATTTTTGAAAAGTTTTATAGACATTGGGAATTTTCAAAAGCATCTGCAGCAGCATTTATACTATTTATCATAATACTAGCTATAACGGTTGTGCAGTTTGTATTTATGAGGAGAAGTAAGGAGGAATAGATATGAGTACTATAAAAAGAAAATATATAAACGAAAGTATAGTAAAAGTTCTATCTTACCTTATTTTAATCATAGGAGTTTTGTGGGTTATATTGCCCTTTATATGGATGATACTAACTGCATTAAAGCCTGCAAAAGAAGTGCTATCTATGCCGCCAAAGTGGATTCCATCAGAGCTTAAGTGGGAGAATTTTTCAGAGGCATTAAAGTCAGTTCCTTTCAGGACATACTTATTCAATAGTTTATTTGTGGCAGTATGCGTAACTTTAGGAGAAGTTTTAACAACTATTCTTGCAGCATATGCCTTTGTATATATACCATTTAAATTTAAAAATACATTATTTCTCATTTTAGTAGCTACAATGATGGTTCCAAGTGACATTTTGATGATACCAAACTATGTTACATTAAGTAATTTGGGCTGGATAAATAGTTACAAGGCATTAATTTTGCCGTGGTGCGCAAGTATATTTTCTATATTTTTATTAAGACAACAATTTTCTACGGTGCCGCTAGCTTACTACAAGTCAGCTAAGATGGATGGGTGCTCAGATTTAAGATATTTATTTACTATTTTAGTTCCAATGGTCATGCCAACTATAGTTTCAGTAGCTATATTAAAATTTATCAGCTGTTGGAATTCCTATATGTGGCCATTAATTGTTACAAATTCAAAGGATATGAGGACATTGCCAGTAGCCTTGGCATCCTTCTCTACAGAAGCGGGAACTAGATATCATATACTTATGGCTTTTTCCATAATGATGGTGGCACCGATTATTATAATTTATATGTTTACTCAAAAATATATTATTAAAGGTGTAAGCAAATCAGGGCTTAAGGGGTAATTTAATTAATACTTAAGGGATATGCAAATCAAACTTAAAGGGTAATTTAATTAGTACCTAAGGAATATGCAAATCAAACCTTAAGGGGTAATTTAATTAGTACTTAAGAAATATATAAATCAAACATTAGGTGGGAATTAAGTTTCTCAAGAGGAGTAAGTTCAAAGTATACATAGACAAGCTTTTATAATTAATTATTATAAATAACTAAAAAATAAGGGGATGAAAGTAATGAAGAAAAAAATGTTATCAATATTACTTGCAGCAGTACTAGGTGCAACAGCTTTAGTAGGTTGCGGAAGTAAAGGGGACGCTGGAGATGCAAGTACTCCAGAAAAAGACAACGGACAAGAAGTAAATGTAGGAGCATCTAAGGTTACAGAGCCAGTTGAAATAACTTTCTGGCATGCTATGGGTGGTGCTAATGAAGAAGCTATGCAAAAAATAACTAATGATTTCATGGCTGAAAATCCAAATATTACTGTAAAACTTGAAAATCAAGGAAAGTACACAGAGTTATTTGATAAGTTAATGGCATCTGCAAAAGCAGAGCAGTTGCCAACTATAGCTCAAGTATATTCTAACCGTCTTTCTTGGTACATATCAAAGGAACTAGTTGAAGATTTAACTCCTTATATGAATGATAAAGAAACTGGTTTTACAAAGGATGACTTTGCTGATATTCCAGAGATGTTCTTCAGTGATGGAGTTTGGGATGACAAGCAATATGCAATGCCATTTAACAAGAGCCAAATGGTTCTATACTATAATGTAGATATGTTTAAAGAAGCTGGAATCGAAGTTCCAACTACTTGGGAAGAATGGGCTGCAGCTGCAGAAAGACTTACTGTAGATGAGAACGGTGATGGAGACCCAGAAGTATACGGATGTGTATTTGCAAACAACCTTTCTACAGATATCGCACCATGGTTAAAACAAGCCGGTGGAGCAACTATGAATGAAGAAACTAACGAATTATATTTTGATACACCAGAAACTAAAGAAGCAATCGAGTTCTTAAATGGTATGATGCAAGCTAAAACTGCTCGTTTAGCAGGAGATGATTCAAATGCTAATGTGCCACTACAAGATGGACGTGCTGCTATGTGTGTAGCATCTACTTCTGCTCTTCCATATCTTGAAGAAGGTACTATGGAAGGAATAACAATAGATGCAGCTGCATTACCAGGACATAAAACTGATGATCAATTATATTATGGAACAAATGTAACTGTATTTAACACTGGTTCAGAAGCTGAAAAACAAGCAGCTTGGGAATACATCAAATTCTTAACAAGCACTGAAAACACAGCTTACTTTGCAGCTCAAACAGGATATATTCCAGTTAGAAAATCTGCTCAAGAAGATCCAGTATTTAAGGCTGTATTAGCAGAAAAACCAATAAAACAACTTTCATTCGACTGCATGGATAAAGGTTTCCAAGGAACAAGAAATATTGGTGGAATTAACGCTTTAGATGAACTTGGAAAACAATTAGATTTAGTATTCAGTGGAGAAAAATCTATTGAAGATGCATTAAAAGATGCACAAAAAAATGGTGAAGAGGCTATGGAAGCTGCTAGAAATAACTAGCCAATAGCACTTTATGATTAAAGATATGAGGAATAATTAGCACATAAAAATATACCAATATAGAGATTATCGTCACTTATTTATTGAGAGCTGATAATCTTTTTTATATTGTAAATTAAATCTAAATATGCTATATTATCCTTTAAACTATTTTTAGGGGGCGACAGAATGATTTCATTATCAAAGATAAATAAGCATTATAAAATAGCTAAAAGAGAGTCTGGAATAAAGGCTGCAACGAGGTCATTATTTCATAAAGAATATGAAATCGTCCATGCATTAAAGGATATCTCCTTTGAAATAGGTGAAGGGGAGATGGTTGGATACATAGGTCCAAATGGAGCAGGAAAAAGCAGCACTATAAAAATAATGAGTGGAATATTAACGCCCGATAGTGGAAGCTGTACTATAAATGGACGAACTCCATGGAAGGATAGAATAAACCACGTAAAGGATATAGGAGTAGTTTTTGGACAGAGGTCTCAGCTATGGTGGGACGTGCCGGTTGGAGATTCCTTTCAGCTTTTAAAGGATATATACAAAGTAGAAAATGGAGCATATAAAAAGAGACTTGATGAGTTATCACAACTTTTAAGCATTGGAGATTTGTTAAGGATTCCAGCTAGGCAGCTTTCACTTGGACAACGGATGAGGTGTGAGCTTGGAGCTTCCTTAATTCATAATCCTAAAATTTTATTTCTCGATGAGCCAACCATTGGGCTAGATGCAGTGTCAAAAATTGCAGTGAGAAATTTTATTGCAGATATAAATAAAGAATATAAAACCACTATGATTTTAACTACCCATGACATGCAGGATATTGAAGCCATCACAGATAGAATTTTATTTATAGCTAAAGGTCAAATTCTTTTAGATGGAACTATGGATATGCTGAAGAAGAAATACTCTAAAAATAAAAAAATTGAGATTTACTACAAAGGACAAAATTCTTTGGAGGATATAAATACTAAGGATTATGGAATTGAAATAGTTGAAAATGAGAATGGAAGATTGGTTGCAATTATAGATATAGAAGTTAATACGGTATCAAAGGCCATAGGTTTACTATGTGATAATTTGGAGGTCGAGGACATTTCTGTTTCAGGGGCAAGTGCGGAAGATGTTGTGGTGTCGCTGTATGAGGAATATCAGATATGAAGATAGATCCTAGGGAGTTTAATAAAGTATATTGTAAGGCTGATAATAAAAATATGAAGGCGTACATTTCATTCTTTAAGCTGAGGTTTAACTGCGGTATTCAGTATCGTAGTGCAGCAGTAGCGGGAATTATAACACAGTTTACCTGGGGACTGATGCAAATATTATTATACATGGCTTTTTATAAAGCGAATCCAGAAAATTTTCCTATGGGATTAACTCAGCTAGTATCATACTTTTGGCTACAGCAAGCCTTTATGAATTTATTTATGACTTGGTTCCTAGATGCTGATATTTTAGAGTCTATAACTTCAGGAGGCATAGCCTATGAGCTTTCAAGACCTATAGATTTATACAATATGTGGTATGTAAAGAGTTTGTCCAGTAGGCTATCTAAGACTATTTTAAGGTGTATACCAATAATACTAATTGCTCTAATTTTGCCAAAGCCTTTTAATTTAGTTCTACCATCAAACTTTGGATTGATTATAACCTTTGGAGTTTCGATTGTTTTAGGATTTGGCGTAGTGGTGGCATTCTCAATGCTAATCTATGTAACTACATTTTTTACCCTTTCACCAATTGGGATAAGAATAGTAGCATTGTCATTAATGGAGTTTTTATCAGGAGGAATTATACCTATTCCATTTTTGCCTGATGGAATTAGAAAGGTTGTAGAATTACTACCCTTTGCATCAATGCAGAATATGCCATTTAGAATTTACAGTGGAAATATTCATGGCATAGATGCTTTATACGGAGTTTTACTACAAGGCTTTTGGCTTGCTACATTGGTTTATATTGGGAAATATCTTATGAAAAAAGCAGTTAACAGAGCTGTTGTACAAGGAGGTTAAGCTATGAAATTATATTTTAAGTTTTTATCAATGCATTTAAGAAGTGCCATGGAATACAAAACCTCCTTCATACTAACAACCCTAGGACAATTTTTAATTTCCTTTGGCTCGTTTTTAGGGCTATATTATTTATTTGCTCGCTTTGATAATGTTGAAGGATTTACCTTTAATGAAGTTCTTTTGTGCTATTCCGTTGTACTTATGGCCTATGCCATCGCAGAATGTTTTGCTTACGGCTTTAAGTCATTTTCAACAACTATATCTAATGGACAGTTTGACCGTATCATGATTAGACCCTGCAATGAACTATTTTCAGTTTTAGTTTCAGCTGTAGAGTTTAGCTCCATAGGGAAGTTCGTGCAAGCACTTCTCATTATCATTTATTCAATTTTATCTGGAAGTTTAGCTTGGACATATGATAAAGTTTTAGTTTACATAGGAATGATATTTGGTGGAGTATTTGTGTTTATGGGTCTATACATTGTTTATGCGGCACTTTGTTTCTTCACTATAGAGGGGCTAGAATTCATAAATATTTTTACCGATGGTGGTAAGGAATTCGGAAAGTATCCTATGAAGATTTATGGAAGTGCAATTTTAAAAGTATTTACCTACATAGTTCCATTAGCCTGTGTACAATATTATCCACTCCTATATATACTAGGGCATAAAAGTAATATAGGATTAGCCTTAACACCATTGTATACCATAGTGTTTCTAGGTTTTAGTATTCTTGTTTGGAAAATCGGGGTTAGAAATTATAAGTCTACAGGGTCATAATAATAAGAGTTAATAGAATGTTTCCTAATAAATTAAAGAAGAAAGTAGGTAAAATAATATAGATATATATGGTAATATATAGTTAATAAGTTATTGGGAGGTAGTTATGAAAAGAATATTAGTACTCGGGGGAACAAGATACTTTGGACGTGAACTTGTGAAGTGTTTTATTGAAAAAGGATATGATATTACTGTTGCTACAAGGGGAAATAGTGAAGATGGCTTTGGCGATAGTGTTAAGAGGTTGAAGCTTGATAGGGATGATAAAGAGTCTTTAAAAAAAGCTTTAGATGGAAAGTATTTTGATATAGTTTATGATAATATAGCCTATTCGCCTAACAATGTCTGCGAATTGCTAAATATTATAAAAGATAATTGTGGAAAATATGTGCTTACTTCTAGTGGGTCGGTTTATGAAGATCCAACTGACGCAAAAGAGGAAGATTACAATCCTTATGATTATAAGATAAGCTATGGAACTAGAGAAGATTTTGGTTATGCTGAAGGCAAAAGACTTGCTGAAGCTGTGACTTTCCAGAATTTCAATGTACCAGCAGTAGCAGTTAGATTTCCAATAGTTCTTGGGGAAAATGACTATACAAAACGATTATATTTTTATGTAGAGAAAATAGTAAAGGGTGAGCCAATTTATGTGGACAACCTACAAAGTGATTTTTGTTTTATAAATGAAAAAAGTGCTGGAGGCTTTTTAGCATACATAGGTGAAGATGAATTTACTGGCCCAATAAATGCCTGTGATAAAGGTATAATTAAAGTCCATGAAATAATTACTTATATAGAAGAGATGGTAAATAAAAAAGCCATATTAGATCCAAAAGGACAAGTAGCACCTTATAACGGGGGAATGTTTACCGAAAATACTAGAAGTGTATATTCACTTGGATATAACTTTCCTCAGTTAAAAGACTATATTTATGAGCTGATTAACTTTTATGGGTTAGGTATTTAAGAGTTTTAGGATAAATATTAAATTATATAAAAGGGTTATTGGATATAGAATAGTTAGGTAAATAGGAATTTGTGGGGGGAATTATGATAAAAAATAAGAAACTGTTGTTAGGAACTTTAGTCATAGACATTGTGGCATTCGTAAGTACAGGTAGCTCAGCGCTGCGACGAATGACAGTACTAAATTGTATAGCATTAGTGTTATTTGGTCTTAGTATTATTATTTGTTGTTTATCAATATGGAAGAATAAAAATTTCAATAATTTAAAGTAGTTAAATTTCAGTTTGACGAGCAGTTGATTGTAAAAGATTAACTGCCTTTTTTATCCTTATCTATTGACAAAAAAAAGCAAAGGTGATATATTTATATCATAAAGATATAATTACATCACTTTTATGGAGGTTTATATTATGATTAAAAAACAATTTTACTGTGGTTTTTTTGGTTTTTTAGGTTTTATGGCACTTAAGTATTTTTCATCAGGAAATATTTTAGATTTGGGGTATATAGGATTTTTCGCTTTTTTTTCTAATTTTTTTATCGCAAAAATTAGCGGAAGTAAAGCAGATGAACGATATTTAGAAAACAGAAAAGAAGCAATGGCATTTGCCTTTCAATTCACCACTATTTTAGTTTTTGCGTGTTGGTGTTTAATAATGGTCATGATGAATTTTAAACTTGCTTATGTTCTGTTTCCTGTTGTATATGCTATTATTCAAAATGTATATGCTATAAGGCTTTACATGTTAGAGGAAAGATAATATGGCGGAATTTATATGCAATCTTAAAAAATACAGACAACTAAAAGAATTGACACAGGTGCAGTTAGGAGAAAGGGTCGGAGTAAGGCGAGAAACCATAATGCGTTTAGAAGCAGGGAAATACAACCCATCTCTTAAATTAGCAATAGACATATCAAGAATAGTGGAAGCTCCTATTGAGGATATATTTATTTTTGATTAAAGGGTGAGCCAATTTATGTGGACAACCTACAAAGTGATTTTTGTTTTATAAATGAAAAAAGTGCTGGAGGCTTTTTAGCATACATAGGTGAAGATGAATTTACTGGCCCAATAAATGCCTGTGATAAAGGTATAATTAAAGTCCATGAAATAATTACTTATATAGAAGAGATGGTAAATAAAAAAGCCATATTAGATCCAAAAGGACAAGTAGCACCTTATAACGGGGGAATGTTTACCGAAAATACTAGAAGTGTATATTCACTTGGATATAACTTTCCTCAGTTAAAAGACTATATTTATGAGCTGATTAACTTTTATGGGTTAGGTATTTAAGAGTTTTAGGATAAATATTAAATTATATAAAAGGGTTATTGGATATAGAATAGTTAGGTAAATAGGAATTTAGCTGTTACTTGTATTAAAGTAAATATTAAATAGAATTGTTTGAAGTAATTATTTTTTATAGTTCAATAGTTATTTAATTTCAAGATATACATTATATTACAAGTGCTGTGTCTGTGGACTTTAATTTAATACAATTAATAAAATTTATATATATATTGGGAGGAAATTGATGGGTAAAGTTAGCGAATGGGAACAATACCAAAAAACAACTAAAGTTAATCAACCAAGACATTTAGCAACGTATCTTAAAAATTATTTAAATAAGGAAATGTCAATTATTGATATAGGTTGCGGGGCTGGTACAGATAGCATATATTTTATTGAACAAGGGTGTTTTGTAACTGCTATTGATAAAGTAACTTCTAGCATAGAGTATAGCAAATTGAAATTAAGGCACGGCATAAAGGATAGATTAAGCATAATTAATGCAGACTTCATGAAACTGGAATTCCCAGTGTGTGATGCTATATATGCAAGTTTTAGTTTACCCTTTTGTACTCCAAACAATTTTAATAAACTTTGGTTTAATATTAAACAATCAATGAGAAAAGGAGGGGTTTTTGCTGGAATTTTTTTTGGTGTTAATGATGACTGGTATAACACCTCAAAGGACATAACTTTTCATAGAAAGAATGAAATAGAGGAACTGTTTAATGGATATAGCATAAAGGAGTTCAATGAAAAGGAATATGATGGGCAATGTGTAGGAGAACAAGGAAATGTAGTAGATAAGCATTGGCATATATATGAGATTATTGCAATTAAAAACAATTAATGCGTTATTTCTAATTATTATGAGAGGTAAATCCCAATTTATCGAATAGATTTAAATAAAATATCGATTTTATCATTAAAAAAATTGCAAAAGTAAAGCTGATTGAATTTATATTCGATTGGCTTTTTTTACTTTCTAAGAATATACCCATGTTAAAACTTCTAATTTATTTAATGGATTAATTTTGAATAAGTATATTTTTATGGTAAAATGGGCGTGAGCAAGCAATGAATACTCGTATTATGTTGTGATATATTAATTATATATAAAAAATCCAATAAATCGAAAACTGTGGGGTGGGAAAAATGGATAAATTTCAAAGAGGTATTGTTGTAATTACTTTTGCTTCATTGGCAATATATATAGTTCTTTCAATAGTGAATGTTGAAAAATCCTCTAAGTGGATAAAGTGGTATTGGCAAATGGATGTGGAGGAACAGAGAAAATATGATCCTCGAATTGCCATATGCCGTTTGAAAAAAGTGCTTGTTATAATGTTAGCAGTGGGTATATCTGGATTTTTGTTGTCTTGGTTTACTAAACCTGTAATTTCAATTATAACGTTGGGAGTGATTATGGTTATACTTGCTTTTTCTATTGGTTATATTGGACCAAAGAATTGCTTACTAGTAGAAAAAAAATAAGATTATAATCGCAAAATTTCAATTTGTAGAGTTGAATAAAAGTACAGTTTTTAGATTTAGTTAAGACGCATATTTCTTATATTAGGTACTTGTATTATAGGGCGAATTAAACAAAGGGGGAATATTAGATGATAACTAATATATATTTTGTTAGACATGCTGAACCGGATTATTCTGTTCATGATGATTCTACTAGACCTTTAACAGAGAAAGGGAAAAAGGACGCTTTAAAGGTTGCAACTTATTTAAATGATATGGATATAGAAGTTGCGTTATCAAGTCCGTATAAAAGAGCAGTAGATACGATAAGACCATTTATTGATACAAATAATATGAGTGTCGAATTAGTTGAGAATTTTAGGGAAAGAAAAGTTGATAGTTGTTGGATAGAGGATTTCCAAGGATTTTCTAAAAAACAGTGGGAAGACTTTAATTACAAACTATCGGATGGAGAATGTTTGTATGAGGTACAAGAACGAAACATAAAGGCACTGGAAGATGTTTTGAAGAGGTTTTATGGGAAAAATATAGTTATAGGAACACACGGTACTGCATTGAGTACAATTATAAATTATTACGAATCTTCATATGAATATAAAGATTTTAATGAAATAAGATTACTTACGCCATGGATAGTAAAATTTACTTTTGATGAAATGATGTGTGTTAAAATTGAGAAAATAGATATATTAAAAGCGTACTAATTTAAATTTTCACGAACTAGATAGATAGGAATCTTGAGTAGTTAATAATTTTGAATGAAGAATAAATGTATTGTATTGTGTAATAAAAATACGGTTGTGACAATAAGGAGTGATGATATGAAAGATAACAAAGGGTTTATTGAAAAATGGGAAAAAATAAAAAAAAAGGGGAAAACCCATTATATACTAACTAAAATTGCATTTTTTATGATAATATGGGGTATTATTTTAATTTTTACATTAATAAAAATAGATAAGTTAATGACAGTATTACCTGTATTTTGTGGTTCATTAGTAGGTTATATATCTGGTTTACCAACAACGTGGAATAAAAATGAAAAAAAATATATTACTTTATTAGAAAATAAATAATCTTAAGATTTAATTTTAAAGACTATTTTCAAATTATGTAGTATTTTTCCTAACTATGAATTGTGCGATGTGAACTAAAGAGCTTATATCGCAGTCATAGGAAAAGGTGAAGAAAAGGTTAGTTATATGATCATGGGGAGAGATGAAATATGGAGATTAAAAAGATAAATGCTAATAATCTTGAGCAAGTAAGAGAGTTACATGTCTATTCTACAGGCCGTCAATGGACTGATAGTGTACCATCAAAAGACGAACTATCTTTCTATACAACTGATGAAATATTAGGATTGTTTGAAGGGGAAAAATTACTATCTATGATAAGGAACTATACTTTTAATCAATCAGTAAGAGGTACAATTAAGAAGATGGGAGGGGTTTCCCATGTAGCTACTTTTCCTGAATACCGTTTACGTGGGTATGTGAAGACTTTAATAAATGCAGCATTTTTAGATATGAAAGAAAAGAAGCAATCTGTTAGTTTGTTACATCCTTTTAAAGAAAGCTTTTATAGTTCTTTTGGTTATGTTGGTACAAATGACAATTTATTAGTTAAAATTTCTCTAGATGGATTTTCTCATTATTTACGATATGTATCAAAAGTAGAAGGTGAATGGGAAGAGCAAAGAGTAAGAGCTATTGATGTACAAGATGAATTTGAGGCATTTAAATTTGAACTTGATTTATTACAAAATCATGGACTTGTTTTTCTCAATGATATGTCTAGTGAATATTGGATAGAAGATCACCGAGGGGTAATTGTAGTATTCATAAAGAAAAATAATGAAATTATGGCAGCATCAAAATATATTAAAATAGGTTCTGGAGAAAATGGAAAAATTTTTGCAATTGAAATGTATTGGAAAAACATAGAAAGTAGAGTGATGTTATTCAGATATTTTGCAAAGCATAAAGATCAATTTTCGCATATAGAATTAAGAATCCCATATGGTGTTAATTTCTTTGAATGGGTATGTGATCCAACGAGACCTTTTGAAGTAAAGATTGATAATAACCCATGGATGGTAAGAATTATTGATGCAGTAGAAGCAATAAGTGATATCAATGTGAATTTAGAAGGCGGGATTAGTTTAGAATTACATGATGACTATTGCTCTTGGAATAATGGTGTTTATAATCTGGAAGCTGTTAATAATAAACTAAAAATGAGTAAATGTAATAGTGTAAAACCACATATAAAGATGGATATAAAAGGGCTTACTGCACTTTTATATGGTGTATACTCTGTAGAAGAACTTGAATTTAAGGAGTGGATTATCCTATCAGATTCAAAGGTTGGAGGAATACTAGATGAATGGTTTCCTAAAAAGTTATTTTATAATCCATATTATTTCTAAAGTACTAATTTGATGAATAAATTAGATAAAAGCAGGGATATAATTGTTGATACTTTTCGGGAAGATGATTACAAAGGGAGTGCACCAAGAGCTTTATATGTAAGCTTAGGCTTTGAACCAGTTGAGTTGATTGAAAATTTTGATTATCCTAATCAAAGATTTGTGTTACGGGCTTAATGGTGGTTCAATGATAAATTCCAATTTATCAAATAGATTTAAATAAAATATCCATTTTATCATTAAAAAATTGCAAGAGTAAAGCTGATTGAACTTATATTCGATTGGCTTTTTTTACTTTCTAAGAATATACCCATGTTAAAACTTCTAATTTATTTAATGGATTAATTTTGAATAAGTATATTTTTATGGTAAAATGGGCGTGAGCGAGCAATGAATACTCGTATTAAAATGCGTCCTAATTATTGAAATGGGAAACACGAACAATGGTCTTACAAAACTGAATAATACGGTATTGAAAAATAATCATTTGCTATAATGTACAAAAATGGTAAAATTTAAATATTGGAATTACCATTAAATTAAGACGTATTGGTAAGAAAATATGTAGTGGAAATTATGAGTACAATGTGTGATTGACTTAATTCTCTTTCTTCATAATTGTTGAGCAAATGTAGAATCTTCTAAATTACTAGAAATAGGGAGGGTACCAATGAACAGTTTACTTAAAACAAAAATAAATGATTTTATGGAATTATACTGTAACACGTGGGCATTTAGTGGCTCGATATTAGTAGCAGAAAAAGGTGAAACTATCATTAAGAAAGGTTATGGACAGGCGTCTATAGAACATAATATTCCAAATACACCAAAAACAAAGTTTAGAATTTGTTCCATAACAAAACAATTTACTGCTATGGCAGTGATGATGTTACAAGAAAAAGGATTGTTGAGTGTTAATGATAACATTTATAATTTCTTTCCTGAATATCAGCAATTGGACAAAAGAATAACTATACATCATCTTTTAACACATACTTCTGGTCTTCAATATTTATTTGGACAAAACTTTCCAATAATGTATAGTAAAGCTAAGCATACACATGAAGATATGTTTAATTTATTTAAGGATAAACCCCTTTTGTGTGAGCCAGGAGAAATGTGGAATTACTCTAATTACGGATACTATTTACTTGCATGTATTGTTGAAAATGTTTCAGGTGTAACCTATGATGAGTTTTTAAAGAAGAACATTTTTGAACCGTTAAATATGAGGAATACTGGTGTTGAAAAAAATAAAGCAATTGTACCAGGGCTAGCTAATGGGTACTATCTAAATGATAATGATTTAATGCATACTGATTATGTAAACATGGATACAGCTTTTGGATCTGGGGAAATTTACTCTACAGTGGAGGACATGCTAATATGGGATCAAGCTTTATATAATGGAGGACTTGTTTCAGAGGAAACACTTGATACTATATTTTCACCATATGCAAATTCTGGTGAAAGAGGTACTGAGGATAATGATTATGGTTATGGATGGTTTATAGATAAAATGTACGGACGCAAGAGGATAAGTCACGACGGAGGTGGATTGGGATTCACAACTGAATTCCACAGATACATCAATGAACAAGTAAGTATTAAGTAATTATGGATTTACAGCAGTTTGGCGTATTGCAGATATTCTTGCAGCTATAGTATTTCAAGAGGAATATCACTTTCCAAACAGGCCATTGAAGTATGATTTAGATTACAATGTATATGAAAAATATATGGGTGTATATGAATGTGATGATACAAAACTCACTGTAGGAAGAGACAAGGAAAAGATGTTTTTTGTTATAGATGATGAATATATTATACCTATATATCCGATATCAGAAACAAAATTTCATCATACTTGGATAGATGAGAGTTATACCTTTTCTAAAGATGAGAATGGGGAGCTGTACTTTTGGGGAGCTAAAAAACAAGGTGAATAAAACACTCTATTCCACACCATTAATATAAACCGTTATAACCTTATAAAAATGTCATGAATTGTAATTCGCATAATACTACTTAAAAAAATGAACAATTATTAAAATACCGTATTATTCAGTAATGAGTTTTACGGTATTTTTAGTTCGCAATACTTAGGATTACACGAACGAGTTAAATAGGAATTTATCGAAGAGATTAGAGAGAATTTTATGAAGAGGGTAGATATAATTTTACAGGAACACTCTTAGCAAAAAAGCTACCAGCCATAATAAACTATCGGGTTCTTTTTTGAGGTGCAAAATGATAAATAGCATAGGAATTAGCTTTAAAAATAACCACATACTTTCTAAGTGAATTTTAAAAAATCACACATGGTTCTAATTGACTTAAATTAGATAGACTATATATATGACGATTTTTAAGGGAAGCCATTTCTGGCTTCCCTTAATTAACTTTTAAGAAAAATACTATATAGATTCTTTTTCCTTAGCATTTTTAATTACATCCAAATATATAAATATTAACATAGGAATAATTCCCACTGCCATATATATAGATTCAATAATAATATTTGATGTGATTTTTTCGAGAATTGGACCACCTATAAACATATATGCCCAAAATAGAACATATATCAATTTATACGGTTTTCTTGTTTTAATATAATCAGAAATAGATAATACACCACAGAGTATCAATGAGCCT
>DALZNT010000078.1:1324-17806 GCA_032005505.1 Clostridium sp. | reverse complement strand
TGTTTGATTTGAATAGATTTAAGTTTAGTTAAAATATATTTTAGTTTATATAGATTGAGAAGAAGCGAGTAATTGCTTCTTCTCTTTTAGTTTTTATATTAACCCAAGATATTTAACATATTATAAGCTCATCAAGTTCATTTTTATCTGCGCTATGATAATAACTTACGTATTCTTCCCTTAATACTCTAAGTTCATCAGTATTAATAAGCATTATAGAAATATTGATATCTAGATTTTTAGGTGCGTATTTGAAGAAGCTATTGTATAAATCTTCACTGTCTGTAACTATGGTATATTTTGAATTCATAGGTATGGTATTGAAAGCTAGTTTACCCCAGGTATCAATCACATATCTTGGTGAAATACCATATGGGTTAGACTCATTCTTTATAGATGAACTCAAATATTTTAATTCAAATGTCCATGCTGTTATGTAGGTATCCTGGATCTCTAATGAAAAATCATTAGTATGCATATAAGGCTTTGTCTTATCATAACCATTTGGAATACTCCATGAGAGGTTATTGCAGCTTAGTGTAAATAAAATTGTGGACATACATAAGGATTTGAATTTTCGTCTTTCCTCTATTACTTGTGAATAGCAATTGACAGCATTGGAGGAATTATCAGTTTCGGGGTTATCTTTAAGATCGGAATCTGCTTTTATATCTAGCTCTTCAAAGAAGCTAATTTGATTTATATGACCAGCAGCCATCATTAAGTCCTTATAGGTTACACCGTTGATTTCAACAGGAACAAGCTTTTTTATAGTTTCTGGTGAAGGAGGAGACTCTAATTTCTCATTAATCATCCTTGAAATATGAGCAATGCTGGTTTTAGTATCATCAGCGTATTTTGTAAGTGTCCTCTTACCTTTAGCTCTTTGAATTAATTCTGAAAAAAGTTTTCTGTTAAATGAATTATGATTACTTGCCATAATACTACCTCAAATCATTATTACTATTTATTTACATTATATATTAAATTTTACACGTGTGTCAACAGATTTTACGTAAAAGCGGAATGGTTTAAATTGTTTTACTTATAAGAAAAATTTTGCTTTTTTTACAAGAAAAGCTGTTGACATATAATGTAAATCAAGATATCATATAATTAAAGGAAGAATATTACATGTAGTCTGAAAAACAGAAAAATTAAGAAGGGTGGATTAGAAGCCTATGTTGTGTAAAGGATGTAAAAAGCTTTTATTTGAAAGTGATGATATTATTAAGGGTGTTATTAAAATTAAGCATAGTAGAACAAAAGAGTATACCTTTGATTTAAATGGAGAAGGGGCTAAGTTAAAGGAACCCTATAAAAAGGTTAAGAGGGGAAAGTGTTATTTCTTTGATATAATTCGCTCAGAGGAAACTATAATAAAGATAATGTGTGAAAACTGTAAACGATTTTATATTATAAATCTTGATAAGGGGACAAGCATAGAGGTTCAGCGTAATCACTGGTCCGCCGTAGGAGTAGAATCATAAGTAAAATTTGAATAGATGCTACTGAGCAAAGGGGAGCTAGTCTACCACCAAATAGCCAGAGTAAACTACAGTGTAGTGGTTACTTTGGCTATTTATTTTTTATGTAAATATGAGGCGCTTTATAGCTACTCAAATAAAGTTTAGGAGATGTTAAATTGAATAACTATCAAACTAGTAGTAAAAAGCCTGTTAAAGATGAAAATTCTATTAATAGCAAAAAGTCTATGAGTAGCGAAAAATCTAGTGTATTTGAAGAAGTCAGAGTTATTTTAGCAGGTAAGGCTAGAGATGGAAGTCATGATAAGGTGAGAGAGTTTATTCTAGCCTTTGGAGGACAAAAGCTTACAGATTTAGATTTTTCCGGCTATAAGGGGATGCTAACAAAGGCTCAGGGGATTTAACTTATAGTTGTACAGTGGTGAGGCTTAACAAAATCCATATAATAAAGCAGTTATTGCAGTAGCTTTTGGCGTATCAGTTGCAGTGATATTCGATTAATATAACCTAATATAATAGGAGGTAAATCTTTGGATAATATAGCTTATGTTGAGTATCTTCTTAACAATTACCATGAGATAAAGAAGCAGATTAATCATTTAAAGATGCTGATTAATTCACCAATATATGAAACTTCTTCAGAGACCATAGAGGAGTTAAATTTTAAAGATACAGGTGTGTTTCATCCAGGAAGAAGTCCTTGAAGTGGAGATAAAACTTCATCTATTGCCATGATTTATGATGAGGTGAATAGGAGAAGGAATACTTTAGATCAGGAGC
This sequence comes from Clostridium sp., assembly GCA_032005505.1. GTDB lineage: Bacteria > Bacillota > Clostridia > Clostridiales > Clostridiaceae > Clostridium_J. The sequence goes on along the minus strand of DALZNT010000078.1, from coordinate 15,539 downwards.
AGTTAAGAAAAACTTTGGCTGTTAATGAATTTGAAATTCAGATTTTAGAAAGTGCTATATCAAATCTTCCATGTAGTTATAGTGAAATAATAGAGGCTATATATATGAAGGAAGTAAGTCGAAAAGAACTTTGCAGAAGACTTTACATCAGTGAAAATACTCTGCATCGTCGCAGAAAGAAGGCTATTATCACCATTGCTAATATGGTCTCTATTATTTATTAGGGGGAAAGATTATGAAGTATACAATTATGGGGTTTTCACAGTCAAAGTTAGTGGAGCTAGGTCTTGATACTATTGATGCAACTCTCCTTCGTTATTTTGTGGATTTTAAGGAGTCTAAGGGAATGAAGTTTGAGGTTGTAGGGGACAAGCCTTATTATTGGCTTAAATACGATGGTGTCTTAAGAGAACTTCCAATTTTAAAGATGAAGAAGTGTACAGTTCAGTCTAGATTTTTTAAGATGAGGGATGCGGGGGTTCTTACCCATTATATTAAAAGAGAAGGTGGAACCTATTCTTATTTTGGCATTGGTGATAAGTATTTTGAACTTGTTGGTAGTAGTGATTGTACTAATGACTCTAAAGAGCCAAAGGTATTGGATGGTGATATTCAAAGCGAAGTGGACAAGCATATCCTAAAACCTATGAGTAATAATCAACAATGTATAGATGGAAATCAACAAGGGAGAGAGTGTGTGCAGCAAAGTATGATTGAAAATCAACAAGGAATAGAGTGTGTGCACCAGGGGATGGATGAAAGTCAGCAAGCTATGGAGAGAAATCAACAGGGTATAGGTGAAAAACAGCATGTTATCGATGGAAACCTTGAGGGGTGTGAGTCAAGATCCACAACAAAGAATTCATCTACTAAGGACCCATCTACTAAAAGTATAAATACTTCCGTGGAGGAAGAGTCTATTGAAATCATTGATTATCTAAACAATTCTACAGGAAAGCATTTTAAGAGCAATACTAAGGCAACAGTGAAGCTCATTAAAGAGAGAAGGATGGATGGATTTACCGTTGATGATTTTAAAACTGTTATTGATAACATGAAGTCAAATTGGGCTGGCACTAAGTTTCAGCAGTATTTAGCTCCAACAACCCTCTTTGGTGCTAAATTTGAAACATATCTAAATGCGGATAAGGATTCCGCTAAGGATTCCTCACGAAACCTTCAGAAGCGTGGAAATGTGAGTAGTGATAGCAGTTCTAAGGCTACTTCTAAGGATATAGAAGTGAAATTAATTCTTAAGGAGGATATGTAGTATGAGTATGGTTATGCCACACAGCCAGGAAACTGAGCAGGTAGTTTTGGGTGCTCTTATCAATGATAAAGAGAGGATTATAGAGGTGGAGGACTGTCTAAAGGCTGATGATTTTTACTATGATAAACATAAGGAGATTTATAGAGGAATCCTAAGTCTTAGAGATAAGGAGAAACATGTGGATTTAATTACTCTAAGTGAGGCATTAAAGTCCAGAGGAACTCTTGAAAGCTGTGATGGAATGACCTATTTATCGGAGCTGTCAAATGCGGCAACCTATTTAGATAATGTGAGAAGCTATAGTGATATAATTTTAGAAAAGGCTACGAGAAGGCGGCTTATACGAGCTTGCATGAAGGCCATTGATGGAAGTCATAAGGATATCTTAGTGGAGGAAGTAGTAGAAAATTTAGAGGATAACATTCACAAAGCCTATAGTGGCATAACACTTGATGAGATGGAGCCAATAATGGAAACACTCCAAGCCACTATAAGTGATATTGAAGATAGATGCAAAGGTAAGAAGGAGATTCAAGGCATCACCACGGGATATAAAGATTTAGATAGAGTTATATCAGGACTTCAGGGTGGAGACCTAATAATTATTGCAGGAAGACCTTCCATGGGAAAAACAGCCTTTGCACTAAATATCGCACAATATGCTTCAAAGGAAGGAAGTGTTGGCATATTCTCCCTAGAAATGCCAAGGGCACAGCTTACTCAAAGACTCCTAGCTTCTAAATGCTTAATTCCCCTTAAGAATATAAGAAGTGGCTTTTTAGATGAAAAATCCATAGATAAATTACTTGAAGGAGCTGATGATTTATCAAAGCGAAAACTATTTATCGATGATACTTCAACCACTACATCAGCCATAAGAGCCAAAGCAAAGCTATTAAAGAACAAATCTGGACTAGATATAATAATAGTAGATTATCTTCAACTCATAGAATCCACCGGTGTTGGAGCTACAAGAGAACAAGAAATTGCGAAGGTATCCAGAGAATTAAAACGTTTAGCAAAATCCCTAAATATCACAGTTATAGCACTATCACAGCTTTCCAGAGCCCCAGAGCAAAGAGCAGATTCCAGACCAATGCTTTCCGACCTCAGAGAATCAGGCTCCATCGAACAGGATGCAGATATCGTAATCTTCCCCTATCGAGAGAATTATTACGACAAAGATTCAAAAAAGGACAGAGTAGAAATCATCATTGGCAAAAACCGTAATGGTGAAGTAACCACTATATATTTAGGATGGATAGGGGAATATCAGAGATTTGCACCATTGGGGTAGAGGATAATAAAGAAGCTATTTAGCTAATAATGGTGCATTATTGTGAGAATATATTGAATTTTTTTGCTATAAGGTGCACAATAAAGGTGTTCATAAAATGAACGGCTTTATTGTTTTATAAAGAAAACATGAATAAAAGGTATAGTGGAGGTATATTATGCAAGCATTAATGTTAGCAGCGGGTATGGGGAAAAGATTAGGTAAATACACTAATGGAAACACTAAATGCATGGTAGAAGTAGCGGGGAAAAAGCTTATTAACAGAGCTATCGAAGCACTTGAGCATGCAGACATACACAAGTTTATAATTGTTACAGGGTATAAGGGAGATGAACTTAAAAAATACATAGAAGAGAATTATAATAATAGCAGTATTGAATTTATATTTGTTCACAATGAGGATTATTATAAAACAAATAATATATATTCATTATATCTAGCTAAGAGTTTTCTAGAAGCTGAGGATACAATTTTATTGGAATCTGATTTAATATTTGATACAAAAGTTATTAAAAGTATGAATGAGTGTGTGCATAAAGATTTGGTAGCAGTGGCAAAGTATGAATCTTGGATGGATGGAACAGTTACTATTATTGATGATGATGACAATATTAAAGAATTTATAGAGAAAAAGGATTTTAAGCTTAAGCATAAAGGAAATTACTACAAAACAGTTAACATTTATAAATTTAGTAAGGAGTTTTCAAAGGAGAACTATATACCATTCCTAGAGGCATACATTAAATCCTATGGTACTAATGAGTATTATGAATTAGTTTTAAAGGCTATAGCTCATTTATCCCATTCTAGACTAAAGGCATTTAAGTTTAGTAATGAAGTATGGTATGAGATAGATGATGCACAAGACTTAGATATTGCCAATGCATTGTTTGCTAAGGGTGAAGAAAAGCTAAAGTTGTTTCAAAAGAGATTTGGAGGATATTGGAGGTTTCATGGAGTAAAAGATTTCTGCTATCTTGTAAATCCATATTTTCCAACTAAAGGAATGATTAATAAAATGAAAGATAATTATCTAGAGTTATTAACTCAGTATCCATCAGGAATGTCCATTCAATGTATAAATGCTGGAAGAATGTTTGGAATAGATGAGAGTGAAGTATTAGTTGGAAATGGAGCTGCAGAGATAATTAATGGCTTAGACAACGTTTTAGAAGGAAGTGTTGGAGTTTGTATACCAACATTTAATGAATATATTAGATGCTTCAGAAAGCGTCATGTAGAAACTTTAGATACGTCTTTAACAAATTATCAATTAGTTAAGGAAGATTTAATAGAACTTAGCAAAAAGGTGGACAACCTACTTATAGTTAATCCTGATAATCCAAGCGGAAGTTTTATAAAATATGATGACATCATAGAGATAGTAGAAGCTTGTGAAGCGCAAAACAAAAAAGTAATAGTTGATGAGTCTTTTATTGATTTTGCAGACAAGGAGTTAAGGTATACATTAATAAATTCAGAACTCCTTAATAAATATAAAAATCTTATTGTAATAAAAAGTATCAGTAAGTCTTATGGTGTTCCTGGAATAAGGTTAGGGGTTATAGCAACCTCAGATAAAAAACTTCTTCAAGGCTTAAAAGATACTATGGCAGTATGGAATATAAATTCATTTGGAGAATATTTCTTGCAAATAATAACTTTATATGAAAAAGACTATATTGAAGCTTGCAATAAAATTGCAGAGGAGAGAACTAGGTTTATAGGAGAACTTAAGTCTATAAACTATCTTGAGGTATATCCTTCAGAGGCTAATTATGTCCTTTGTAAATTAAAAAGTGGATATGAATCTAAAAAATTAGCAATAAGATTGTTAGATGAAAAGAATATATTGATAAAGGATTTAGGTGATAAAGTCACTTTTGAAGGAAAGCAATATATAAGGCTTGCTGTAAGAGATAAGAAAGATAATGACTGTATAGTAAATGCATTAAAATCCTATGAGAATAAATAAGTTAAGACCATTCTTTTCTACGGCTTCACCATAGTTTAGTACTCCTACAACTGGAGCATCACCGCCCTTTTGAGTGCCGCCAAGGGATTTTTCTTCAAGAGAAGAAATTCCACCTTAAATTGTTTCTTTGTAGTTTTTGCATCAAAGGTTAAGTAATATATACCGTCTATATTTTTACCTTCAAAGTATCCATCAAGAGGGAATCTCTGCCGCCATAGTGTCTGAAAAATGCACTATTTAGCAAAACGACTAAGGAATAAAGTGTCAAAGTATGGTATAATATAGATGATTTGCGTGTTTTTTTAGTAATAAGCAATGAAATTTGATAAGGAAGAGGTGACAGGGAGAAGTATGAAGAAGAAAAGTAAAATAATTAGTTGTCTTTTATTAGTTGTATTAATGTTACAATTAGCTTTACCGGGTAGTTTTAATAATTATGCGTATGCGGATGATTCACTTAATAATTCAGCTAATATTACTGAAGATAGCTCTAAAAATGATACGGCTGACAATCTAGTTGATGGGTCAATTGATGGTTCTGAAAATAATTTGGACAAGCCTTCTGAGGATAACTCAACTGGTGATTCAGATGAGTCTTCAGACGGTAGTTTAGAAAATGATTTAGCTGATGACCCCATTGATAAGCCAGAGGAAGGTTTAGTAGAAGACTCAGATAATGAAACAATTACTAATCCAGAAGAAGATATAGTTGATGGTTCAGAAAATAATGTTGTTAATTCTCAAGTAGCTAAATTAGCACTAAACATGCCTGAAGATATTGATGGTAATGGTATAGTAAATGATGCAGATTTAGCTATAGTATCAGCTAAATACAATTTAACAAATAAGCAGTCTGGTTATGATGCTAAGTGTGATTTAAATGGCGATGGTATTATAGATGTATATGATTTAACTAGAGTTTCAAGTAAAATAGGTGCATCTAAAATAATAGCTATTGATCCAGGCCATGGAGGTAGTGATCCAGGTGCACTAGGTCCTAATTTGACAAGAGAAAAGGATATAACCCTTAAAGTTGGACTAAAGGTAAGGGACTTACTTCAAAGTTATGGTTATTCAGTAGTTATGACTAGAACGGGAGATTACCGACTTTCGGAAGACTTAAGTACAGATCTTTTAAAACGGGCTCAGGTTGCAAATGATAATAATGCAGACTTATTTGTAAGTATACATAATAATAGTGCTAGTAGTCCAGCAGCCACGGGAACTGAAACCTTTGTTCATAACAGTCAGACATCGTCAAGTGATGCGTACAAGCTTGCGTCAAACATTCAAAATAAATTGATTGGAGCGTTAGCTTTACCTAACAGAGGTGTTAAGTATGCTGATTTTAGTGTTTTAAGGAACACAAAGATGCCGGCAGTTTTAACAGAACTTGCATTTATTAATAATCCTAAGGAAGAGGCATTGCTAATAACAGATGAGTTCCAAAACAAGGCTGCAAAAGCTATAGTTGATGGTATCTTAGGTTATTTTAAATAAAAAATAAGAATTTAAGAGACCACTGAAAAGCAAAAAGTTTTTCAGTGGTCTCTATTTATTTTATTGGAATTTTATTGTTTTATTCTAATTTATCATCAAAAATATAGTTCATAAATTGTTTCTTAGTAGTTTCAGCATCAAAGGTTAAATAATAAACTCCATCAATCATAGCACCTTCGCAATATCCATCAAGGGGAAATCTTTGCTGTTCTAGTGTTCCACTATAGGAAGATAAAGCCTTTGTTCCTAATGCTAATATATCAGAAGATGACATATTAGTCTGGATATAAGGCAGTACCGTATCAAGAGTACTTACATATGAAGTAACAGGTAGTGCTAATGCTTTATTAAATAAACCATTTAACACTGTTCTTTGACGCTCAGTTCTTTTATAATCTCCACCTTCTGCATATCTTATTCTAGAGTAAGCGAGGGCTTGTTCTCCAGTTAAATTATAGGTGCCAGCAGAGTTAATTCCTGGGATATGAGAAACTTCTTCATCTGTAATTTGAATTTCAACTCCACCAAGAGCATTTATTATAATAGGTAGTGAAGAAAAGTTCACAGTCATAAACTCTGTTATATTAAGTCCAAAGTTTTCATTTATAGTCTTTATAGCTAATTGAGGTCCTCCAAAGGCATAGGCATGATTAATTTTATCTAAGCCATAACCTGGAATATTAACATAGGAATCTCTCATTATTGAAGTTAGCTTTAACTTTTTGTGTACTGGATCTATAGTGGCAATCATTATTGAGTCAGATCTGCCAGTTTCACCGTCTGGTGCATCAACACCAAATAGTGCTATATTCCTAATTTCTCCTGTTTCCTGATAAGTTTCTTCTATTTCTTCTTGGTTTACACTTAAATCAGATTTGTTCACTTCAACCTTTTCCATTTTATTTAGTTTGCTATGAACAAAAGCAAAGCCAATAGCAAATACTAGAGCAACTATAACAATGAGTGATATTAGTACTCTAAGCCATATTCTTTTCTTTTTTTTCTCCATGTTTAACCCCTTCCCTATTTGTATGATTTGAAATATTAATCATATTCCAACAATTATTCTTATTATATCATAAATAATGACAAATTACAGTGCAAACTAAATTTGGTGATAGAATGTTAACATATAAATTTGCAAAGTTTAGTTAGGTTGTATATATTGTAAGAAAAGTGTGAATATGTTAAAATAAAATACTAACGGGGATGGAAAATTAACGGTATTGGAGTTGCAAGACTACACTAGTTTTTAAAAAATAAATTTAATAGTAAAAAACAAAGACATTTACTGCTTTATATACAGTAAATGTCTTTGTTTTTATGTTCCACACTATATGGAGATGTAATGAATATCCATTTTTAATTTACTCGATAACGAGAGATCGCATACCGAGTTCTGCAAATCGCTTCTTTACTAAAGCTTTATCGTAGCCTATGACACCATTATTATTATAAGGGTCATTAAAGTAATATTTATTATTATCATAACCGACAAGAACTAAACAATGTTCTTGGGCAGTCCATGTGAATTTTTCATTGTTTGGTCTAGTGTACCAAGAGTAGCCATTGTAGCTTGGAAGCATATTAATAGTTGCCCATAGAAGTACAGGCGTATCTTTGTCTATGTATTCTTTAATAAGCGCGTCTATAGGTGTACCAGTAGTTACTTTCGGTGTATGTGTAGAGCTTAATATTAATTTTAAGGCAGCCTCTATTACAGGTGGGAAGCAGCCAAAGCCACTTGAGCTTCTAGGGTTTCCTATAAAGGCTTCATCTGGTGTTGGAGCATAAGGCCTGCCATTAATGTATTCAAAGTCAGCTTTTTTTAGATACTTGTCCACAAAATCGTAAATGCTAGTAGAATAACCATAATATCTTAGCAACATAGTAGCACTGACAGTTTCACAACCAGTTGGTAATACACCCTTTTGACTTATGTATGGAACATTTATTCGTTTACCATTAGGGATTTCAGTAACTCTATTGGTACAAGCTCCGCTATAGTCTACGGAATATCCATCTATTGTAGTATTTGATGCCATTGCACCAGACTTATTAAGATAATACCATTTATCTGCAACTTTTATCCAACCAGTAGCCATTTTTCCGTTGTTTTCGAGATAATACCAAGTGTCTCCAATCAAAAGCCAACCGGTGGTCATTGCACCAGACTCATTAAGGTAATACCAGTCATTAGAGTTCCAAAGCCAACCAGTAGTCATTGCACCAGATGTATTAAGGTAATACCAATTAGAAGAGTTCCAAAGCCAACCAGTAGCCATTTTACCACTATCAGCGAGGTAATACCAATTGTTGCCTATCGAAAGCCAACCGGTGGTCATTGCACCAGATCTATCGAGGTAATACCAATTATTAGAGTTCCAAAGCCAGCCGGTAGCCATTGCACCATCTGAGTTAAGAAAGTATTTGTTGTTATCAACAGTTATCCAACCGGTAGTTATTCCACCGCCAGGAGAGAAATAATACCAATCGTTATCAATCCAAAGCCAGCCGGTGGCCATAGTACCATCTGAGTTAAGATAGTATTTGTAATTAGAGACTGTTACCCAGCCAGTAGCCATTGCACCAGATTTATTAAGATAATACCAGTTGTTAGAATCCCAAAGCCAGCCGGTAGCCATGATTCCGTCTGAGTTAAGAAAATACTTTTGATTAGCAACAGTTATCCATCCGGTAGCCATAGTTCCATCAGTATATAAATAGTACCAGCCTGAGTCTTTTAAAACCCAGTTTCCATCAGAAGGAGATTCGGGTACTTCAGGAGTTTGTTCTGTAGAATCTTCAGAAAGGTCGCCAGAAATGTCTTCAGAAGAGTCTTCATAAATATCTTCCCCAATGTTATCTGAAGTTTGGTCAGATGATGGAATAGGTAATGATTCATTAGGAATTTCCTCGAAAGAGTTAGGTGCTAACTCATTTGAAGATTCTGAAAATAATGAAGTCGAATTCCCATCATTTATATTTTCAGAATTAGACTTATTAATGACAGTATTCTCTAGTACATCAGCAAAAGCCATAGTAGTAGGTTCTGAAATTAAAGTTATACATAGAATTAAAGCAAGTATTTTTTTAGTTTTCATTTTTCCCCCCAAGATAATTAATTTTGTTTCCACGAACATCAATTAGCATTATTATATTAATTGTAAAAGTATGAATTTGTTTGATGTTTATACATTAAATTAGTTTATTCTACAAGCAATACGATAACATATATTTCTTTACATGTAAAGGTATTCCTGGTAGTGTGAAAAACATCGAGAATAGGATAAAGTGTTTTAATATTATGTCTAAAAAGAAAAAAAGTGAGTGGCATGTGTTGATTTTTGGAAAAATATATAGTAGAATTAATTTGTTCAATAAATGAACAAAGGAGCGACGGTTATGGGAGATATATTCAAAGTTTTAAAAGAAATAAATAAAAATTCTACAATTAATCAAAGATTACTAAGTGCAAAATGTGAAATATCATTAGGAAAAGTAAATTCTATTATTGAGGAGCTTGAAGCTAGTAGATTAATTACTAAAGAGAGTAAGGGCAGAGGACATAAATACAATGTGACTCAACAGGGGATAGAGCTTTTAGAGAAAGAGCTAAAGGTTAATAAGGAGTTACAGATTGAATTACATACAGAAAAAGAAGCGAAGGTAAAGCAAGGGGTAATCCTTGCAGCGGGTAAAAATTCTAATTTTAATATACCGGTGTCTAACTTAAAAATAAATGATCAGTTATTAATCTATAGAACTATTGATATGCTTGAGAAAAATGGGATTGAGAATATTGTAGTTATTTCAGGATATAAGTCAGAGCTTCTAGAAGAAAGTTTAGCAAATAAAAATGTGAAAGTTATTAAGAATCCTAATTATAAGTGGACAGGAACCATGGCATCTTTAGCTCGTGCAGCAGAGGGGATCAGTGAGGACTTTATCCTTATAGAAAGTGACATAGTAGTTGAAGAAAGCGGTATAAGAGAAATTATAAAATATCCAGCTAGAGACTGCATCCTTATTACGGCAGAAAGTGGTTCTGGAGATGAGGCTTTTGTAGAAATTAGAGAAAATGTAATATATAAAATTTCCAAGGATATAGCTCAAGTTAATAGAATCGATGGAGAAATGATAGGGATAAGTAAGATATCTTATGAATTCTTTAATAAGATGCTGGAGTCTTATAAATATAATAAAAATCCATATATGAACTACGAATATATGATGCTTGATATTTCAAGAACTTACTCTTTAGGTTATGTTAAAGTGGATAGACTTCTATGGCACGAAATAGATAATATGAAGCACTATAGCTATGTTGTGAAGAAGTTAATAGACAAAATAGAGAAAAAAGAAAAGTCAGCTTTAATTCAAAACTTGAAGGATATAGTATGCGATTGTATGAAGGTGGATATAAGCAAAGTCAATAATGTTTCACCTATCGGAGGAATGACCAATAAAAACTATAAGGTTGCTATCGATAATGAGTTTTACGTTTTAAGAGTTCCAGGTAATGGAACTGAGGAAATGATAAGCAGAGCAGATGAAATTAAAAATGCGGTTTATGCTAATGAGGTTGGCGTTGATGCAGAACTTATATACTTTAATGAGGAAACAGGGGTTAAGATTTCTAGATTTATAGATAACGCTGAAACATTAACTCCAGATGCAGCTAAGAAGCAGTATAACATGGCTAAGGTCTGCAATATTTTAAGAACACTTCATAACTGTGACAAGGTAATGGCTAATGAGTTTGACATATACGGAAAGATAGAGAAGTATGAAAAATTAGCTAAAGATGGTAATGCAAAATTCTTCGAAGACTACTATGAAGTAAAGGAAAAAATTTATAAGTTAAAAGATGTCATGGTAAGTTTAGATGCAAAGTTAACTCCTTGTCACAACGATACTTTAGCGGATAACTTCATCAGAAGCGGAGAAGAAAAGATATACTTAATAGACTGGGAGTATGCTGGAATGAACGACCCTATGTGGGATTTAGCAGCTCACTGTTTAGAAAGTGAATTTAGTGAAGATGAGGAAGAGTTATTTCTTAGAACTTACTTCAAGGGTGATATAGAGGATAAATATAAGAAGAGAGTTCTTATAAATAAAATATACCAAGACTTTTTATGGAGTACTTGGACTATTATTAAAGAAGCTAAGGGGGACGATTTTGGAACCTATGGAATTGACAGATACAATAGAGCAAAGACAAATCTTGATATAATTCTGAAAGGGGATGCTTAGAATGATCTATGGATTAATGTCTGGTATCCTTTGGGGATTAGATACGGTTTTACTCGGAGTTGCACTAGCAATGACACCTTTTGTTTCTACGGAGCAGGCTATTTTCTTAGCACCATTTGTAAGTACGTTTTTACACGACTTTTTCTCATCGATGTGGATGCTGATATATACAGTGTCTAGAAGGGAATTAGGAAAAACTTTTAAGGCTGCAAGAACAAGAAGTGGAAGATTCATAATGCTTGGAGCACTTTTAGGAGGACCAGTTGGAATGACTGGTTACCTTCTAGCAATTAAATATATCGGACCTGCATATACAGCTATAATTTCAGCTTTATATCCAGCTATGGGAGCTCTTCTTTCTTATGTATTCTTAAAAGAAAAGATGAAGCCTATATCAATAATGGGGTTATTTATAAGTATTCTTGGAATAGTAGCCCTAGGTTATGCTCCAGGTGGTGAAGTTGCAAATTTAGGTTTAGGTTTTGTGTTTGCAGTTGTATGCGTTATTGGCTGGTCATCAGAGGCGGTTATTTGTGCTTATGGAATGAAGGAAGATGAGATTACCCCAGAGCAGTCTTTACAAGTAAGGCAGCTTACTTCAGCAGTGGTTTATGGATTTTTAATCATTCCTGTAGTTAAGGGAATCAAGTTTACCATGGGGGTTATACCAACTAGTGCAACGGGAATGATACTTTTAACTGCTTTAGCTGGAACTGCATCTTATGTGTTCTACTATAAGGGAATCCATAAAATTGGAGCTACAAAGGCCATGTCATTAAATATCACCTACTCTGCTTGGTCTATAATTTTTGGTATAATACTTCTAGGCAATGCTGTAGACGTAAAATCGATAATTTGTTGCATAATGATTATGACTGGGTCTATAATGGCAGCGGGAGATCTAAAGGAATTAACTTCATTATTCCGTTGTTATAGAAGAGTTACAGTGGATAAAAAATAATTTAGAATAAAAGAGACCCATAAAGATGTGAAATTTAAACATCTTTGTGGGTATTTTCGTTTTAAAATGTAATTTTTATATAAATATAGTTACTGTTTATGTGTGTAGAAATTAAGTAGAAGTGGACTTATTTTACTAGTGTATATGTTTAATTTCTATTATCATATAAAACTAATGTGAAAAATAAACAAATTTGTTTGAATCTTTACTAATTTGTGCTAGTATTTAAGTATAGTTTCAAAAAAAATGTCATTTTAAGTAACTGTTATTTAAAGAAGTTTGTCTATATTAGATATACTACTTTTTAAGAAGTTTGTCTATATTAGATATACTACTTTTTAATATGTAGGTATAAATAATTTAATTGTGTTATAAAGCTATTTCACATTTATTAAATGATATTTTAAATTATACAAGGGGGATTAATATGTATACTTCGAAAAAAAATCATTTTAAGGCGATAACAAAAGTAATGTGTTTGTTATTACTTGTTCAGTTTTTCTATTTTGATTCACTGACAGCCTTTGCATCAACAAAAGCTAATATAACATTTTCTACTACAGGAGCACCTAATGTTGGTGAAACTATAGAGATTTTAGTTAATGTAAGTAATTCTCAAAATCTTTATGGGGCTTCTGTAGATTTTATTTATGATGCTTCATTAATTGAAATCAAAAGTATTGAGAAAGGTTCTTTATTTAATGATAGTAGTGCAAAAACACCAGTAAGTACATATGGTAATGGTAAGGCTAGTATAGCTATGACACTTACTGGATCAAGTGCAAATATTACTGGTAATGGTACTTTAGCTGTAATAAAGGCAAAGGTATTAAAAGAAGGTACTTTAAATTTAAAGACAACTGAAGGCAATGACGCTTTATCTTTAAATGGGAATACTTGTAGAGTTAAATTTTCAAACAATAATGGTGAAAGGGAAGCTTATACTTCAACTGATACAAATATAAGTTTATACGAAGCTGGTTTAGGCATTTCTAGCATTAATACGGACAAGCCTTCACCACAATACGTTAATTCAACTATAAGAGTTAAACCTAAAGCTACCGGAAAAGGTACGTTAACCTATAAGTTCTGGGTATATGATGGTTCTGAATGGACAGTACCACAAGATTTTTCAACAAATAACTATTATGACTGGAAACCAATAGCGGCAGGAAACTATAAACTTTGGGTAGATGTAAAAGACAGCACAGGGGAGATGGTTTCAAAGGAAATCAGTTATTTAGTTACTGAACCATTGGATATTACATCTATAAATACTAACAAGGTAGCACCACAACCAGCTAATACAACAATTAAAGTTACACCTGAGATATCAGGAGGAGCTGGAGCAATAAGCTATAAGTTCTGGATACATGATGGAAGTGGATGGACAGTACCACAAGATTTTTCAACAAAAAATTATTATGACTGGACACCAACAAAGGCAGGAACTCATAAGATTTGGATAGATGCAAAAGACAGCACAGGAAGTATGCATTCAAAGGAACTTTATTATGAGGTAACAGGACCATTAGCAATAAACTCAATTGGTACTGATAAAGCTTCACCACAAATAGAAGGTTCCACAATCAAAGTTACGCCGACTGTAGCCGGAGGAGCAGGAGAATACACTTATAAATTCTGGGTTTACGATGGGTCTACATGGACAGTACCACAAGATTTTTCAACAAAGAATTATTATAATTGGAAACCTACTAGAAGTGGAAATTATAAGCTTTGGGTAGATGTTAAAGATGGTACAGGAAAAATGGTATCAAAAGAAATACCATACACAATTACTGCAAAGCCAGTAGATATCTTAAGTATAGATGTGGACAAGGTTGCACCGCAACCAGCGAACACTACCATTAGAATTACGCCAAAAACAGTTGGGGGAACTGGAGCAATAAGCTATAAGTTCTGGATACATGATGGAAGTGGATGGACAGTACC
>DALZNT010000078.1:0-1224 GCA_032005505.1 Clostridium sp. | reverse complement strand
GGATAGATGCAAAAGACAGCACAGGAAGTATGCATTCAAAGGAACTTTATTATGAAGTAGCAGGGGAATTAACTATTAATTCAATAACTACTGATAGACCATCGCCACAACTAACAAATACGACAATTAGAATTACACCTAATGCAACTGGAGGTTTTGGACCATATGCCTATAAATTCTGGGTTCATGACGGAAATGGATGGACAGTACTACAAGATTTCTCAGCAAAAAATTACTATGACTGGACACCAGCTAAAGCAGGAAATTATAAACTTTGGGTGGATATAAAAGATACTACAGGAAATATGGTTTCGAAGGAGATCTATTACACAACAGAAGGTCAGGTTGTAGTATCAGGATATATAAATTCCGTAGATGGAGTAAATGTAAGAAGTGGTCCAGGAATAGAGTATAGCAGGATAGGTAGTTTAGGTTATGGCACTAATGTTGAAATTGTAGATAGTACAAATGTATTATGGCATAAAATAAAGTACCAAGGTGGATATGGATATGTTCATAAAGAGTTTGTTTCAAGCTATAAATCACTAGATTATTATGTTGATTTACAATGTCAAAAGATGAATCAGACAGATAAAGATGGAGCTTGGAGAGATGCAACAAGGGACGAAATAAAATATTACATGGATTATAATAATTTCACTAGTAATGATGGTAAGTATATGTTTATGAAGTTAACTTATAACAATAGTATACCGTTATCTGCTGTTAAAAATGTAATTAATGGACGAGGAATTTTATCAGGTAAGGAAAAAGCATTTAGTGATGGTGCTAGTAAGTACAATATTAATCCGATTTATTTAGCATGTCATGCAAGGCTAGAAACAGGAAATGGTACATCACAATTATCAAAAGGAATATTGGTAAGAAGCGTGGATGGAAAACCAGTTGATCCTAAATTAGTTTACAATATGTATGGTATTGGTGCTGCTGACTCAGATCCAATACGTTTAGGTGCTGAACGTGCATATAAAGAGGGCTGGTTTACTCCTGAATTAGCGATATGTGAAGGAGCAAAATGGGTAGGAAGTAATTATATAAACAATACTAGTTATTATCAGGATACCCTATATGAAATGAGATGGAATTTATCCTTTGATAATGTTAGATGGCATCAATATGCGTCTGATATTGGATGGGCATATAAGCAAGCTACAATGATGGCGCCTTATTTAAGGCAATATAATAATTATTTAGAGTTTGAAA
>DALZNT010000077.1:0-17809 GCA_032005505.1 Clostridium sp. | reverse complement strand
AGCTGGTATAGCTTCCTTCTTTAAAACTGGTTTTTTAAGGTTGATGATAGAGTTTTTCGGACATTTGTTAGCACATATTCCACAGTTAACACATTTATCATAATCGAATACAGGTATGTTATTAACTATTTCAATAGCATCTTTAGGACAGTTCTTCATGCATATACCGCAACCGATACATCCTACATCACAAGCGCTCATAACTTCTTTACCTTTTTCTTTGTTGTTACAGTCGATTCTTACCTTTGTCTTTTTAGGAACAAGGTGGATGATTGCTTTAGGGCATGTAACAGTACAAGCTCCACAGGCAACACATTTCACTTCATCTACTACTGCAACACCGTTAACTATGTGGATGGCATCAAATTCGCAGGCCTTAACACAAGAACCTAGGCCTAGACATCCATATCCGCACTGTTTAGAACCGCCACCTGGAGCAACCGCTGCATGGTTACAGTCTAATATACCGATGTAGTTGTATTTTTCTTTAGCAACTTCAGGAGTTCCTTTACATCTAACAAAAGCTGTCATTGGTTCTTCAACTACTGCTTCAACTCCTAATATATCAGATATTTTTGAAACTGCTGCAGCTCCACCTGGGGCACATTTGTTAGTTGGAGCAGTTCCCATTACTACAGCCTCAGCATAAGCATCACATCCAGCAAATCCACATCCACCACAGTTTGCACCAGGTAGACAATCTCTTACTAGAGGAATTCTTTCGTCAACTTCTACTTTAAATTTACTGTTTGCATATCCTAGTAGGGCTCCAAAGACTAATCCAAGTCCACCAAGGCTTACTACAGGAGCAACTAAATTTTGTAATTCCATTAAAATTCCCTCCCTATACTAAACCAGCGAAGCCATAGAAAGCAATCGCCATTAGTCCAGCTGTAATTAGAGATATTGGTAATCCTTTAAAACAAGCTGGCATGTCAGTGTTATCTTCCATTCTTTCTCTTAAACCAGCAAGGATTACGATAGCAAGCATGTAACCACCAGCAGCTCCAAGAGTATTAGCTAAAGATTGAGCTAAGTTATATCCTTTATCGATATTTGTACTTGCTATACCAAGTACAGCACAGTTAGTTGTGATAAGAGGTAAGAAGATACCAAGAGATCTATAGAGACCTGGTTGAATCTTTTTAATTACTATCTCAACAAATTGAACTAGTGCAGCGATAACAAGGATAAAAGTTAATGTTGATAAATATCCTAATTCAAATGGTACAAGGATTAATTTATTTACCACGAAAGTGATAAGAGTAGCTAGTAACATTACGAAGGTAACAGCAGCTCCCATACCCTTAGCAGTCTCAGTCTTTTGAGAAACTCCAAGGAAGGAACAAATACCTAAGAATTGCCCAAGTATAACGTTGTTAACTAGAAGGGCACCTATAAATATAGTAAATAATTCGCTCATTAAATTTCACCTTCCTTATTTTGTGATTTCAGCTTCTTTAGCTTTTTTAGCCTTAGAAATCTTGATTTGGTTGAAGCCAGCTAGAAGAAAGCCAAGAGTCATAAATGCTCCAGGAGCAGCTGTCATTATCATAGCTGGTACATAAGATTTTGGTAATACTTGTATTCCATAGAAAGTACCGTTTCCGATAACTTCTCTGAAAGTAGCAAGTAAGATGATAGCAGCACCAAATCCAAGACCCATACCTATAGCATCAAAGATAGAAGGTAAAACCTTATTTTTAGAAGCATAAGCTTCCGCTCTACCAAGGATAACACAGTTAACAACTATTAGAGGAAGGAATATTCCAAGAGATGTATATAAATCAGGAATATAAGCTTCTAATAAGAACTGAATTAAAGTAACAAATGTAGCTATAACTACAATGAAAGCAGGGATTCTGATTTTATCAGGTACAAGCTTTCTGATTAAAGAGATAACGGCGTTTGATCCGATTAAAACTAATGTAGCGGCAAAAGCCATACCTACAGCATTTTTTACACTTCCTGTAACAGCAAGAGTAGGGCACATAGCTAGTACTTGTATAAATACTGGGTTTTCGGTAATAATACCGGTTTTTAATCTATTAACTAACTCTTTCATTCTACTTTGCTCCTTTCAAGTTTGTGTTGAAGAACTCTATTGCAGTGTTAACACCATTAACTACACCTTCAGATGTAATTGTAGCTCCACTGATAGCTTCAATATCAGAAACAGCAAGTTTACCATCTACAGCTAAACCTTTGAATTGTTCAGCGAAAGCAGGATCATCTTTAGCGTTTGAACCAATACTAGGAGTTTCATTATGTTTATGTAAATCAATACCTGATACTGTTCCATCAGCATTAATTCCAACTAACATTTCCATTTCTCCACCGTAACCTTCAGTAGAAATATTTAGAACATATCCACCGTTGTCAGCTTCAAATATTGCAAGTATGTTACCAGAAATAGCAACATCAGATGCAGTAAAGCTTCCAGCTCCTAAAACAGCTGGTAATAGAGGAGAATTTTCATCTAATGGTGCTTCAGCAGGCGCTTCATTTCCTAAAATAGCTTCATTGTAGAAACTAATAGCAGTATTAACACCAGTTGTTACAGCTCCAGAAGAAATTGTAGCACCAGAGATTCCATCTACATCTGAACCTAAAGCTATATTTCCTTCAGCAGATAATCCTTTGAATTGCTCAGCAAAAGAAGGGTCATCTTTAACTTTAGAACCAAGACCAGGAGTCTCAGCAAGGCTTAATATTTGAATTCCAGAAACTTTTGAGTCAGCATCGATTCCAACTAACATTTGGATATCTCCACCGTAACCAGAAGTCTTAACTTTAACTACATATCCAGCAGCTTTTCCGCCTTTTTTAGCTTCGAAAGCTTCTAAAACGTTGTCTGCAGTTTTACCATCAAGTAATTGGAAGTCATCACCATCTAAAACAACTTTCATCGCTTCAGCTTGTTCTGCACTTTTTCTTGCTTCAATTGGTGCTCTAGTTATATCAAAAGCAAAGGCAAGAATAAGTCCAGCGATAGCAGTTATAACGAATAGAGTTGCACCTAATTTTAAATTTTCTTTCATTATTTTGCACCTCCGAACACTCGTGGACTTGTCCACTTATCTATCATTGGAACTAGTAAGTTCATGATTAGGATTGAGTAAGAAACACCTTCAGTGTATCCACCATATAAACGGATTAGTGTAGTTAAGAAACCACAGCCTATACCGAATATAATTTGTCCTTTTTGTGTCATTGGCGTAGTTGAGTAGTCTGTTGCCATAAATATAGCACCAAGCATTAATCCTCCAACAAGTATTTCATATACTCCATTACCTGTGAAGAATCCATCTCTTCCAAGTACAGTTGTTAAAACTAAAACAGTTCCAATGTATGTAGCTGGTATATGCCATGTAATTACTCTTCTGTATAGAAGGTAAGCTCCACCGATTAAAAGTGCAAGAGCAGAAACCTCTCCAATACATCCAGGAAGATTTGAACCTAAGAATGCATCCATTGTGCTAGGAAGAATTCCGCTACCTGTCTTTAACATAGCAAGTGGAGTAGCCTTAGAAATTCCATCTAATGTCCAAGTAGTCATTGCACTTGGATAAGCAGCAAGTAAGAATGCTCTACCAGCTAATGCTGGGTTAATAATGTTTTGTCCAAGTCCACCGAAGAGACATTTAACTACGATGATGGCAAATGCACTACCAACAGCAACCATCCATAATGGAAGGGTACTTGGTACGTTATACGCGATTAGTAGACCAGTAACTGCTGCACTTAAGTTCATTAGAGTGTTTGGTCTTTTAGTAATCTTATTAAATAAGTACTCACTAAGCATTGCAGATGCAACGGCAGTGATCATTATTAGAGCTGCTGAGAAACCGAAGAAATATATACCAGCGATTCCGGCAGGCACTAATGCTATTAAAACGTCTCGCATAATTGTTGAAACAGTTTCTTTAGCCTTAATATGTGGCGATACGGATACGTTAAATAAGTTCTCTGACATTATGTTCACCTCTACTTTTTCTTTCTACTAGCTAGTACTTGCGTTTTACCTTCTTTACAACTTTGAGTTAAGTTTCTCTTAGAAGGGCAAGAGAAGCTACAAGCTCCACATTGAATACAGCTAAGTCCATTTAATTTTTCAAAACCATCGTAATCTCTTCTTAACACAAGAGAGTTTAACTTATAAGGTAATAAGAACATTGGACATGCAGTTACACATTTTCCACATCTAATACAGTTTAGCTCTTCAGAATGAGTTGCCTCAGTATTTGAAAGGCATAGAATACCAGATGTACCTTTTATAGCAGGTACGTCAAGTGAGAATAAAGCAGTACCCATCATAGGACCACCACTTATAACCTTTACAGGGTTTTCTTTGAAACCGCCGCAATAGTCCACAAGTTCTTGTAGGTTTGTCCCAAGTTTAACAAGAATATTTTTTGGATTTGCGATAGCTCCTCCAGTAACAGTAACTATTCTATCAGTAAGAGGTTTTCCTTCTATGATAGCTTTTCTAATAGCAACTATAGTAGCTACGTTTTGTACTATGCAACCAACATCATGAGGAAGTTTTTCTGTAGGTACTTCTCTTTTAGTTACAGAATAGATTAATTGCTTTTCAGCACCTTGTGGGTACTTAGTTTTAAGCTCTGCAACTTCTATGTTCTGGATTGGTTCTACCATTGCCTTTATGATAGTGATTGCATCAGCTTTATTGTTCTCAATTCCTAAGAATATCTTAGCAGTAGGGAACATATGAGCAAGAATTTCTAAACCTTCAGTAATTTCTTTTGAATGCTGAAGCATTAATTGATGGTCACAAGTTAAGTAAGGCTCACACTCAGCAGCATTAACTATTATTGTGTCAATGTTGCACTCTTTTGGAGGGTTAAGCTTTACGTGTGTTGGGAAACAAGCTCCTCCAAGACCAACGATTCCAGCATTTTTAATAATTTCCAACAATTCTGTGTTTGATAAACTTTTGAAGTTGACCTGTGGTGTTGGAGCCACCTCTTCATAGTTGTTGTCGTTTTCGATGATGACGCTCATCACCTTTGTACCACCAGATGTAAGCATTGGTGCTACATTTTTTACTGTTCCAGAAACACTAGAGAAAACGTTAGATGAAACTAAAGAAGTTGCTTCACCAACCATTTGACCAACAAGAACCTTGTCACCTTTTTTAACAACTGGTGTGCAAGGAGCTCCTATATGTTGACTCATAGGGAAAACTAAATCACCCTTTGGGAGATAAGCTTCAATTTCTTTGTGTTCTGAAAGGTGTTTTCCGTGAGGCGGATGTATGCCTCGCTTAAATGTTAAAAGTCCCATAATATTCCTCCATTCCTATAGTATAAATTATTAAGACATTGTATTAATGACACCTATAGTACAACATATATTATACAACTAAAACATTTATGGCGCAATATGTTCCACTGTTATGATTGTATATTATGACAAAAACTCACCATTAAATTGATATAATTTTATCTATATATAATAGAAGAGATTTTTTTGAAAAATATAGGTAGAAAATTAAAAAGTTTTTTTAGTAGTTATATATTTCACATATTTGTAAGTGTAATTTAAAAAAAATCAAAGAATAGAAAATGTAATTGGATTATTTAGTAAATATAATAATAAAAATATGCTGTTTAACATAGAGATTAATAGAGTACATTAATTCAGTAATAAGGCTATATACGTTTTTATTACATAAAAGAAGATAAATAGAAGTAATTTTAGCATTGAGTAATAATGGGTAGATAACTTAAATATAATAAGTAATAAAAAGATTTTCGGGGGTGAAAGGTTGATTAAGTATATTCTAAAGAGGGTTTTAATTAGTTTTGCAACTATTTTCATTGTTATTACAGCTACATTCTTTTTGATGCGGTTGATGCCAGGTGGCCCATTTGATGGAGAAAAAGTTATGCTGCCAGAAATCAAAGCAAGCATGGAGGCTAAATATGGACTTAACAAACCTCTAGGTGAACAGTACTTGATGTATTTAAAGGATTTACTTAAGGGGGATTTAGGTCCAAGTATGAAGTACAAAGGGAGAACTGTACAAGAGATTATTGGATATTCTTTTCCATCATCAGCTAAGCTTGGTGGCGTAGCTATAGCTATTTCTTTAGTATTGGGTGTTTTGTTAGGGATTTTAGCTGCACTTAAGTATAGTAAGTGGCCTGATTCTTTGTGTATGGTGTTGGCTACTTTAGGAGTCACTATTCCAGGCTTTGTAATCGCCACACTTTTGATGTATGTATTCGGTGTTAAACTGCGTCTTGTTGAAATCACCGGATTAAATAGCTGGAAGAGCTATATACTCCCATCAATTGCATTGGCAGGATATTCTATAGCCTTTATTTCAAGACTTACTAGGTCAAAACTATTAGAGGTGCTAAAATCTGATTATATCAGAACTGCCAAGGCTAAAGGAGTCAGTAGCGGTAGAGTTATCTTTAGACATGCACTAAGAAATACTTTGATTCCAATAGTAACTTACTTAGGACCTTTAGTTGCGGGTATACTTACAGGAAGCTTTGTAGTAGAAAAGATATTTGCTATTCCTGGACTTGGAAGAGAGTTTGTAACAACTATTGGAAACAGAGATTATACTGCAATTCTAGGTGTAACCATCTTCTACAGCACACTTCTAATAATATGTAATTTGATTGTAGACATAATGTACGTAATCATTGACCCAAGAATCAAATTAGAAAATATAGATGGATAGGGGTGAGCGCATGGAATATAATGGTGAAATTAATGATAATTTAAATAATGATTTTATATTTGAGGAAGAAGGCCATAAAGTCGATGACTCCATAAACAGGCCTAGTGTTTCCTATTGGAAGGACTCTTGGAGAAAGCTTAAAAAGAATAAATTGGCAATTGTTGGCCTTGTTTTTGTAATAATAATGATTTTAGCAGCAATATTAGTGCCTTGGATGTCTAAATTTACCTTTAATGCAACGAATCTAGCTATTACAAATCAATGGCCTTCAGCAGAGCACTGGTTTGGAACAGACAGCTTAGGCAGAGATTTATTTGTTAGGGTATTTTATGGTGCCAGATATTCTCTAATCATAGGTTTTGCAGCATCAATTTTGAATTTGTTGATAGGAATTGTTTATGGCGGTATTTCAGGCTTTGCAGGGGGCAGGGTGGATAATGTAATGATGAGAATAGTAGATGTTATTTACTCTATACCGATGACCATATATGTAATATTACTACTTGTTATTTTTGAAAAGGGTGGACTATTAAATATCATAGTTGCCTTAGCTATTTCTTATTGGATTGGAATGGCAAGAATTGTTCGTTCAGAGATACTTCAGCTCAAGCAGCAGGAGTTCATTTTAGCAGCCAGAACACTAGGTGCATCAAGTAAGAGAATACTTTTTAAACACTTGATACCTAACTGTATTGGTTCAATCATCGTAACTTTAACACTTCAAATACCGTCAGCTATCTTTACTGAAGCCTTCCTAAGCTTTATAGGATTAGGGCTTACACCACCAAGGGCTTCCTGGGGAACTCTTGCCAATGAAGCTATAAACACACTAAGGTTATTCCCATATCAAATATTATTCCCAACACTAGCAATCTGTTTAACAATACTTTCTTTCAATATGCTTGGCGATGGACTTAGAGATGCTCTAGATCCAAAGATTCAAAAATAGGGGGTGGAGTGATGAGTAATCTTTTAGAAGTAAATAATGTTAAAACCTCCTTTTACACTCAGTTTGGAGAGGTTCAGGCAGTTGGGGGAGTTTCCTTTGAATTAAAAGCGGGAGAAGTATTGGGCATTGTTGGAGAATCAGGAAGTGGAAAAAGCGTTACCATGTTATCCATTATGAAGCTTTTGGATGACAATGGAAAGGTTAAAGAGGGCCAGGTACTTTTTGAAGAAAAAGATTTAATGACAATGAAGGAAGCTGAGATGTGTAAAATCAGAGGAGACGCTATCTCCATGATATTTCAGGATCCAATGACTTCCTTGAATCCACTTATGACCATAGGCAAGCAGATCATGGAACCACTTAGAATTCATAAAAATATGAGTAAGAAAGAAGCTTATGATAGGTCACTAGAGCTTTTGAATTTAGTAGGAATTCCTAGTCCAGAGAGCAGAATGAAACAGTATCCTCATGAATTTTCTGGTGGTATGAGACAGAGGGTTATGATTGCTATTGCACTAAGTTGTAATCCAAAGCTGCTTATTGCAGATGAGCCAACCACAGCACTAGACGTTACAATTCAGGCTCAAATTCTAGAGCTGATGAAAGATATACAAAATAAATTAAATACCTCAATTATATTAATTACTCATGACCTAGGAGTTGTTGCTGATATCTGTGACAGAGTAAATGTAATGTATGGCGGAGTTATTGTAGAAAGCGGATCAGTTAATGATATTTATTATAGGTCCAGACATCCATATACCTGGGGACTTATGGAAAGCGTTCCTAACCCTAATACCCTTGTGAAAAGAAGGTTAAAGCCAATTAATGGCCAACCACCTGATTTATTTAAGCCACCAAAAGGCTGTCCATTTTATGCAAGGTGCAGACATGCAATGAAGGTCTGCAGAGAAAACAGGCCAGCCTTCTATGATATCGGTGATGGACATAAATCAGCTTGCTGGCTCAATGATAAACGAGCTCCAAAGGTTGAAATGCCATTGAAGGGAGGGGAAGCTGATGAGTGATAACACCAGTGATAACAAGAGTTTAGTTCAGATAAATGGTCTATGTAAATATTTTAATACAAAAAAGATGACCTTTAAAAAGAATGTAGGAGTATTAAAGGCTGTGGATGGTGTTTCCTTTCAGATTAAGAAGGGTGAAACCTTAGGTCTGGTTGGAGAGTCAGGATGTGGAAAGACAACTTTAGGGAGAACTCTTATGAAGTTATATAATCCTACAGCAGGTCAGATTTTTTATGATGGCAATGATATAAGCAAGTTATCAGATAAACAAATGCTGGCTTATAGGCAGAGGATGCAGATGATTTTCCAAGACCCATATGCATCACTGAACCCTAGACTTACAGTTGGTGATATAATTGGTGAGCCGCTGGATATTTATAAAATATGCAGGGGGAAGGAAAGAGAAGAACGGGTTAAATATTTTCTTGATAAGGTAGGACTGGACCAGGGGCATATAAACAGGTATCCCCATGAATTTTCAGGAGGACAGAGACAGCGCATAGGAATTGCTCGGTCCCTTGCTGTAAATCCAGACTTTATCGTATGTGATGAACCTATTTCTGCTCTAGATGTTTCAATACAGGCACAGATTATAAATACGATAGAGGACTTACAGAGAGATTTTGATCTCACATATTTATTTATTGCCCATGACTTATCCATGGTTAAGCATATTTCAAACAGGGTTGGAATCATGTATCTAGGGAAGTTGGTGGAAATTGCAGAGAGTAATGAGGTATATAGCAGACCGATTCATCCTTATACTAATGCGTTATTGTCAGCTATACCAATACCTGACCCAGAAGAATCTAAAAAAAGAAATAGAATTATACTAGAAGGAGATATTCCATCTCCAATAGACCCTCCACCTGGATGTAGATTTAAAGGGCGTTGTAGATATGCACAAAAAATCTGCGGTGAAGAGGAACCTGAACTAAAAGAAGTTGCACCCGGTCATTGTGTTGCTTGTCATTTATTTAATAAATAAATATGTATAAGAATAAGGAGGATATTTAATGAAAAAAGGGAAATTACTCGCTACTTTACTTGCTTTGGTAATGACAGGAACTATGCTTTTTGGATGCGGGAAATCCGATGATCAAGCAAAGAATCCGCCACCAAAAGAAACGCCGATAGAGACCCCGGAAGAAACTCCTGAAACAAAGGTAGAGCAAAAGATTGTTTATAACCTTGGTGCTGATCCCAAAACTATTGATCCACAATTAAACTCAGCAGTAGATGGATCAACGATTATTCACAATGCTTTTGAAGGTTTGATGAGAGAAGACACAAGCGGGCAGATAATAGCTGGAGTAGCTGAGAGTTATGATTTATCAGATGATGAGACAGTATATACATTCCATCTAAGAAAAGATACTAAATGGTCAGATGGACAGAATGTAGTTGCTGGAGATTTTGAATATGCTTGGAAGAGAGCCCTTACTCCAGAAGTAGCAGCAGAGTATTCTTATCAATTATACTATATTAAAAACGGTGAAGCTTTCTTTGATAAAGAAGCAGGAGTAACTATTGATGATATAGGCGTTAAGGCTTTAGATGATCAAACTCTAGAGGTGACTC
Organism: Clostridium sp.; assembly: GCA_032005505.1. Taxonomy (GTDB): domain Bacteria; phylum Bacillota; class Clostridia; order Clostridiales; family Clostridiaceae; genus Clostridium_J. Next base: position 7,530 of record DALZNT010000077.1, on the reverse strand, counting down.
TTGAAGCACCATGTCCATATTTCTTATCATTAGTTGCATCTCCAACTTACTTCCCAGTAAGAAAGGATATAGTTGAAGCAGCTCCAGAGAGATGGGCATTAAGTCCAGAAACTTATATAGGTAATGGACCATTCAAAATGTCTGCATGGAGTGAAAAGGAAAGCATGACTTTTGTTAAAAATGAGAACTATTGGGATGCTGCAAATGTTAAATTAGAGACTCTTGAAGTTAAGTTAATTGATGATGAAATTACTTATCTTAATGCATTTAAAGCTGGAGAAATTGATATAATTGAATCTCCACCACAAGCAGAAATTCCGACATTGGTAGCTGAAGGTTCAGCTGAAATAAAACCTTATCTAGGAACTTATTTCTATATAGTAAATGTATCTGATAAGGCTACAGACGTAGATCCAGAAGCTGCTAAATTCTTGAGTGACTCTAAGGTAAGAAAGGCTCTAGCATTAGCCATTGATAGAACTTTAATAGTTGAAAAAGTAGCTCAGGGAGGACAAAAGCCAGGGACTAGCTATGTTCCTGCCGGAATAGTAGATCCTGATGGGAAAGAATTTCAAAAAGATTATTTGCCACCACAAGCTGATGTAGAAGCAGCTAAGAAGCTTCTTGAAGATGCTGGATATCCAAATGGTGAAGGCGCACCTACAATCACTTTTACATTTAATACTAATTCAGGTCACCAAATGATAGCTCAAGCAATTCAAGATATGTGGAAAGAGAATTTAGGTATTAATGTAGAATTGAAGAATGAAGAGTGGGCTGTTTTCCAAGATACAAGAAATAACCTCCAATATTCTATAGCTAGACATGGATGGATAGCTGACTATAATGATCCAATGACTTTCTTAGATATGTGGACAACAGATAATGGTCAAAATAATGCTGGGTATTCAAATCAGGAATACGATGACTTAGTTTTTGGTGCTAAGGTTGAAATAGATGTAGCTAAGAGAACTGAGATGTTACACAAGGCAGAAGAAATATTAATGACTGATTTACCGATACTTCCAATATACTCCTATACTAATGTTTTATGTATAAATCCAAAGGTACAAAATACTTATAAGTCTCCTCTAGGCCAATTGGAGTTTAGAGATGCTTATGTAGCTGAATAGAGTATTTTATATAACTCAAAAATAAAATAAGTAAAAATAAAAAAATCTCCTAGTGATTTTCATTAGGGGATTTTTGTTTAAGATATATAAACTTAATTACTTATAAAAACAAAAAACACAAAAGCACTAGCCATAAGTCTAGAACTATGGTATTATATGTTTTATTGTTAATGGCATAATTTATCCATTTTATATTATGGGGTAATTATAATTATATGAAAAAGATAGAGTTATGTCAATAGATAATTTAGAAAAATATTTAGCATAGGAGTAGATGAAATTATGAGCACAAAATATGTTTTTGTTACAGGTGGAGTAGTATCTTCATTGGGGAAAGGAATTACAGCGGCGTCTTTAGGCAGACTATTGAAAAATAGAGGTCTTAAAGTAACTATACAGAAATTTGATCCATATCTTAATGTAGATCCAGGTACAATGAGTCCTTATCAACATGGAGAAGTGTTTGTTACAGATGATGGAGCAGAGACAGATTTAGATTTAGGACACTATGAAAGATTTATAGATGAAAATTTAAGCAAAAGTTCTAATGTCACTACAGGAAAGGTCTATTGGTCAGTAATATCTAAAGAGAGAAGAGGAGAGTATCTGGGGGGAACTGTTCAAGTTATACCTCATATAACTAATGAAATTAAATCAAGAATTTGCCAAGTCGCAACTAAAGAGGATATTGATGTAGTTATAACTGAAATCGGTGGAACAGTTGGAGATATTGAATCTCAACCATTTTTAGAAGCAATAAGACAAATTCAATATGAAGTTGGCCAAGAAAATACCTGCTTTATTCATGTTACATTAGTACCTTACATTAGAAAGGCTGGCGAATTAAAGACAAAGCCAACTCAACACTCAGTAAAGGAGTTAAGAAGTATAGGGATTCAGCCAGATGTAATAGTATGTAGATCTGAAAAAGAGATATCTTCCGAACTAAAATCTAAAATAGGGCTATTTTGCAATTTAAATAGTAGAAATGTTATTCAGAATCTAGATGCAGAGCATTTATATGAAGTGCCATTAATGCTACATAAAGAGGGTCTCGATAGACTTGTATGTGAAAAGTTAAATTTAAAGTGTAGAGATATTGATAATTCATCATGGATTGATATGGTTAATAATATTAAAGGGCTAAAGGAAAAAGTAACAATAGCTTTAGTTGGAAAATATGTTGAATTACATGATGCATATATATCTGTGGTTGAAGCATTAAATCATGGGGGCTATGCAAATAACTCGGAAGTACACATAAAATGGATTAATGCTGAGGATGTAAATAAAAATAATGGAGATGAACTATTTAAGGAAGTTCATGGAATTTTAGTTCCAGGTGGATTTGGTGATAGAGGTATTGAAGGAAAGATAAATGCAATTCAATGGGCTAGAGAAAATAAAAAGCCGTTTTTTGGTATATGTCTAGGAATGCAATGCTCAGTTATAGAGTTTGCCCGTAATGTTCTTGGATATGAAGGAGCTAACAGTTCAGAAATTGATGAATCAACAAAATATCCGGTTATAGATTTAATGAAAGACCAAAAGAATATAGAAAACATGGGTGGAACTATGCGACTTGGTCAATATCCATGTAATCTTGAGAAAGGTTCTACTTCAACAGCGGAATATGGTGAAGAACTTATATATGAAAGACATAGACATAGGTATGAGTTCAATAATGATTTCAGAGAGAAGATTATGTCTGCAGGAATGAATATAGTGGGGACAAGTCCTGATGGAAGACTTGTGGAAATAGTTGAGGTAACTGATCATCCATGGTATATTTCAGTACAATTCCATCCTGAATTAAAATCTAGACCAAACAGAGCACATCCACTTTTCAAAGGGTTTATTAAGGCTTCATTAGCTGAAAGTAAAAATTAGTTTCTGATAAATTTGTAATAAAGGGTATGGAGAAGTTCTTCGCCATACCCTTTATTATTAGTTGCAAGATTTATAAACTTCTTAATCAATGGTATTTAACGATTGAGGAAGAGTTATGATTACTTTAAATAGGTCACCATCGCATTTGATTTTTATAGTACCGTTATGGAGCTCTACAATAGTTTTAGTGATGGCAAGTCCTAGACCAGAACCTTCTACAGATGAATTTCTAGACTTTTCTCCGCGTACAAATCTTTCTAAAATTTCATCTTCATCAAAATCTAAATCATATTTGGAAATATTTTTAACTTCAATTATACATTCTGTATCAGTGCTAGAAACGCTTAAGTAAATTCGTGAATTTTCTAGTGAATATTTAATAGCATTACAAATCAAATTATCCATGACCCTAGACATCCTAGCACCATCAATACTTGTAGGACAGCTTTTTTCTCCAATAACTTTAAAGGAAAGGTGTTTATCTTCTCCTAAAAAAGCTAGTTCACCTAAACTTTGATGAATAAGTTCTACCATATCCACATTGCCTCTATCCAAGATTATCTGACCAGAGGTCATTTTAGACATTTCAAACAAATCTTCTACTAGTTTTTGTAACTTTGTAGCTTTGCTATCTAAAATTGAAATGTAATCTTTGATTTCTTCTTTACTAAGATTTTCATCTTTTAATATATCAACATAGTTAACAATCGAAGTAAGTGGAGTCTTTAAATCGTGGGATACATTAGTTATAAGTTCAGTTTTTAATTTTTCATTACTAATTCCAGCTTCTATTTTATTGGTATAGTTAACCTTTAGCTTGTTTAAAGCATTACCTAAATTTTTAAAATTACCAAGGGTATCAGGATTAATATTCACATCAATGTCACCAGCTTCAATTTTTATTAGATATTTAAAAAGTTTTTCTCCATTACTTATACTTTCCAAAAATCTGATTAATATATTCAGTGCAAGAATAGCTAGCGTTCCTATTAGAAGATATCCTGTGTAGTCTGATATGTATATAGAATATACATTTGAATTAAACATATAGGATAATGGAGTATATATAACCCAAAATATACCTAGAGACATTAATGTTTTATCATAAAATATTCTTTTAAGTATAAGCCCCGTATTAGTAAATAGAAATCTTATACATTTAAATAGTCTTATAATAAATATGTTTTCAAACTTTAAGAAGTACCCTTTAAATGAAATATTCTTAATACATACTATGTGCTTAATAAGAATAATGAGAAGAATAAACAGAAGAGGAATAGCAGCATAAAATTTAAGGGTAATAATATCAGCTATATAGCTGTATCTAGTTCCTCTAATGAAGTAAATTTCTTCAATGTCTGGGTTTGGAGGAATATAAGCGCCGTTATAATAACCCCAGGGAGCTTTATAATGGGTGATATTATTTGAACTAAATAGAATTACATCATCTTCTTTTGAGAGCTTTATGAGAGCTTCCTTGGGATGGAGTTCATTATAAGGATAATCTTTAAACCAATTTCTATTAGAAAAATATCTGCCGGTAGCCTTATCAATTAGCAGAACTCCAATATCTCCAATAAACAGTGATTCTAAATCTAGTTGGATTTTTTCTGCTTCTTCATCGGTTTCGCAGTAGAGGATTCTAGAAAAACCCGAGGTGTGGTTTAATAAGCTTTCCCTAAGTTCAATGAGGTCATTTCTTAGCATTTCACTTTTGAATATATCCTCATTAATTACAGCCATAGCATAATAACTACGTTTATCTGTATAGTTATCATAGTCGAACATTGTAAATTTAAAAAGTAGAGGAAGTGCTGTTATTCCTATAATAAATAGTAATAGACATTCCATCAAAATAGTAGATTTGTCATATTTATAAAACCAGTTCTTGAAATTTTGATTTATTGTCGACATACTGGTTCACCAACCTTTTCATTTTTGTACCTTTTATTTTGTTTTAATATTATCAATTTTATATCCAACACCCCAAACAACTTTGATGTATTCAGGGTCTTTAGCGTTAATTTCAATTTTTTCTCTCATTCTTCTAATATGGACGGTAACGGTATTCTCACTATGGTAAAAAGGAGATTTCCATACCTTTTCATAAATTTCTTTTATTGAAAATATTTTTCCAGCATTAGATGCTAAAAGCAGTAAAATTCCATATTCTGTTGCCGTAAATTTTATTTCTTCATCACGTAGGGTTACAGATTTAAGAGTAGTATCAATAACTAAATCCTTAATAATAATTTTATCTTTTACACTTATATTTTCAATATTTAAAGGTTTCTCATAACGACGGAGTTGGGATTTAACTCTAGCAATAAGTTCTAAATGATTAAAGGGTTTAGTTATGTAATCATCAGCACCACTATTAAGCCCCATTATTTTGTCGACATTTTCTGATTTAGCAGAGAGAATTATGATTGGAATATTCTTGCTCTCTCTTATTTTTAAGCATGTCTTAATTCCATCTAACTTTGGCATCATGACATCTAATAATATTATATGTATTTTTTTCTCCTCTAGTATTTCTAATGCTTCTATACCATCAAATGCTTTATATACATTGAAGCCTTCTCTTTTTAAATATATTTCAATAGCATTACAAATCTCTTTTTCATCATCTACAACTAAAATGTTAAAATTCAACATAGTTACACCTACCTATATGTTTAGTACTTATATATCTTATTATATATTACAATATAATTTCAAAAAGAATATTAAGATATTCTTACTAATTTTAATAAATTCATAATAAAAGGATATTAAATACAATTTAATATCCTTTTGAAGTTAAATATTTAGGTTTAAAAAGCCCAATTACCATCTTTAAAGACAAGAGTTTCAGTCCCATCAAAGGATATTCCTGTAATGGTTAAATCTTTAGTTCCTATCATAAAGTCTACATGAACTAAGGAATCATTTCCACCATGAGCAATAATATCGTCTGTAGACATCTCTATACCACCTTTTAGTGAAAGGTTATATGCTTTTCCAAAAGCAAGATGACAAGATGCATTTTCATCATATAAAGTATTGAAGAAGATTGTGTTTGAATTTGAAATAGGAGAATCATGAGGTACTAGGGCAACTTCTCCTAGATAGTGGGAGCCTTCATCAGTTTCTACTAAGCTTTTTAATGCATCATAGCCTTCCTCGGCTTCAAAACTAACAACCCTTCCATCTTCAAAATTAATAGAAAAATTATTTATTAAAGTACCACCATAATTTAGTGGCTTAGAGCTAACTACTTTACCATTTACTCCGGTTTTCTTAGGCATAGTAAAAATTTCTTCAGTAGGCATATTTGCAATAAATTCGATTCCATCGGCTGATAGTTCAGCTCCACCACACCATAAATGATTAATTGCCAGTTCTAGTTTTAAATCTGTTCCTAAATCATTTTTAAAGTGTAAAACTTTGAAATTATTATCATTTAGATAATTCATTTTTTCAATAAGATTATTTTTATGATTCTCCCACGCTTTAATTGGATCATTAGCATTTACTCTAACTACTTCAAAAATAGTTTCCCATAATTTATTTACTGCTTCTTCTTCCGGAAGGGTAGGGAAAACTTTAGTTGCCCACCCTTTAGTAGGAAGGGAGATTATAGACCAAGGGTTTTTGTTAGTCATAATTCTTTCACTAAATTCTCTAGTAGCTAAACTAATAGCCTTCTTAGAAGCAGCAATTTTGTTGGAGTCTATATCTTTCATAAGTTCTGGGTTTGAAGCACTTATACTAAGTATGGCAGCACCTTTTCGTGCATAATAAAGCATCGAATCTCTCATCCAATCTGGATAGGATTCTAGGACTTCTATGGGTGAATATAAATAGTTAAGTTTAGTGCACTCTTCGTCGTTCCAATGGACTATAACTTCACTAGCACCTATTTTATAAGCTTCATCTACAAGGATTCTAGTAAAATTAGCACATTCTACTGGGGATTTTATTACTAAGATTTGTTTAGGTTGAATGTTTACCCCTATTGATAGACTTAACCTTGCATATTTTTTTAACATTTCATGAGTTATCATATTTACACATCCTTTTTAACTTATATTACATATTGTTGGTTATTAAATTAATATTTAGTACGCTTTTAGGATTTAATATTAACTAATTATATCATAGAAAGTTTAGATGAAGAAAAACTAAATGATTTTATCAGCTCTTGGATTATTAATAAAGAAATATTTATTTGGAGTAGAGCCAAACTATATTTTAGGAGTAATTGCTGCTGTATTATTTATTCTATCAATTATACTAATTGTTGAAACATACAATACATTAGTAAAGAATAAGTCAAAATCTGTAGATTCAACTAAATCTCTATAACTGATAATTTGAAAAGGTATGGATCTAGTGTTTATTAGTTAAATCCATACCTTTTATTATTTAATCCATGTTTATAAATATGAAAACAATAAAGGTTGTATATAAGTATTTAATATGGAGAATATTTATGTTATAACTTAATATGTAAAGAATGATA
>DALZNT010000076.1:8237-17964 GCA_032005505.1 Clostridium sp. | reverse complement strand
ATGTTTTCCATTGTATCCCTCCATAATTATATTTCCCTTCTTACTATTAACAGGAAGTTTATACTATATATTATAACTTATAAAAATATAATATATACTATAGTTATTAGTTTTATGGAAATTATATTACCACTTAGAATAATATTCTAGAGCTTCTACTATTGTATCTCCAGCAACCTTAATATTCCTTGATCTAGCTTGAGATAGAAAATATATATATTTTGATTTAGCTTCATCCTCTTTATGAATACACTTATCTATTAAATTCTTATCACTAACATTCTCAAATGAATTTCTAGCTACTTCTAGCTCCATCATGGCTTCTTGTATTCCAGTTATTATTTCTTTTTCATCCTTTGTATAATTCTTATTATTAAGTATGATTTCGATTATTCTATTTCTATCCATGGTTTACCTCCAATATATTTTTCTATCTATATTTTTGACATATACTGGATTATTTATACAAACCCTCTTTCCCATGGTAAATTATCAGAAATAAAAAAGGCAGATGAAAACTTCTAATTTTCATCTGCCTTAATAATTATATTTCTTTTCTTCCTTCTAATGCTTTCGATAAAGTAACTTCATCTGCATACTCTAACTCTCCGCCTACTGGAATTCCATGGGCTATTCTTGTGACCTTTACTCCAAATGGCTTTAGAATCTTAGATATATACATTGCTGTTGCCTCTCCTTCTATATTTGGATTGGTTGCAACAATAACTTCTTTTAATTCATCACTTATTCTAGTAACTAATTCTCTAAGCTTTATGTCATCAGGTCCTCTTCCATTCATTGGAGATATAGTCCCATGAAGAACATGATATACACCATTAAATTCTCTAACCTTTTCAATTGTCATAATATCCTTAGGTTGCTCAATTACACATATAGTACTTTTATCTCTGTTTGGATTAGAACATATTGCACAAGGGTCACTATCTGTAAAGTTACCACATGTAGAACAGTACTTTATAGTTCCTCTTGCCTTAATAAGTGCATTAGCAAACTCTTCAACCTCTTCCTTAGGAAGATTTAATACATGAAGTGTAAGTCTTTGTGCAGTCTTACTACCTATTCCCGGTAACTTTCCAAACTCTTCAATTAATTTTTCTATAGCTATAGGATAAAAATCCAAATTATTCACCTCTATTAGAACATTCCTGGCATGTTAAGTCCACCAGTTAATTTTCCCATAGATGATGCAGTTTCATCTTCTGCTTTCTTTAACGCTTCGTTTACAGCTGCTAGAACTAAGTCTTCTAACATTTCAACGTCATCAGCATCAACAACCTCTGGTTTAATTGTAACGTTAGTTAATACTTTTTTACCTGTTACTGTAACAGTCACAGCTCCACCACCAACAGATGCTTGAAACTCTTTAGTTTCTAGCTCCTTTTGAGCATCCTCCATTTGTTTTTGAAGCTTCTGTGCTTGCTTCATTAAGTTATTCATATTTCCGCCCATCCCTGGGAATCCGCCTTTTGCCATTGTAATATCCTCCTAAAATTATATTTTCATTGTAATTATGATTATCATATACATTATATTATAATGTAACTAACAACTTATTAAAATAGAAAATTTTATTCATCGCAAACTTCAACTATTCCACTAGGGAACATATTTGATATAAGCTTTTCTTTATCTACTTCTTTTTCAGGTCCACTGCTTTCTATATCATAAACAACTGATACTCTTTCTTTAAGCACCTCTGAAAAAGCTTCATTTACAAGTCTTCTTTGCTCATCCCTTTCAAGCCTTACCTTATGGAAATTAAACTGTTTAGTAAATACTATTGTTACAACACCATTATTAAAGCTATCTATCTTTCCCATCATAAGAGCACTAGCTAAAACCATATTATTCTTTTGTTTAAGGAAAGCTAATATATCCTTAAATGATTTTCTAACAATATCTGTATTTAATTTGCTATCTCCACTTGGAGTAAACTCTTGATGCTGAGCAGTTCTGCTTATATTAGAAGATTGTGCCCCTTTTGTAACTTCCACACCTCTATTAGTTTCTGGTTTTATTTGTTTAACCTCTTGGATAGCCCCTTGAACGGTTATATTTCCTGAAGCTATTTTCTCTTCAAGTCTATTTAAGCGTGCAAGAACAGTTTCTACTGAAGTATCATACTTTATCTTACACATTTTTATTATTGCAAGTTCTAAGTATATTCTAGCCTGTTTTGTTCCTTTAGAAGAATCTTCAGCTTCTTGAAGTATATTTATACATCTCATTATTTCCTCAACTCTAATTTTACTACTTTGTACCCTTAAGCTCTCTATGTTTTCTACAGACATATCAAGAACATCTTCTAAATTATTACTTACACTTACCATAAGTAAGTTTCTCATATGTGTTATTAGCTCTCTAATTAGTAATGTTACATCCTTACCATCTGAAATAAGTTTGTTTACTACCCTTATACAACCTTCTGTATCTCTACCAATTATATTATTTACTATTGAAACCATACTATCATTAGTTGTAATACCTAACATGTCTATTAAATCATCATACTCAACTTTATTGTTAATAGATATTGCTTGGTCTAGAATAGATAGAGCATCTCTCATAGCTCCATCACACATTCTTGCTAAAAGCTTTAAACTATCATCTTGTATATCAACATTTAATGAGTCTGTAATTGTCTTTAATCTTAAAAATACATTCTCACTGCTTATTCTCTTAAAATCAAATCTCTGGCACCTTGATAATATTGTTATTGGCAACTTCTGAGGATCTGTTGTTGCCAAAATAAATATTACTCTACTTGGCGGTTCCTCTAGTGTTTTTAAAAATGCATTAACCGCCCCAATAGATAACATGTGAACCTCGTCTATTATAAACACCTTAAACTTAGCTCTTTGTGGTGGATATTGAACATCATCTATTATATCTCTTATATTATCAACACTATTATGCGATGCAGCATCTAGCTCAGTTACATCTATGGCAGTACCTTGATTGATACTTTGACACATTTCACATTCATTACAAGGCTCTCCATCTATAGGATTTAGACAGTTAACTGCTTTTGCAAGAATCTTTGCCGTAGAAGTTTTTCCTGTACCTCTTGTACCACACAGTAGGTATGCATGAGCTATTCTATCACTTTTTATTGCATTTTTTAACGTTGTTGTTATATGTGATTGACCTACTACATCACTAAAGGATTTTGGTCTCCATTCTCTATAAAGCGCTCTATACCCCATGTAGTCTCACTCCTTACTATTATTTATATTAGTTATATTATATATTGTTTACTATGCCCTGTGAAGTAATCATATACTTCCCTAAACTATATAAATTATATCATTAATTAAGCTAACACAATAAATATAACTTACTAATTGTTATAACAATTTATAATAAAAACTAAAAAAATATAAAAAAAAAGATGCCTTAACATCTTATTGTTAGCTTTATTAAAATAATAAAGCCGTACACCTTGCTTCGATAATTAATCTATATGCGTTACCTATACAGTTAACTCAAACCAGGTTGATCCACGGCACATGGAAGGTCTCACTTATCGCTGCTTCCTTCCAGATCTGACGAGGTTCATGAGTTTCCATTGCGTGGGACCCAATTCTCAACGCCACTTATATAGGCCAGACCATACAGATTAAAACCTAAGCAAGGAATTCAACCCTGCTGTAGCGGATTGCAGGTTACAGGGCACCGCTGACTCCCCATCTAGTACGACATGGCGGAGAAGAGGGGATTTGAACCCCTGATAGAGTTGCCCCTATACACGCTTTCCAGGCGTGCTCCTTAAGCCGCTCGGACACCTCTCCATGCACATTACATATCTAAATTTATACTCAATTTTGATACTCCTACATTCTAACACAAATAATTATCTACTTCAATACAAACTGAAATAAAAACTTTTATACTAAAATTAAAGGTTTATAGTATAATTTTATATATAATAACTTTTTAAAATTTGTTTTTAATTATATTTATATATTAAGATATGGAGGCGTTTACTATGTTAACCTACGAAATTAAAGGCGGATCTATGCCTGTTGCTATTTGCTACCTAAATAGTGGACAAAAAATAGTTTCTGAATCTGGTGCTATGGGATGGATGAGTGATAATATTCTTATGGACACAAACATGAAGGGTGGCTTCTTCAAAAGCATCGGAAGATCTCTATCTGGAGAAAGTATGTTTTTAAATACATTTACTGCAATGAACGGTGCAGCTAAAATAGCTTTTCCTTGCTCTGTTCCAGGCAAAATAATGGCTAAAGAGCTACAACATAATGAATCTATAATATGCCAAAAGGGCACCTTTGTAGCTTCAGAAGAATCAGTAAGCTTAAATATTCATTTTAGAAAAAAATTATCTAATGGTTTCTTCGGTGGTGAAGGTTTCATCCTTCAAAGAATTACTGGACCTGGTACTGTATTTCTAGAATTTGATGGTTTTGTTGAAGAAGTAATCCTAAGTCCTGGTGAAAGATTAAAAGTTGATACTGGCCACGTAGCTGCATTTGACCCAAGTGTAGGTTTTGATGTTGAAATGGTTAAAGGATTTAAAAACATCTTCTTTGGTGGTGAAGGTTTATTCTTAACTACACTAACCGGACCAGGAAAGGTTTATCTACAAACTATGCCACTACAAACTCTTGCTGGTAAGCTTTCTATGTATTTTGCTACTAACGGAAATAACATGAGAGATTAATAAATATATAAAGCCTTATGATATAGAATCTATTTTATAAGTTTCTACGTCATAAGGCTTTTACTTTGCTATTTAATTAGTTTTATAGGTAGTTAATTGTTCTATCATTTCTCTTTCTTCTATATATGATAAATAATCCAACTAACCAAATAATAACTCCAACTATACTTATTATTTGAGCTGTTCTAAGTCCCATTATCATAAGACTATCAGTTCTAAGTCCTTCTATAAAGAATCTTCCTAAAGAATACAGTCCTATATAGGTTAGGAATACTACTCCATCCTCTTTTACCTTATGTATCATATAGAATAATAAACCAAATACTATTAGGTCCCAAATTGATTCATATAAGAAGGTTGGGTGATAGTATGTTCCGTTAATAAGCATTCCTTGTTGAATAAACTCTGGAAACTTACTTATGAAAGCTTTTGTCACTGGACCACCGTGAGCTTCTTGATTGAAGAAGTTCCCCCATCTTCCGATGGCTTGAGCTAATATAATACATGGTGCAGTCATATCTAAAGCTCTTAAGAATTTAATTTTTTTCCATTTCGTACATATAGCTACCGTAATAACTGTAGCTATTAGCGCTCCATGAATTGCAAGCCCACCATTTCTTATATTAAATATTTCAAGTAAGTTGTCCCTATATTGATCAAATTCAAATATTACATAATAAAGTCTTGCTCCAACGATAGCTATTGGGAATGTTATTAAAAAGATAGTAAGTACGTCATCATAATCTATCCCCTTTAATTTACATGTATAGCTGCTTAATAGCAGAGCTAATAGTGTACCTGCACATATTATGATACCATACCACATAATATCTATTCCAAATATGTTTATTGCTACTGAATCCATAATTTCCCCTCCAATTTCTTTATTATATTATTATAACTCACTAATTAGATTGTTTGTATTCTTTTATTAATTCGTTAACTTTACTTTTACATCTTGCACCCTTACAGCTTCCTGTACAAGCTCCAGTCTTCTTACTTACTTCCTCTACAGTAGTAGCGCCCTCTGCAATAGCCTTTTTTATAGCTGCTCTTGTAACTACTCTACAAGGACACGTCTTTGTCATCTTATCTAAAACTAGCTGTTTTAATTGTTCTTCCTTTGATTGATTATCCATTTTATCTTCTCCTCTTCTGTTTAAAAAAATCCTGTAGTAATTTACTACACTCCTCATCATATAGCCATCTTACATCAACCCAATGATTTAAGTGTTCACTTTGAGTTATATTAAATACTGTACCACATCCCCCAGCTCTTGGATCATAAGTACCTATATATAATTTACTAATTCTACTCTGAACTATAGCTCCTGCACACATAGTACAAGGTTCTAATGTTACATACATATCACACTCACTAAGTCTCCAGCTTCCCAAAATTTCAGCTGCTTTTCTAATTGCTATTATTTCCGCATGTGCTGTAGGGTCATTGCTATATTCCTTTGTATTATGTCCTATTGCTATTATTTCATTATCCTTTACTATTATAGCTCCTACTGGTACCTCATCTTTGCTTCCTGCAATTTTAGCCTCAGCAATAGCTTGCTGTAAAAAGAAATTTTCCATAATAGACTCCTTTGTGTACCTTTCTTATCTTTTATATTGTCTTGGTATATTAACTATTATATGAAAAAAACTTAGTAAGGCAAAGCATTACTAAGTTTGGTGCGCGCGAGAGGATTCGAACCTCCGGCCTTCCCCTTAGGAGGGGGATGCTCTATCCAGCTGAGCTACGAGCGCATATTATTCATCTACTATTATAATAATATATCCATTTTTCGTCAACATAATAATTGCTACAATCTTCTGCACTTATCTTCATTATACAAATCTTAATTACATTGTATAGTATAGCTATTTATATTAAGATTAAAATAGTAATATATGATATAATAATTGTATACAATCTATACGATTTGTCAGAAAAATAACTGATAGATTGCAGATTTTTATTTGAAACTATGTTAAAATACTAGTATATTATGTTTTTGCAATAAAAAATTCAGAGGTGATTGAAAGATATGAAAAAAATTAATATAACTGAAACTATATTAAGAGACGCGAACCAGTCTCTAATAGCTACAAGACTTCCTTTTGAGGACTTTGCACCAATTCTTCAAGATCTTGATAATGCAGGTTATCATTCATTAGAGTGTTGGGGAGGAGCAACTTTTGACTCATGCCTAAGATACTTAAATGAAGATCCATGGGAAAGACTTAAAAATATAAAAAAAATAGTTACTAAAACTCCTCTTCAAATGTTATTAAGAGGACAAAACATATTAGGATACAAGCACTATCCAGACGATGTTGTTAGAGAGTTTGTTAAAATGTCCGTATATCACGGAATGGATATCATCAGAATATTTGACGCGTTAAACGACTTTACAAATATAGAAGTTGCCATGGATGAAGCTAAAAAGCAAGGAGCTCATGCACAAGGAACTATAATCTATACTGTAAGTCCAATACACGATGTTAAAAACTATGCTAACTTAGCAAAACAATTAGAAAATATGGGAGCTGACTCTATCTGCTTAAAAGACATGGCAGGACTTATAATGCCATCTTTAGCTTATGATATAGTTAAAAACATAAAAGATACTGTTAATATTCCAGTATTCTTGCACTCTCACAGCACAAACGGAATAGCTGAAATGGCTTACCTTAAAGCTGCTGAGGCTGGAGTAGATGGAATTGATACTGCAATATCTTCATTCTCAAGCGGTACTGCTCAACCACCAACTGAGACAATGTTCCACGCTTTAGAAGCTGCTGGATTTACAACTGGTGTAGATATAGACAAGGTTACACATATAAACAACTTCTTTAAACCAATAAGAGAGAGATTTATAGAGAGTGGAGTTATGGATCCAAAAGTTTTAACTCCTCAACCAGAAGGTTTAAAAAACCAAATTCCTGGAGGAATGTTATCTAACATGATTTCTCAGCTTAAAGCTCAGAACTCTATAGACAAATTAGATGCAGTTCTTGCAGAGGTTCCTAAAGTAAGAAAAGACTTAGGATATCCACCACTAGTTACTCCAATCAGCCAAATGGTTGGAACTCAAGCTACAGTTAACGTGTTAACTGGCGAGAGATATAAAATGGTTCTTAAAGAAGTTAAAGCTTACTGCAGAGGAGAATACGGTAGCGCTCCTGGCGAAATAGATGCAGAAGTAATGAAAAAAGCTCTTGGTAAAGATGAGCCGATCAAAGGAAGATTTGCTTCTACCTTAGAGCCTGCTTTTGAAAAGACTAAAGAGCAATTAAAAGATATCACTACTAGCGAAGAAGATGTATTATCTTACTTAGCATTCCCAGCAATCGCTGAAGACTTCTTCAAAAAAAGAAGTGAAAAACCATCAAATGATGATATGAGGAAGCTAACTAATAGTGAAGTAATCTAATTTAAAATTTACTCCTTCATATGACTTATATTTATTAAGTTGTATGAAGGATTTTTAATATATCTTTTTATATATTATCTAATATTCTGTTATAATAGTATTTATAATCTAATGAACAAATTGGAGATGGTTTTATGATAAAGTATTATGACCGAAAAAGTAAAAAGTATGAAGACGAAAATGTAGCAGGTAAAGGTGCTATATCTTTAATATATAGTAACCCTGTCGGAAATAATATTCTTCCGAGACTAGCTAGTAAAAAAGCACTTACTGATTTTTATGGTAAATGCTGTGACCTTGGATTTAGTAAAATATATATAAAAAAATTTGTTAAAAAGTTTGATATAGATATGAATCAATATGAAAAAAAAGTTAGTGATTTTTCATCCTTTAATGATTTTTTCTACAGAAAGCTATCCGCCGATAGTCGTCCAGTAAATAATTCAACAACTGAATTTATATCACCCTGTGATGGTAAGCTTCTAGCTATAGAGGATATTGATGATGACTCTAGCTTTAGAGTTAAAGGATTTAAATACAGCGTAAGCGATTTAATACAAGATGATAAGCTTAGCAAATTATATAAGCACGGTACTTGTCTTATATTTAGATTATGTCCGACTGATTACCATAGATTCCACTTTATTGACTCTGGAATATGCTCACCTAGTAAATTTATTAAAGGACGCTATTATTCAGTAAATCCAGTTGCTCTTAAGAATATAGATAGAGTCTTCACAGAAAATAAACGTGAATATAGTATTTTAAAAAGTGACCACTTTGATGATATTATATATGTTGAAGTTGGAGCAACCTTTGTTGGTTCAATTATACAAAGCTATAAACCTAGTTTAAGAGTAAAAAAAGGTCAGGAAAAAGGTTACTTTAAATTCGGTGGTTCAACAGTTATTCTTCTTTTAAAATCAGGTATTGTTAATTTAGATGAGGATATTAGAACCCAGAGTAAACTTGGAATAGAAACATCAGTATATATGAACGAAAAAATAGGAGTAAGAATTTAATATTCTTACTCCTATTTTTCTGCAATAAAAAAGTCATTGTATCAATCACAATGACTCAATATGGTAGGGCGTGTAGGAATCGAACCCGCAATATACGGTCCGTAGCCGTATGTTATATCCATTTAACTAACGCCCCAAATATTATTTTAAATAACTATTATATAATAACATATTACATATCTAATTACAATAATTATTTGAAATATTAAATAAAAATAGTGTGTAGATTATCTACACACTATTGGCGGAGAAAGAGGGATTTGAACCCTCGCGACGGTTACCCGACCTACGCCCTTAGCAGGGGCGCCTCTTCAGCCACTTGAGTATTTCTCCAAAAAATAAAAAAAATGGCGGAGAGATAGGGATTCGAACCCTAGGTACGCTCACACGTACGCCGGTTTTCAAGACCGGTGCCTTAAACCAACTCGACCATCTCTCCGTAACATTGTTACCTGAAATCAATTAATGATTTCACATATCTTAAGTTTTAGTAGTAATTTAATTTTTTAACTGGCGGAGAAAGAGGGATTTGAACCCTCGCGACGGTTACCCGACCTACGCCCTTA
>DALZNT010000076.1:0-8137 GCA_032005505.1 Clostridium sp. | reverse complement strand
CACACGTACGCCGGTTTTCAAGACCGGTGCCTTAAACCAACTCGACCATCTCTCCAATTACCTACGAGAGTTATTTTATCAAGAATCCTGTACTATGTCAACACTATTTCACAACTTTTTTTATAATATTTTAAAAAACAATAAATACCTATAATATGACCTTAATTTTATAGTCATATTATAGGTATTATTAACTATTTCTTAGCTATAACCTCACATCCCATATAAGGTCTTAAAACCTCTGGAACTGTTACTGTACCATCTTCATTTTGATAGTTCTCTAAAACCGCTGCTAAAGCTCTTCCTATAGCAACTCCTGAACCATTTAATGTATGAACATATTTTGGTTTTGATTTTGCATCATCTTTATATTTAATATTTGCTCTTCTAGATTGGAAATCTTCAAAGTTACTACAGCTTGATATTTCAACATATCTATTGTAGCTTGGCATCCAAACCTCTATATCAAATTTTAATGCTGCAGTAAAGCCTAAATCACCTTTGCATATTCTAACTATTCTATATGGAAGTCCTAATCCTTGTAAAACGCTTTCCGCATCTTGTACAAGCTTATCTAATTCAGCATAAGAATCCTCTTGCTTTGCAAACTTAACAAGCTCGACTTTATTAAATTGGTGCTGTCTAATAAGACCTCTAGTATCTCTACCTGCAGATCCAGCTTCTGATCTAAAACATGCACTGTATGCTGCATACTTTATTGGAAGCATATCTCCATCTAACATTTCATCTCTGTAAAGATTTGTTACTGGAACTTCAGCCGTAGGAATTAGGAAATAATCCGTATCTGCTACTTTGAAAGCATCTTCTTCGAATTTTGGAAGCTGGCCTGTTCCTGTCATACTATTTCTATTAACCATGTATGGTGGAAGTGCTTCACTGTATCCATTCTCATCTGTATGCTTATTTAGGAAGTAGTTGATAAGAGATCTTTCTAATCTAGCTCCTAGGCCTTTATAGAAGGTAAATCTTGAACCTGTAATCTTACCCGCTCTTTCGAAGTCTAGGATATTATTATCTGTTCCTAAAGCCCAGTGTTCTTTTGGAGTAAACTCAAACTTTCTTGGATCTCCCCATTTTTTTATTTCTATGTTATCTTCATCAGTATCTCCGTTTGGTACTGAATCATGAGGTACATTCGGTACTCTTAAAAGAATATACTCTATTCTTGAGTCAATTTCGTTTAATTCAACGTCATGACCTTTAATTGTTTCTGAAAGAGCTTTCATTTCTTTCATAGTTTCTGTAACGTCTACGCCTTGTTTCTTTAACTTTGGAATTTCTGCAGATGTTACGTTTCTCTTGTTCTTTAACTCTTCAACTTCAACTAAAATATCACGTCTTTTTTGATCAAGTTCAACTACCTCATCTATAAGAGATAAATCGAAGCTTTCACCTCTATTTTGCATTTTAGCTTTAAATTCTTCTGGATTATTTCTAATTCTTCTTAAATCTATCATTTTTCTTCCTCCTTTAATATCTATGAAATTTTAAATTTTTGTAATAAAAAAAGGAGTCTTCAACCCGACAAGGGACGAAGAACTCCGTGTTACCACCCTAATTGAATAAACATAGTTTATTCCACTCATAAAATTAACGACATACGTAATGCCGTACTGCTCATCACAGTCCCTTAGAGGCGGATTCATAATAATATATACATCAGCTTGCACCAAGCGCTGACTCTCTTTAATATATAATTACCATTACTATTCTCTTCAACGGTTTAATATAGTATTCAATATAAGATTATATTATTCCTTTAGATATTTTTTGTCAACATATTTATATATTATTCTGTATAATTTGTAATACCTCTAGTACAAATTATGTCTACACCAGTATTTAATATATTTTTACATATGATGTCACCTTTAGCTATATGAGCTCCCATATATATTCTTCCTATACACTTTGAGCACTCTAACCACAAACTTTTATCTATTGGTCCGTTGCTTCTAACAGGTACTACTCTATGTGTATCTGATCCCTTTACTCTAACTACAGTTGTTAATATATCCTTATTCTTCATTTTAAATACCTCACATAGTATCAAATTCTTTTATTCTGGATAGTAGAATTGTTGAGTCCTTTGAGTTGTTAACTACATCTATAATACGCTTATCCATTTCTCTAGCTAAAATTTCTACCACTTTATCTTTGCAGTAACATCCATCACAGCTTCCAAGTCCAGCTCCCGTTCTTCTTTTAACCCCCGCAACAGTTCTAGCTCCTAATGGTCTTCTTATTGCGTCCACAATTTCCCCCTCAGTAACCTTTTGACACTGACATACTATGTTGCCATATTTATTATCAACCTTAATTAAACTGTTTCTTTCTTCATTAGATAAGTCTTTAAACTTAAAGTACTCTCTTCTCTTATCGTTAAAATCCTTTTTAAGTTTGCAATTCAACTTATCAACTACAGTTTTCGATATATTTAAAGCTAATGCTGGAGTCATCGTTACCATAGCATAGTTATTAACATTTAAACTTAAATATCCAGTGCTCATTATTTCATCTTTAATATTAACCGGTTCATTTAAGAACCTCCAGTCTCTTACCATCTTGATATCTTTTTCTTTTATAGCTCCAGTTAAAGGCTCTACCTTCTTAATTACATCATCATAAACTACATTTTCACGTCTACTGTAGGCTGCCATAGTATCATTATTTACTGTAGGTCTGACAAAGATTCTCTCTCTATCACCCACATTAAATAAAACATTAGAATATAACTGATCATACTTCTTATCTATAATCATATACTTCATAAATTTTTCTACGTCCTCTTTAGGTACATACCCGTCATAAAACTGTAAATTATTATCTTTAGTTGTATCAATTACAATTTTACAGCTAAATTTATTTTTATTAGTCTTTATTCTAAATCCTTTATTGATATGCTCTATTGATTGAACCTCTTCTTCTAATCTGAAGTTAACCCCATTATCAAAAGCTATTTCACCATATGCTAGTGCAAAATCATAGGATGCTACTACCCCAGTATTAGGTATATAGAGTGATTTAATAATCTTACCTTGTATATTGGGCTCATATTCTAATACTTCATTACCTATAAGTAATCTTACTTCTTCAATCTTTTTGCTCTGAGCTCTTTTATACATAGTATCAATCCTATCAGCCTCTGACTCACTTCTAGCTATATATATAGTACCACAACGCTTATAAGGCACTTTAAACCTAGTTACATACTGCTCCATAAGCAGATTACCTTTTCTAATCAGCTTAGATGAAACTTCGTCTGAACATTCTAATCCATCATATATACTTTCTGTATTAATTGATGGCATATCATTGCATATATCGTAATCCTTCTCTATAACTGAAATATTGAGATTGTATTTTGAAAGCTCGTAGGCAATAGCACATCCTATAATGCCTCCACCTAAAACTAATATATCATAATCCATAAGTTCCTCCATATTAAAAGGTAATATTTTCATTTTATATTATACCCTATATATCCACGTTATAAAATATATAGCCGCCTTTATTTTTATAAAAATTAAAGGCGGCTAGTTTCTCTAGTTATATAATCTGTTTAAAAATTCTAATTTCCTAGATTATTTATTAAGTTTCCTAGTTCATTTATATACTCACCATATTTTGCCCAATCTCCAGCCTTTTGAGCTTCAATTGCGTTATTATATGCTTCTTTTACCTTTGACATTACAGCTGAATCAACTGTTCCTTCACCTTGACCAGTACCTGGAGTTTCTCCACTATTTTCATCTGGTTCCTGTGTGCTGAAGTTAAATAACTCACCAAGTGCTGTTCCAATATCATTTGCAAGAACAATGCTATCTCCATATCCAACAATTACATTTTTCATTTCTGGTATACTATTTTCACCAGATGCTCTTAGATATAGTGGCTCTACATATAATAATGAGTTCTCTATTGGAATTATTATAACCTCTCCAAATTGAACCTCTGAACCACTAGTATCCCAAAGAGATAATTGTTTAGATATCTCAGGATCTTGCTTTATCTTTTGTTTAAATAACATTGGGCTATATACAGTTCCTCCTGTTGGGAATTTGTATAAGAACATTTTACCGTAGTTATCTTCGTCCATTCTAACACCGTACATACCTACCATATTATCTCTACCCTTTGTATTGAAATACTCAAGAACAACCATCTCTTCTTTTTCTTCCTCTGGTAGTTTCATAGTTACGTAAGATGACGCAGAAAGCTGTTCATCACTCTCTACACTTTCAGTATCTGAAGCTATAGACCAAACATCATCACCATT
This sequence comes from Clostridium sp., assembly GCA_032005505.1. Classification (GTDB taxonomy): domain Bacteria; phylum Bacillota; class Clostridia; order Clostridiales; family Clostridiaceae; genus Clostridium_J. The sequence continues at coordinate 3,837 of DALZNT010000076.1, read as the reverse complement.
ATAGAATATTCCTGGGTCAGATACGTGATACTTCTCTAATACCTCACATTGAATTTCAAATAAATCCTGAGGATATCTAAAGTGAGATTTTAAATCATCAGATAAATCACCTAAATCAGTAAATAACTCTGGGAATATCTTTGAGTATGTCTCTACTATTGGATCAGTTTCATCAGTTATATAGAATTTCGTAGTTCCATCATAAGCATCTATTACTACTTTCACTGAGTTTCTAACATAGTTAACATCACCAAATGGTTGTGAGAATGGGAACTTATCACTTGTAGTATATGCATCAATAATCCAGAATAACTTTCCTTCACTAATTACTATATATGGATCACTATCATAAGATAAGAATGGAGCAATTTTATTTACTCTTTCAACTATATTCCTATTAATTAAAATCTTGCTCTCATTAGTTATATCTTGAGATAATAAGAACTTACTATTTTGCTCTTTAATAGCAAATATAATTTTGTTAAATAAGTTCATTTTTATTCCAGCTTCACCATCATAGTTACTTGTAACATTTTCTCCACCAACAGGATAATCAATTTCTCCTAATTTAGTGTTTACAATACTATAGTCATTAGTACCTTCTCCAAAGTATATTCTTGGATTGTCTAATGCTATATCTGTTTCATTTTCAAGCGGTATATTGCTCATTACAAAATCAGGTTGTCCTTCACTTGTAACTGAGTTTACCTTACTCATAACAACACCATAACCATGAGTATATGATAAATATTTATTCTGCCAAGATATAGAGTTTTCCTCTAACTTATTAAAGTCAATCTCTCTAGGAGCTATAAATACTTGATTATATTCTCCATTAATGAAGTATCTATCTATATCAACATCATTAAAGTTATAATAATATCTTATATACTGGAATTGATTATAGAATTCTAGTGCAGGTCTACGAGAGTTAACTTTGATATTAGATATAATATCATCATTAGCTTCAATATCAGCTGCTGTTAAATTATTTTGAAGTTGGAAATTCTGTTCCTCAATTTCATCAACATTATAAGCTAATTTTGTATATTCAATATGATTTTTTATATATGGTGCCTCTAATGTTTTCTCATTGGAATTAACTATAAACTGCTGAGTTAATACTGCAGCTACGCCTTCACCAACAATAAGAACACCTATTATTATCACAGAGAATATTATCGGTTTAACTTTTTTTAACATTAAGCTAAAGAATACTACTAAAGCAAATATAATAGAAACTACAGCAATAACTTTATAGAATTTTAAAGATACCGTAACATCAGTATAGCTTGCCCCAAATACAACACCTCTAGGAGAATAAGATAAACTCCAAGCCTTTATCATATAAGTTAAAGATACTAATAACATTACGAATGATGTAATTATAGCAAGTTGTCTTCCCGCAAATTTAGTTAATCCACTAGTTATATCTTTAATTCCTTGTATATTATGACCTTTATTCTCCACGTAATTACTTGCTTTATCTTTAGCTGTTAATAATACGTAAACTACTAATGTACCTGCTACTAATAAGACTAACAGAGATATAGCACTGCTACACAGTGATTCTATTAATGGTAGTTTGAATATGAAAAATGATATGTCCTTATTATATAAAGGATCATTAATCCCAAAGTTTGTAGAATTGGTAAACTCTAATATTTTATACCAATACACTCTAGCAAATCCAAATGAGAATATTAATGAAATCAGAGCATCTATTCCTAAAAATATTCTAAACTTCTTTTTATCACCCTTCTTATCAATGTCTACAACCTTACTTAACTTTTTAATATTTGGTGCCAAACTTTTATAGTATAATGCAACTGCAAAGAATACTACTATGAAAGTTGGCACCATTAGTTTTAATATAGCTACTAATTTAGTAAAGTAAATTGAAAGATATCCAAGTTCACTGAACCATTGATAATCAATTATTATATTTATGCTTGAGAAACATAAAAGCAATAATAATATCAGTACGGTAACTATTCCGCCTAAAGCTTTCTTCTTCAAACTGTTCACTCCCCTAATTTATAATATTATTTCAACCTATAATGCCTTAACTAGAAATCCTTTATCATTTAACTCATTTGTTATATTTGCTAGTATATCTTTATTTTCACATACAATTGTGTGTAAATGTACTCCATTAGTAAGTGCACTAAGTGGTTCTACTGAGTAATTTTTAAAACTATTGTAAAAATTATCTACATCATACATAGTTTTTAACATAAGCATACCTCTAATTTCACCATAAAGAGGATGTTCCACGATTACATCTTCAATAATCGCTCCATACTTAACAATTATTTTAAGTTCTTCTTCCATTTCATCTCGACTATGATTTACTGCAATAACTGATCTTACACTTTCACAATCATTTCTTAATATCATATATCCTTTTGGTGTTGATATTATCTCTAATCCTTCTGCCCTCATAATTGCAATATCTCTAACTATAACTTGTCTAGTAACTTCATACATATCAGCTAGTCCTTGCCCTTTTATGGGTTCTTTAGAGATCAATAATAGTTCCTTTATTTTATTACGTCTATCTAAACTTGTCATACTACCCTCCACTATATATTTGAATGAATATTAATACTATTATTTAAACAATAGTATATCATAGAAACATCTATGACTAATACATAATATTAAATAGGTTCACACTTAATTAATTTATAGTTCAAAATTAAACTTAATTAATTCATATCATCATACTTTCTTAATATCTTAAGCCATTCACTTATTTCACTATAGTCATGATGATCTCTTATAATCTTTAAAAATTCTTCACTATAATCATTTCCTTTAAGTATCTTATATCCTTCTTTCCCATGATTGAAATAAATATATATGCTTCTACTTTTATCTTCATACTTCCTTATACTTCCCTTAGTAACTTTATTTAAAATAACTAAAATTGATTTATCTATAGGATTTAATGGTTTAAAAGATTTTCCTATGTCGTGTAAAAGTGCTGATTTAATTAATTTTGTAAAATCAATATTTATCTTTAGCAAATCTTCTTCTTTTTCATTATTTTTTATATCTTTAGCTACATTAACACAGTGCTTTATATCATATACTGGTAGCTTATATAATAATTTCTTTTCTTTACTACTTAAGTATTTTTCAATAATTTCTTTATCCTCATCATCAAGTCTTGCCGTTAAACATCTAAAAAACTGCTTAACTCTACTCATAGTAATTACCTCTCTCAGTTTTAATTTAGATATAAAACAAATTTACTATAATTAATCTCAATTATAAATTGTATTTTAATCTTAAATGTAATTATAACACACCATATTTAAATTCATATAAAATTAAATATAAAAAAGACACCGTAATTAAATTACAGTGTCAATATGGTGGAGATAAAGAGATTCGAACTCTTGACCCCCTGCGTGCAAGGCAGGTGCTCTCCCAACTGAGCTATACCCCCAAATATGGTGGACCTTCAGGGACTCGAACCCCGGACCTACCGGTTATGAGCCGGTTGCTCTAACCAACTGAGCTAAAGATCCTCAGACCTGGCAACCACCTACCCTCCCACACAGCTTCCCGTGCAGTACTATCGGCCTCTAGATGCTTAACCTTCGTGTTCGGTATGGGAACGGGTGTATCCATCAAGAGCATTATTACCAGATTATTTATTGATATAAGCTACGAATTTCTTCGTCAGTTTCAGTCACTGCGGTGCTCATTTATGTTTAATAAACTCTGCTCCTCATTCCTTCACTTCCTCGAACTTCTTGCTTCTATCATAAATTAAAGAGAAAATATTCTCTCAAAATTACACAGTGATTTTCATATTGTTACTTC
>DALZNT010000075.1:0-17965 GCA_032005505.1 Clostridium sp. | reverse complement strand
GCAATAACTTAACATTGAAAAAGTAAAATATATAATTTGTTGAAAAAGATTGATTCTTAAGTTCTAGGAATCAATCTTTTTTGTTGAATGATTTGGTATTTTGCAACCCATAAGGATGTTTTAGAAGTAGGAACGACTGAGGTTGACTATATAGCAAGTATTTTCTTTTGGAGAATACTACAACCCTTAGGGGTGATAGAAATTGACAGAGGCAAGCTCTTGCTAATATTTTGGGGGAAAATAAAGCATTAAGGAATTTTATTCCTTAATGCTTTATTTTTTAATTTGTAAACCTAAATAGATTTCACACACAGCTGTAATTATAAAATATGAACCAATAATATACGGGGTTGCCAAAATAGCAACAATTGGATTGAAGAATATCCAAAGACCTAGAGCTATTAAAATAACGTTATAAATAGTATTAAAGTTTATACCGAAATTTTTATATTTTATGGACATTATGAGTAAATATACTCCCCTAATTGTTGTCCAAGTACCGAAGAATAGGGCAAGGACATTCATAGTTTCAATAGGGGCAAAGAGTAAAATTGCTCCAAACAATATAGAAAGAAATCCGTTAATCATAAGAAAGGTTGTGTAAGGTGTAAGAAATGCTCTGATAGAGGTAAATACACCTATAATCAATAAGATAACGGCAATTACCTTGACTAAGATAATAAAGGTACTGAAGGAACTAACAAAAAATAATATGCCTATAATTCCGAACATAATTCCTTCTATGATAAAGAGTTTTTCAAGAAAGCTTCTCATGGTTTCACCACCTATAATTATTCTAAAAGTATTATAAATAGTTTATGTAAAAAGAATAAATATTATACTAAGTGTAGAGTTGAGAATTCTTCACTTTTGTTGTATAAAGAGATAAAATGTAAATATAGTTAGTAGGGGAAAGTGATTTAGTGGAATACCAAGAGCTTTATGATATTGATATATTATCTTGTGTTAGGTTATACGGTATATGTGAATTTGATTTTTTTATAGAACTATTTAATACTCAAAATCCAGACGAAGTACAATTAAATATAATGGAGCTAGAAGACCAGCTTGATAGATGTGAAATGATAGGTGAGGAAGCAGTAAGGTTTGCGTATTACATAGTTAGTGAATCGCTATTAATGTTTGATGGAGACCTTGAGAAGTTACAAACAGAGCGGGCAGGTAAGGAATTCTATATTCCTAAAAAGGAAGAGCTGCTTAAGTATGAGGATTCGTACTATGTGGAAAAAAATACAAAAAATGCTGTTTCAATAAAAATGTTATATCTTAAGTTGATAAAATTTGAAGCACTCTGACCATTTTATAAAAACTAAGTTGCGACAGTTAATCTATGTTTGATATAATAAAGTAAACAATGAGAAGTTTTTAGAAGATATATTTAAGCCTTATTCAAAGGAAATATTAGAAGTTAAAGGTACAGACTATAAAGATATAATAAAATGGATTATTAATATGTATAATCATATCTTGAAGGAGTTCTAATAAAAAATTACTAGGTATATATAATTGAAATTATAAATCCAGAGGTAACTATATGCCTCTGGATTTTAAAATACTACAACCCTTAGGGGGGGAGAGATTGTCAGAGACAAGCTCTTGCTAGTTTTAAATGGATTAAGCGTAGAAACTAAGACCCATGATTTCTTCTCTACAAAGAAAAATGGATATCAAAAGGGTATTTATGAAGAACTAGAAGATGAAGATTTCATAGTTTAAAGTATGGAAGGGTTAGGAATGGCTTAATTATGGAAAAAGGTCATCTCGTAAATTAGCAAAACAGTGCATAATAAATAGAGAAGTTATATGGTTACTTAAAGACGTTAAACCTAAATATAGGGTCATTTGTAACTTTATAAGAGAGAATATTCCGATAATTTAAGGAGGAATTGCGAGGCAGGCTCTTGATATAGAATAGATTTTAAGAAAATATAGTTTCTAATGATAAGGTGAGTATTGGAAGTTTCTAGTATGAAATTTACAAATTTGAGTTACTCTTTTTAATAAAAAAAATTTATAAAATAATGGGTGAAAGCGGGTGGGAAAATGAGCTTTAGTGTACGAGAGTTATTAAGCATAGAAACTTTAAAGAAGGCTAAAATACTTGGCGGGAAAAAGGGAATTGATAATGAGATTAGAGGAGTGACAATTATTGAAGCTCCTGATATTGTTAAATTTATTAGTGGTGGAGAAGTATTGTTAACTGGTTTATATGCATTTAAATCATGTTCTATAGAAATATTTAAAGGTTATGTTTGTGAGCTTATACAAAAAGGTGTCAGTGCAATTATACTGAAACGAGGAAGAAATATAGAATTTGCTGATACAAAAATAGATTTATTGATGGAGTTTGCAGAGACGTATTCCATACCTGTTTTAGAGGTTCCGTTTGAAATCTCATTTCGAGATATCATGAGCCTAATTATGGAACATATGTTTAATGAAGAAGTTACAAGACTAAAGTATTTCAAAACAACACATGATAATTTTGCTGCACTTTCTATGAATTCCACAGAGAATGGAATCGAAAGAATATTAGATGTCCTTGCTAAACTGATTCAGAATCCAGTTTCGATTTTTAATCAGAACAAGACTTGTTTGGCAACTACTAGTGAGGAAATGAATGAACTGGAAATAATGGATAATGCAGAAGTATATGAATTAGGTTTTTATTCGAATCACACATTTTCAAAACAAGAAATAATCGTTAACGGAGAACATAAAAATCAATATATAACATTTTTAAATATAAATTTGGGTATAAAGGTGTATTTGGTAATTACAGAAATTAATATACCCCTTGATAGTATGGATTACATTGCTATTGAAAATGCAATCACAGCTCTACAGCATGAATATTCTCGACAATATGCAATTACTGAGCTTGAGAAAAAATTCCAGAATGATATTATGCATAACCTCTTAAATGGAAAGGTACACTCAATAGAGCAATTACAGAAAAGTACAAATCTTATTGGAGTTGCACTTAACGGAAGTTATAGAGTGCTTGTTTTTGGTTTTAAGAATGAAAGAGAAGATGCATATTTAGACTTTAATAAAAAGACGCAATATACTAATATTTTGAATGATGCTATTTTGATGTATTTTATAAATGCTAGAATTCAGAATGATTTAGATAGAGTAATAGTTATTCAGGACATAAATCCAGAGCAGAAACAAGAAGAATATCGGAAGGAAATAAAAACTATAGCAGAAAAAATCCAAAAGTATGTTACGAGACATAATAAGGAGTTGAGGGTAAAGGGAGGAATTGGGAAGGTAGTGGGAGGAATTATAAATCTTCCAGAGAGTTTTAAAGAGGCAAATGATGCATTTAATTTTGTGGATGTTGCCAGGGAAATTTCAAGTATCGGGTCTGAGATTATTTTATTTTCTGATTTGGGAATTTTTAAATCACTTTGCAAGATAGATAATACTCTTACGCTATTGGAATATGTTCCAGAATCACTTCAGAAATTGTATAATTATAAAAAAACTCAGAGAGATGATTTGTTACTTACACTTAAAACCTATCTAGACAAAAATCAAAACCTTAAGAAAACAGCAGAGGAGTTATATATTCATTATAAAACTGCGGCCTATAGAATGGATAAAATAACCAATATCACAGGGATCGATTTTGATAATGCTAGTGAAGTTCTGGCGGTGAGAATTGGGTTAGTTGTATATAAAATGATTGAAAAACATAATAAAGATTTTATCTAGATAAATAGCATAAAAACCATATATGTATAGATTTTATTTGAAATGTAGAAAGATATTTTATCCAATGTGGATAAAATATCTTTCTTTTTTCATCTCATTATGGCGATGAAAATTGTTAAAAAATTATCTATAATTATTATTATAGATAAAATATTATGAAAATAAAGAATATTCAGAAAATATAAAATGGAGGTGAAGATGTTGCCAAAAAATTATGATTTGATTATTAGAAATGGGATAGTAGTTTTTAATGAGGGTGTGAAAAAAGCGGACATAGGTGTTTATGACGGAAAAATCGTTGAAATCAATGAAGAAATATCAGGAGACGCTAAGGAAATAATCGATGCATCAAGGCTTCACATTTTTCCTGCTACAACAGATGGGCATGTACATTTTAATTCTCCAGGAAGAATGGATTGGGAAACTATTAAGACTGGAAGTCAGGCAGTTGCGGCGGCTGGTGGGACAGCATATTTCGATATGCCTCTAAACAGTTCTCCTTGTACACTAGACCGAAAAACTTTTCAAGCAAAATTAGAAATAGCAAAACGAGATTCTCTTTGTGATTTTGGTTTGTGGGGAGGATTTTCACCAAATAATATGGATAAATTCGAGGAACTTGCCGAATGTGGAGTAATTGGATTTAAGGCCTTTGCCTGCTTCAGTGGTATTGATGAGTTCCCAGGGTCAGATGATTACACATTTTTAAAAGGAATGGAACAATTGAAAAAATTAAATCTACCATTGATGGTTCACTGTGAAAACGATGGACTTATAAGTAGACTTACAGAAAATACACGAAAAAGTGGTAAAACAGGAGTATGGGATTATTTTGCTGCACACGCACCGATTACAGAAATAGAAAGTATATCAAGAGTTATTACCTTTGCAGAAGAGACAGGGTGTAAATTAATAATTGCACATATAAGTACAGCAAAAGGAGTAGAGTTAGTGACTGAAGCAAGAAGAAGAGGAGTAGATGTTTCGTGTGAGACAATCGGACATTATCTGTACCTAACAGATTACGATGTGGAACGCATGGGAAACATCGGAAAATGTTCACCACCGATTCGAGATACAGAAAATCAGTTAAAGTTATGGGGAAAATTATTTAATGATGAGATTACCTTTATTTCTTCAGACCACTCACCTTGTGACCCGAAACTGAAAGAAGGAGAATTTTTAAATGTGTGGGGTGGAATTTCGGCTTGTCAGACAACTCTACCAGGATTATTGAAGTATGCTTATCATGATAGAAAATTACCGCTCCATAAGATAGCAAGGTTAACAGCTTCGAATGTTAATGAAGTGTTTGGAATCAAAGGAAAAGGAAAAATTGAAATAGGCTATGATGCAGACTTCACACTAGTTGACCTTGATAAAGAATATATATTAAAATCAGAAGATTTATTCTATTTACACAAGGTTAGTCCATATGTGAATAGGAAATTTCATGGACTAGTTGTTCGGACAATTTTAAGAGGTACAACTATTTATAAAGATGGAAAAATAGTATCAGAACCAATAGGAGAGCTGATAACTCTAAAAAGATAATATGAAAAGGATGTGAAATATTTGTCAGAAGTTTTACAGGAGAAGATAGTTCGGCTGATTGAGCGAGTGGCTGATAAGGCATCCGACCCAAAGGGAGGAATTACCCGTCTTCTTTATTCTAAGGAATGGGTAGACACTCAGGTAGAATTAAAGAAGATTATGGAGGAAGAGGGGTTAATTACACACTTTGATGAAGTAGGTAATTTATATGGTTGCATAAAAGGTGACCAGCTGTCAGAAGAAACCATATTGACAGGTTCTCATGTGGATACAGTTGTAAATGGTGGTAAGTATGATGGCATGTATGGAATCATTGCTGGTATTGTGGCATTGAGTCATCTTAAAGAGAAGTACGGTAAGTCTCGTCGTAATATTGAAGTGGTATCATTTGCAGAAGAGGAAGGCTCACGTTTTCCTACTGTGTTTTGGGGAAGTAAAAATTTTTTGGGATGTGGAGATAGGGAAGAAGTAGAACATATTCAGGATGGTAATGGAGTTGTGTTTACAGATGCTATGCATAAGGCTGGATTTGAGTTTAGAGATTCCTCAAGAGACAAACGCAAAGATGTAAAAGCATTTTTGGAAGCACACATAGAACAGGGTAATATCTTGGAAATGGAAAGAAAAGAAATAGGAATAGTAGATAGCATTGCTGGACAGCGAAGATATAAGGTTGAGGTTGTAGGAATGGCAAATCATGCAGGAACAACTCCAATGGAATATCGTCGTGATGCATTTTATGCAGCAAGTAAAATGATTAGTAATATTTTAGATAAGGCAAGGGCATATGGAAGTCCACTAGTGGCAACAGCAGGCTTTGTAGAAGTAAAACCTAATGTAGGAAATGTAGTGCCGGGAAAAGCAGAGTTTTCTTTAGATATAAGACATACAGATGGAGATTTTTTAAAACAATTTACAGATGAAATGATTTCATTTATGAAAGCAACTGCAAAAGAGTGTGATGTAGAAGTAGATATTCATATGTGGATGGACGAGCCACCAGTTCCAATGAATAAAGAAATTGTGGGTTGTATTGAGAAAGTGTGTGATGACAGAAAAGTTAATTATAGGATTATGCATAGTGGAGCAGGGCACGATTCACAGCTCATTGCAAAACAGATTCCTACGGCAATGATTTTCGTTCCAAGTCATGAAGGCATCAGTCATAATCCAAAAGAACATACAGATCAGCAGTACCTTGTAAAAGGGGTTGAGGTATTAATTGATAGTATATATCAATTAGCATATAAGTAATTGACAGGTAAAAGTAAAAGGAGGAATAAAAATGGCTTACCCAAAAGGATTATTGACTAATAGATCAATAGTTAAGAAAAATAATTATGCTTTAATTTCCACAGAAGGACGAGTAAAGAATGTTGTTCCAGGATTCGAAGGATGTGAAATGACAATTCTTGCATCTCCAAAGCTAGGTGCTAGTTTCGTTGATTACATTATTAAAATGAATCCAGAAGGAAAGAATGCAAAAGGCTTTGGTGGAAATGGAGTAGAAACCTTTGTTTATTGCATCGAAGGAGCTGTTATAGCATCAGCAGATGATGAGACATTTGAACTTACAGCAGGCGGATACTTATACTGTCCACCAGATAAAAAGATATATTTGGAAAATAAAGAAAAAGAAAGCTGCAGATTATTCTTATACAAAAAAAGATATGACAAGCTTGATGATATGAAGACATGGGTTGTTACAGGAAATGTAAATAAAATGGAATATAGAATTTATGACGAAATGGAAAACGTTTTGATTAAAGACTTATTGCCAACAGATTTAGCTTTTGATATGAATATGCACATTCTTTCATTTGACCCAGGTGCTTGTCACCCATTTATTGAAACACATTATCAAGAACATGGTGCATATGTCTTAACTGGTCAAGGCGTTTACAATCTCGACAACGAATGGATACCAGTTGAGAAAGAAGACTATATGTTTATGAGTGCATACTCCTTACAAGCAGCTTATGGCGTTGGAAGAGAACCATTCGCTTATATTTATTCTAAAGATTGTAACCGTGATCCGGAAATATAAGCAATTCTATAATATTAAAAAGGAAATGAAATTATGAAAATTAATTTAGAAAAAATCATTTCTCATTTAAATGAACTTTATCTGTGTGGCGCACAGAAAGATAGTACCCATAGTAGAGTAGCATACTCTAAAGAGGATATTAGGGGTAGAGAGACCTTTATGGGATATTTCAAGAAACTAGGGCTTGAATCACGAATAGATGATGCAGGTAATATCATTGTAAGAATGGAAGGAAAAGATGCCAGCTTGCCAGCCATTCTCATTGGCTCTCATTTGGATACAGTACCAGATGGTGGTAAGTATGATGGAGTACTTGGATGTGTTGCAGGGCTTAGCATATGTGAAACTCTATTAGAAAGTGGACATCAGTTATCTCATCCTGTTGAGGTTATTGTATTCACAGATGAGGAAGGCTTTAGATTCGGAAACGGGCTTTTGGGAAGTAGTGCTGTATGTGGTATAAATCCGAAGATAAGTGAGTCGGATCTAGATATGTATGGAGAACCAAGAAGTGAGGTCATGAAGGCTTATGGTATCCAGGTTTCAGAAGTTGGAAAGGCTTTAAAATATAAGGAATCAGTTCACTGTTTTATTGAGCTTCATGTAGAGCAAGGAGCTTCATTATATCAAAAGAATGCTTCTATCGGCATCGTTTCTTCAATAGCTGGGGTGAGTCGATACGAAGTTGTAATCAATGGTGAGGCCAATCATTCAGGAAGCACCGCTATGAAGGATAGAAAGGATGCCTTAGTGGCAGCAGCAGATTTTATATCAAAAGTACCGAAGGTTGTATCAGAGTATGGAAATGAATTTACAGTTGCTACTGTTGGCACAATAAAGGCATCACCAAATTCTGTAAATGTTGTTCCTGGATTGTGTACATTTAACTTGGAAATTAGAGACCAGGATGCAGAAATTATTTCTCTTATAGAGAATAAGTTAACGGAATATCTTAAGAAAGTTTGTGAAGAATCAGTTAATTCGTATTCTTTCCGGCAGATTTCATATCACGAACCAGCACCAATGTCAGATTGGATAAAAAATGAAATTGAAGCTGTTGTAAAGGAATTGGGATATGAGTATGAAGTGGTTCCAAGTGGAGCTTTCCATGATTCTTTGGTTATGACCTCTGTGTTCCCAACTGGCATGATATTTGTTCCAAGTGTGGATGGAATTAGTCATTCACCATCTGAACTTACCCTAGATGAAGATATTGAGCGAGGCTGTAAGGTATTGCTCAACACTGTTTTAGCAGTAGATAAGATGTAATTTATATAAAAATTAATTTAATAGATAAGAAAAAATAGGTAAAAAAGAAAGGTAGGTAACGACATGAAAAAAAAACGTATTGGTATTATTGGTGGAGGTATTTCAGGTACAGCGCTTGGATATCACTTAAGTCTTTATGATAATGCAGAAGTTATTCTATTTGAAAAGAATACAATAGGAGGTGCTTCAACAGCAAAATCTGCAGGTACTGTATGTCTTTTCGATGATTCACTTAGAAATAGATATTGGGATGTAAGACTTTATGGTTTTGAATCCTATTTAAAAATGGAAGAAGAGGAGAAGGGTTCTGCTGGCTTTGACAAAACAGGAACATTAGTAGTTGCTACTAATGAAAAGGTAGAAGAAGTAATTAAAACTGGTATTGCTTTGACAAAGGCAGCTGGCTATACAGGAGAATATATAACAGATAAAGAGCGTATCAAAGAAATCCTTCCAGATATCTCAACAGAAAATATCTTAGGAGCAGGATACACAGAAGATGATGGATATTTTGATGGAACTATGATTTCTAATACTTATGCAAAGAAAATGAAAGCAAATGGTGGAATAGTAAAAATTGGTGTAGAAGTAACAGAAGTAAAGGTTGAAAACAACAAAATAACAGGACTTAAGACAAATGATGGAAAAGAATATGAACTTGACTACGTTGTGGATTGTACTGGACCATGGAGTAAATTCACTGGTGAAATGGTAGGAATGGATGTTCCAATTTGGCATACAAAAGCTGAAGCTTTCTTCTTAAGCCCTCCAGGAAAAAAATTAGGATATACATTCCCAGTATTAAAATATCCTGAATTCTATGCACTACGTGCTGGAGATAATATTTTCATATGTAAATCACACTTATCAATGGATTTAAGCAATCCAATGCATGCAGGACAGTGGGATCCAGGTAAATTACCAACTACAGGTGGTACAGATGATTACTTCATTGATTTCTTATTAGATCAGTTAGAGTGTAAAGTGCCAGGAATCGTAGATAGCGGTCTTGTTTCTTCATGGTTATCGTACAGAGCTGAGCCAAAGGATTTTCTTCCAATTATTGGTGAAACTCCAGTTGAAGGATATATTTTAGCTACAGGATACGGCGGAAACGGTGTAATTGAAGCACCAGCAGCAAGTAGAGACCTTGCAAAATTCATTATAAGAGGTGAAAAAACACCACTTTTAGAGGATTGGGCATTTGACCGTTTATTAAAATAATTAATTTATAAATGATTTATGAAAGTTGTGATTGAATGAGGAGGAAATATGAATATAGCAGTTCTTATTAAACAGGTTCCTGTTTCAAATAACGTTTCAGTAGATCCAGAAACCCATGCACTTGTGCGTGGGAGTTCTGAAGGAATGATAAATCCTGCAGATTTGAACGCAATTGAAGAAGCAATATCCTTGAAAGAAAAGACCGATGGACAGGTTGTTGTATTTACAATGGGACCACTAGATGCAGAAAAATCATTAAGAGATGCAATGGCAATGGGCTGCGATAAAAGCTGTCTTATTACTGATAGAGCTTTTGCTGGTGGAGATACTATTGCCACAGCTAAAGTGATAGCTAAAGCTATAGAGAAATACGGGGATTTCGATTTGCTTTTAAGTGGAGCATTATCTTCAGATGGTGCAACTGGACAAGTAGGAGCAATGGTAGCAGAATATCTATCAATTCCACATGTTTCAGAAATACAAAGAGTAGAATATGACATAAATGAAGGTTCTAAGATAGAAGCTGTGAAAAAGTATCAAGGTACAAATGTGAAAATTCAGTGTGAGCTTCCCGTATTACTAACTGTTTGCTTTGGATGCAATGAGCCTCGTCTTGCTACATTAAGAACAAAACGTGCAGCAAAAAATAAACCTATGGAAGTTTATACTAATGTAGAACTGAATATGGTGAAGGACGAGATTGGTTTAACAGGTTCACCAACAGTTGTGACAGATTCATTTGCTCCAGAACATACAAAGAAAGCGCAGATGCTAGTAGGTACTCCGCAAGAAATGGCTAAAAAGATGATGGATTTAATTGAAAATGAGAAAGGAAAAAATTAAATGACAAATGGAATTTGTGTTTTTGCAGAAAATTATAATGGTAATTTAGAAGCTGTTGTAGCAGAACTAGTTTCAGCTGCACATTTAATTAAGGAAACCACAGGAGAGAAGATACAAGCTATTGTGGTTGCTAAAGATTGTGAAAATCTTGTGAAACAAGTGGAGCAGATTGGTGTTGATGAAATATATGTTGTTAAAACAGAACATGATTGTTATTTTCAAGATGATGCAGTCAGTCAGGTTATTGCAGAAATTATAAAGAAAATAAACCCTTCTAGCGTCTTAATTCCTGCAACCACATTGAGCCGTTCTATATTTTCTAGAGTAGCTGCAAAATTAGAATGTGGTCTTACAGCAGACTGTACAGAGCTAAAAGTATCTACCAGAGAAGATGGTTCATTTTATATAAAACAGAATAAACCATCTTTTGGTGAAAATGTATTTGTGACAATTGTTACAAAAGAAGGATGCTATCCACAGATGATGACAGTCAGACCAGGAGTATATACTACAGTTCAAAAAATAGAAAATGGCAAGGCTGAAGTATATTACTTGGATGATATAGTTATGCCAGAATCTAAGATTAAAGTTGTGGAAGTACTTCCGTCAGCTAATAATACAGATAGTATTTTATCAGCAGATATTGTAGTAGTGGGAGGAAGAGGTGCAGAAAGTGAAGAAAACTTTGAGCTTCTTAAGAAGGTTGCAGATAAACTAGGTGCTGCAATAGGTGGAACTAGACCACTTGCTGATACAGGATTTATACCATTTGAACATCAGATTGGACAGACAGGATATACAATTAGACCTCGTATATGCATTTCTTTAGGCGTATCAGGAGCTATTCAGCATACAGAGGGAATTAAGGATACAAAATTATTTATAGCTATTAATAAAAATGAAGAGGCTTCTATTTTCAACATTTCTGATTATGGAATTGTTGGTGATATGAAAGAGGTACTGGAATGTCTTTTAGATTTATAGTGAGATGCAGATATTGATTACACTATTGACCTAACTCGATTTGGCAGTGACCCGCTTTTTAATCAGATTTCAAAAGGATAATATTTTTGTGACATCAAATCCAAAGAATATGGGGTAATTAACCTCATAAAGTATCACTACCTTAAAATATATGAATTGTAAATCAAATAGGTAGGTACAACAGATTTTTCACAACTTGTTTGTACCTTGAATGAAATGAAAGGGATGATAAAGCTATGGGTGATAACATGAAAAATATAGATGTAGATATTTATGAAACTGATAGTCTCTCTCCAATTCCTGCAAATAAGCGTATTATGGGAAGTACATCCTATTTACTAGCATGGCTTGGTGGCTGTGTTTCTATTGGGAATTTCTCTCTGGGGTCAAATCTTGTAGAAGGTGGATTGAACCTAATACAAGTCATTGTGGCTATTGCACTTGGCTCTGGGTTGGTAGCAATTTGTCTCGTGTTAAACGATAAGCTGTGTTATAAGTCAGGAATGCCATATGTGGTACAACTAAGAAGCTCTTTTGGGTTTAAAGGTACATTTATTCCAGCCTTATGTAGAGCCATACCTGCAATAATATGGTATGGATTCCAGAGTTGGGTTGGTGCCTCAGCATTGAATGAAGTCAGCAAGATATTATTTGATTATAATAATATTATTTTATTCTTCATTGTGTTCCACTTATTCCAGATAGGTCTATCTGTCTTGGGCTTCAAGGGTATAAAGGCAATAGAAAACATCGGAGGAGTTATTATTATTGCAGCTCTAATTTACATGTTAGTTACAGTTTTAAAACTTCACGGCAATGTTATAACAGAGGAGCTGCTTCATGTTAAGGGTTCTTGGGGGTTACCATTCTTTGGTGCTGTAACATCCTTCATTGGTGTTAACTGTGCGGTGTTAATCAATGTTGGTGATTATGTAAGAGAAGTGAAGCCAGGAATAGGGCCTGCCAAGAGAGGAATGGTTTATTGTTTAGCGTTAATTCCAGCAACAGTATTTATGGGAGTAATTGGACTTCTTGTAACAAAAGTAACAGGAATTGCAAATCCAGTAGTAGGCTTTGCACAAATTGTGCCAAATAAATTAGTTGTTGTTTTAACACTCGTATTCATAATATTTGCACAAATTACAACGAATCTTTTAAACAATGCATTACCACCAATTTATGCACTCATGGATATTGTAAAGCTTAACTTTAAAAAATCCGCTATAATAGTAGGACTTGCAGCCTTTGCAACATTCCCATGGGAACTTATTAAAGAATCTTCAGCATCAGGACTTAATGTTTTTATTTTGATATATTCTGCTTTTTTAGGACCAATTTTTGCTATACTAGTAGTTGATTATTATATATTAAGAAAACAAGAAATAAATTTAAAGGATTATTACAATCCAGAGGGGCCGTTTAAAGGAATTAATCTTTCAGCAATTTGGGCTCTTATTGTAGGTGTGATATTCTCATTCCTATTTGTAGAGATTTCTTGGCTAGCAAGTATTATACCAACAGCAGCAACATATTATTTCCTCAGTAAATATAAAGAAAAGAAGATGATAAACCAACTCGGCACTGAAAAGGCAAATCAATAGGAGGTGAATAGAATGAGCTATGACGTGGTCATTAAGAATGGTAAGGTAGTTTTACCTAATCAGGTGATGGAAATAGAGATTGGTATTAAAGATGGAAAAATTGCTGCCATGGGACACGACTTATGTGCTTCGGAAAAAGTTGTTGATGCAGAAGGCATGTATGTACTTCCTGGGGTAATTGATGCCCATGTTCACCTTTGTGAACCAGGCAGAACAGTCTGGGAAGGGTTTGAAACTGGAACTAAAGCCCTAGCAGCTGGAGGAACAACATGTTATGTGGATATGCCATTGAATAATTTACCAGCTACTACAGATGGAGAAACAGCAAATTTAAAACTAGCAAGTGCTAAGGGTAAAAATTATGTGGATTATGCATTGTATGGTGGATTAATGCCAAATAATTTAGAAAAGCTTCATGAGCTTAATGAGGCAGGCGTGGTTGCCTATAAATGTTTTGTTTCTACCTGTGGCTTTGATGTTCCAGGAGATTTCAAGAACATAGATGACTATATATTATATAAAGGAATGCTGGAATTAAAAAGGCTTAACCAGACTCTTTCTATTCACTGTGAAAATGCAGTGGTGTGCGATAGGCTAGCAGAGGATGCAATAAATGCAGGGAAAAAGGATATGGACGCTTATATGGATTCACGACCTATTTTTGCAGAAGTAGAGGCAGTGAAAAGGGTGCTGTATTTTGGAAAGGTAACTGGATGTAAACTTCACTTCGTACATTTAAGCTGTGCTGAAGCAGTTGAAGAAGTTGTAAAGGCAAAGCATGATGGAATGGACGTTACAGTAGAATCTTGTCCACATTATCTTGCTCTTACAAGAGAAGCTTGTGTAGAGCTAGGTGGAGTGGCAAAATGTTCTCCACCAATAAGAAGTAAGGACGAAACAGAAAAATTATGGGAACAGCTTAAAAAAGGGAATATTGATATTTTAACTTCTGATCATTCGCCTTGTCCTCCAGAAATGAAAGAAAACCTAGAGAATGATATGTTTAAAGTGTGGGGTGGCATGTCTGCATGTCAGAATGTTCTTGATATTATGTTTGATGAAGCTGTTCAAAAGCGAGAGATGTGTGTATGCCAGCTCATGAAAATACTTGCAACAAACCCTGCAAAAATCTTTGGCTTAAAGAACAAAGGGGAGATAGCTATTGGTAAAGATGCTGATATTGTTTTGTTGAAGCCAAATAGTCCTTATACACTAAAAGCAGAAGATTTGCAGTACAAGCATAAGCACAGCCCATATATAGGCAAAGAAATTGGCTGTCAAGTTATGAAAACTCTTGTACGTGGTAGTATAGTATATGATAAAGAGCTGGGTATTACAGGAGTAGCAATAGGAGAACATGTAAAAAGGGAGTAAGTAATATTTATAGTTGACTTCTGCATTGAGTAGGGTCAATGTCATTAAGTTAGCCAATAAATGCAAATGAGTAAAGTTACTAAAGTATATAAAAATGATACTTTAGTAACTTTTTTATTTATCTCAACTATTTTAGGTACGACAAATAAGCCGATCATAAATATCAGCTAAAAAAATTGAAAGAATACCATTAAAGTAATCTAAAAGCTCCGTATAAATAGCATTGCCTCCCATTGATAAAAGTAGTTTTATAACAGCTTCAAAATCAAGAGTTTTCGTAAAAAAAAGAGACAGGTATGATTTTCGTCATACTTGTCTCTTTGGGTATTAATGTCACAAAGTCTTAACTAAATGACATTGCTTTTAACCCTCACTTTTTACTAGTGAATGAAAGTGATTAGAGTACTGTATTTATATATAAAAGTGCAACATATATATATACATTTATATATATAGGTTAATTATATTTTGATAGAAGAAAGTTTTATGTAGAAATAATTTGACAGAATAGCCTATTAAGTTGTATTATTTTGATATACAAGTATACAAATTTAGAAATGACTAAAAATTTGTATAACTATTATCATTTAGGGGGAAATTATGAAAAACAAATCACTATTATTATTAACACTAGTAGTAACATTATCTTTTGCTATGGTAGGCTGCTCTTCACAGGGGAAAGATAGCAAAGGGGAGGAATCATCTCAGGAACAGACCAAAAATACCAGCGTTGAAGAAGTTATATCAATTGTTGGCGAAAATTATGAGATACCAGGAATTTTTACTATGCCATCTAATGTAGATAAAAATGAAAAAGTTCCAGCAGTATTACTACTACATGGTACTGGAGGAAATAAAAATGAGCTTGCTGATATTTATAAGAGAGTAGCAGAAGAACTGGCTGCCAATGGATATGCATCACTAAGAATAGATTTCACTGGTGGTGGAGACAGTAAAGTACCTTATGTAGAAAACAATTTAGATTATTCTGTAGACGATGCTATGAAATCTATAGAGTATTTAGCATCTAATGATAAAATTGATGCAGATAGAATTGGAGTTCTAGGATATAGCCAAGGTGGTAGAGTTGCACAAATAGTAGCAGCACGTAATGAAAAAGTTAAGGCTATTGCAACTTGGGCTTCAGCATCATCTAATGGAGCAGAAAATTTTGAAGGTTTCCTTGAATATGAAGAAGAAGCTTTAAAAAATGGTTCAGTTACTATTACAATGCCATGGGGTACTGAATTAGAAACAGGTAAGAAATTTTTTGAAGCTATAAGGGCATCACATGCTATGGATGAAATTGCAAATTATACAGGACCACTTTTAGCTATTAATGGAAGTGAAGATCCTTTGGTTCCACCAATACAATCTAGAAAATTAGTTATGAATGCAGGTAGTACAGATGCAACTTTAAGAATAATTGAAGGAGTTGATCACTCTTTTGGTCTATTAGATGAAAACAGTGATGGTCCTGCTGAATTAATGGAAACAACTGTAGAATGGTTTAAAGCAAAATTATAAAATGTAACCAGTTTTTATAATTGATTTATTTGTAGTATAATTATATTATCAAAATACTTAGTTTACTAATGTAGAAAAGGTGATGATATAAATGAGTAAAGATAAGTCAATAAATACAAAGGTGTCCAAGTATGTTGTCACCTATAATAGAATACTAAAGTTAATACAGGATGGTGTATATTCGGTAAATAGTAAATTACCATCAGAAGCAGAACTCTCAAATATTATGGAAGTTAGTAGGACAACATTACGTCAAGCTTTATTACTTCTTGAAGAGGATGGATTTATAAAGATGAAGCATGGCTCAGGAAGTTATGTTTGTAGTAATGCTATAAGTGAAATTGGGTTAGAATATAAGAGCAATCCAATTTATAAAGCCTATACAGGGGATATTGAATATATTGACATTGACCATAGGATAGGCCTATCTAACAACTACACTAGGCATATATTTGAAAGAGAAGTGCCTATTGTTGCTGGTATAAACAGATACTACAAATCAAATAATACTACCTGTGTATATGGATTTTCCTGTATTCCAAGTGACATGCTTCAAGAATATAAAATAGATTTGGAAGATAAAAAAGCATTATTAGCTTTCCTAGAGAAAGAAATGTATGAAGTAGCTAAGAATGTTGTTTTAGAGGTTAAATATGTGATTGAGTCCGAGCTTATAAAATCATATAATATTAATTCAGAAAAAGGTATATATATTCTTCTAATTGAGCAAGCATACGATAAAAAGGGCCAAGTAATATTAAACAATAAATTTTTTATTCCTATTGAAAATGCAAAGCTTACAGTTAATGCAAAGTAACTAGGAGGTAAACATATCATAGGAAAGTCACCAATGCATAAAGATGTATTGGTGACTTTTTACATTTTTAAGGATGTTTCTATTTGATATTTTAACTAGGCAAATGGATAGGTACAGAATATAAAGATATAACACAATGGATTATAGAAATGTATAATCATATCTTAGAGCAGTTCAAATAAAAGATTATTAAGTGTATATAATTGAAATTACAAATCCAGAGGTAAGTAAATGCCTCTGGATTTTATTTTCAATAATTAGTTATATCATGATTTATAAGTTTATACAATATAAGTATAACAGTATTAACTAGTGAAAAGTTAGTAAAATTAAATGTAAGGAGGATAATGTTATGACAGAAATGAAATGTCCAGTGACTGGAAAAACAAGTAAAGCCATAGCAGGTGGAGGATTTACCAATAAGGATTGGTGGCCAAATCAATTGAACCTTCAAATTTTACATCAAAACTCAGAATTAAGTAATCCAATGTCTAAGGATTTTAACTATGCTGAAGAATTCAAGAAGCTAGACCTTAAAGCACTAAAGAAGGATTTATATAAGTTAATGACAGACTCTCAGGAATGGTGGCCTGCTGATTACGGTCACTATGGACCATTATTTATACGTATGGCATGGCATAGTGCAGGAACCTACAGAGTTGGAGATGGTAGAGGTGGCGGTGGTCGAGGAACACAAAGGTTTGCTCCTCTTAATAGCTGGCCTGATAATATTATTCTAGATAAAGCACGTCGCTTACTTTGGCCAATAAAAAAGAAATACGGAAATAAAATATCTTGGGCGGACCTTATGATACTAACAGGTAACTGTGCACTAGAATCCATGGGATTAAAGCCCATTGGCTTTGGTGGAGGTCGTGAAGATGTTTGGGAACCACAAGAAGATATTTATTGGGGCAGTGAAACAAAGTGGCTTGGAGACGACCGTGAGCCAATGGAGGGAGAATTAGAGAATCCTCTTGC
>DALZNT010000074.1:0-18003 GCA_032005505.1 Clostridium sp. | reverse complement strand
TTGGTAAAATTAATGATAGATATTTTATTAATATCGTATGCCTTGGAATTGATGCCGAGGTGGCTTCTAATGTTACTCTGATGAAGGAAAAAAAAATACCTCCATCTCAGATTTATAATTTAAGCATTATCTACACACTAATTAAATATAAATTCAAGGAAATTAAATACTCCCTAGATAATGTATCAAATAAGGACAAGTTTACCCTGTTTGCAATCTGCAATGGAAGATACTATGGAGGAGGTTTTAAAATTGCTCCTAATGCCGAACTTTCAGACGGACTTTTTGATATCTACTCTATAAATAAAGTTTCTAAATTAAAGATACCATATTTATTTTTAAAGCTAATCAGAGGTGTCCACGAAACAATTCCAATACTCCATAAAAATCAAAGTGATTCAATCATTATAAATGTTGAAGAAGAGATTACTTGTAACGTTGATGGTGAAAGTCTGGTAGGAAACCATTTTGATGTTAAAATAATTAACAATGCAGTTACACTTTACAATAATAAAGAATTAATAGATGAGTTTTTATCAGTATAACTTAGTTTTTATATAATAATATATTATTTATACTTAAAACATCATCACTATAGTGAATAAAAAATGCCGCTAAATTAATTTAGCGGCATTTTTTATTTAATTTAATCTATATAATTTTATATCTCTTACGACATTACCAATAATGACTTGTCCCGATGAGGCTGTTATTTAAATAGTCTTCATTCTGGAAAACTACTACATTCCAATACCTACTCCTGGTCCTAATGGTAACTTAAGAATGAACCAGAATATTAATAATAAAGTCCATCCAATGAAGAATGCTATTGAGTATGGTAACATTGTCGAAATTATTGTTCCTGCACCTGTCTCTTTGTCATACTTTTGTGCAAAAGCAACTACCAGTGCAAAGTAACTCATTAATGGAGATATAATGTTTGTTGTTGAATCTCCTATTCTGTAAGCCATTTGAGTGAATGCTGGAGAATATCCTAATTCCATAAGCATTGGAACGAATACTGGAGCCATGATAGCCCATTTAGCTGAAGCTGAACCCATGAATATATTGATAAATGCTGCAACTAATACGAACCCTATTATTAGAGGAAGTCCAGTTAACCCGATGCTTTTTAAGAAATCTGCACCTTTAACTGCAATCACAGTTCCTAAGTTTGTGTATGTGAAGTATTCAACAAATTGAGCTGCGAAGAATACTAAAACTATGTATCCTCCCATTGTTGCCATGCTCTTACTCATTAAATCAATTATTTTATTGCTATTTTTAACCGTTCCTGAACCATAACCGTAAGCTATTCCAGGTATTAAGAACAAAATTGTAATTATGATAACTATTGAATCCATGAATGGAGACTTAAGGATAGCGCCAGTTTCAGGATTTCTTAATACTCCATTAGCTGGAACTACTAATACCGCCATTGCTGCTATAGTAACTAATAATGCGATTCCTGCGAACTTTAATCCTCTTTTTTCTTCAGCAGAAAGCTTGTTTACTTTTTCTATTACATCACCTTTGTACTGTCCTAATCTAGGCTCAACTATTTTTTCAGTAACTATTGTTCCTAAAATTGTAATTACGAATACTGATGCTGCTATAAAATACCAGTTGTCTGTAACTCCAACAACTACTGGAGTGCTTGATAGTTTTGCTGCTTCTGTTGTAATTCCACTAAGAAGAGCATCTGTTGGTCCAAACATAAGGTTCGCACTGAATCCACCTGAAACTCCCGCGAAGGCAGCTGCTATACCAGCAAGTGGATGTCTTCCAAAGCTTAAGAATATTACGGCACCTAGTGGTATTAATACTACGTAACCTGCGTCAGATGCGATACTTGACATTACACCTGCAAATACTACTACTAATGTGATTAATCTTTTTGGAGTGCTTGTAACTAATTTAGTTAGGCATGCTCCTATAAGGCCTGTCCCTTCAGCTACCCCAACACCTAATAAGGCAACTAAAACAGTTCCTAGTGGCGCGAATTTTGTGAAGTTTGTAATTGCTGTAGTAAACATGTATCTAATTCCCTCTGGAGTTAGTAAGCTCACTACACTTGCAGTCATTTCTTTTATTTCATTTGTTGATCTATCAAGACCTGTATAAGTTACAGATAAGTCCATCATCGCAAATACTTGTGATAAAACTGCAATTACAGCAGCTAGTATAACGAAGATTATAGCTGGATGTGGTAATTTATTACCAATACTTTCTACGGTACCTAAGAAGCCTTTTTTACTTTTGTTCTTCATTGATTTCCCTCCTAAATATAATAACGAATATTTCTACTTCTTTCGACAGAAATAGACGTAATATTTATTTTACAATTACTTTTACAAAATTTCAATAATTATAATCAATTCAATTTAATTCTGCTTATGGTTTACATGTTATTTTTTGTGTGAATATACAAATTAAAACTTAGTTAACACTAGAAACACCTTTAATTTACCTCAGAAGGCCAGCAATGCACTTACAATCTTCTCTTCAAATATTGAGTAATACCTAATTCAATAAAAAAAGCTCTGAAATACATATAATATTTCAGAGCAAATATTCAAGAATAGATATATATCTTACTATACTTTATTTTAACTTAACCTATTAAATTTATTTTCACACTCATCATTACAATATGTTTTATCATCAGTTATTAATTTACCACAATAAGAACATCTCTTTTTACTCATGAAATCCTCACCTCTTATTATAATTAATAACCTTCTATATACTATATTTTACCACACCTTATATAATATTGTAATAATAACTCAAGCCATTAAAATAAATAATTTCTTCGAATAATGTTAAACTTGTCCTTTGCTTCCAAGAACCTCAGTGATTTTATGGCTTACAAGAGTTTTAACATTGTCTCTTCCAACTTTTAAATATGCTCTTGGATCAAATGCTGAAGGATCATTTGACATCACTTTACGTATTCCTGCTGTAAATGCAAGACGTAAATCTGAATCAATATTTATTTTGCAAACTGAAGAAGTTGCTGCTCTTCTTAACATATCTTCTGGTATTCCAATAGCATCTGCTAAGCTTCCACCATATTGTTGGATTTCTTTAACATATTCTTGTGATACAGATGATGCACCATGTAAAACGATTGGGAATCCAGGAATTCTTCTTGATATCTCTTCTAAAATATCAAATCTTAATTTTGGCTCTTGACCAGGTTTAAATTTGAAAGCACCATGGCTAGTTCCTATAGCAATAGCTAAAGAATCTACCCCAGTACGTTTTACAAACTCTTCTACTTCATCAGGATTAGTGTAAGAAGCATCTTCAGCAGATACATTTACGTCATCTTCAATTCCTGCTAACTTTCCTAATTCTCCTTCAACTGTACATCCATGTGCATGAGCATAATCTACAACTTCTTTTGTAATTCTGATATTCTCTTCAAATGAATGCTTAGATCCGTCTATCATAACAGATGTAAATCCATTATCAATACATGATTTACAAATTTCAAAATCTTCGCCGTGATCTAAATGTAAAGCTATTGGAATATCGCCTGCTTCAATAACAGCCGCTTCTACTAATTTTTTTAAATATGTTGGATTTGCATACTTTCTTGCTCCCGCTGAAACTTGTAAAATTAATGGTGATTTAAGTTCTGCTGCAGCTCCTACAATCCCCTGAATAATCTCCATGTTGTTTACGTTAAATGCGCCAATCGCATACCCGCCTTCATAGGCTTTTTTAAACATTTCTGTAGTTGTTACTAATGCCATAATTACTCCCTCTTTCTTTTCATGTCTTTTTGTTAGTATAGTGAACTCTATTTTTTAATTAATTTTATAAATAGCTTAATTTTGTCATTGTACTAAGAGAAATAAACATTACAAATCTTGCTTCTTATATCACTTATGCTAGTCCACTTTATTATGCTACCAAAAAACTATTCACACTAATACTACTATTCTATTTTAACAATATTTTAGCAAAATAGCGAGAGTATCTTACTATTTAGAGTTAGTAAACCACTCCGGTCTCTCTATATTGTACTTCTTTATCTTTTTATACAATAAACTTTTATGTATTCCCATTACCTTAGCTGCTACTTGACAATTCCATCGATGTTTTTTTAATACATCTATAATTAAAGACTTTTCATATCTATCTACCATATTGTGAATAGTCTCGATATTCTCATTATTACTTTGCTCTAACTTACTTCTATTTGCCATTTTAGAAGGCAAATCACATATTTCAATTTCTATATTATCACTTATTGCATACGCACTTTTTATAACATTATCTAACTCTCTTATATTGCCAGGCCACATATAATTTAAAAAGCACTCCTTAACTTCTTCTGACAACACTTTAAAAGTCTTATACTCGATATTTAACTTATTTAAAAAATAGTTTGCTAAAACTAAAATATCATCTCTTCTCTCTTTTAAAGATAACATGTGAATATTTATTACATTTAATCTATAATATAAGTCCTCTCTAAAAAGTCCCTCATCAACCATCTTATATAAATTCTTTCTAGTTGCAGCTATAACCCTTACATCTATTTTAATTGTTTTTAGTCCACCAACAGGTTCAATTTCTTTTTCTTGCAAAACCCTAAGTAATTTAGCTTGCATTGTTAATGGCATATCTCCTATTTCATCCAAAAATATAGTTCCACTATTTGCAACTAAGAATTTTCCTTTCTTCCCGCCTTTTTTGGCTCCTGTAAAGGCTCCTTCTTCATAACCAAACAATTCGGATTCTAATAACTCTTCTGGTATAGCTGCACAATTTATACTTACCATTGCTTTATCTGCTCTATCACTATTATTATGTATAGCTTTTGCAAAGACTTCTTTACCTGTTCCAGTATCCCCTGTAAGTAGTACTGAAAAACTTGTTTTAGATGCCTTTATTCCAGTTTTCATTTTTTCTATAAATTCTTCGTTGCTTCCTATTAACTTATCAAAACCACACTTATCTTTATATTGCTCTTTATAATACTCTAGTTCCACATACTGAGACATAAGTTTTTTAGCTACATCCAATGATTGAAGTCTAAATTTAACCTGTGCCACACCTGCTATTACTTCTCCACTAATATCTTCTACATATGACCTACTTACAATAACAGTTTTTTCTTTAGCGCCTTTATGAATATAGTTATGAATTACCCCTTCTTCACAATACTTTTTATCCATAACCTCTAGCATTTTAGTGTTTGGTATTATTTTCTTTATACTTTTTCCTATTATATTACTTTTAGCTTCCCCAAGAAACTCACAATATTTCTCATTTATATCTATTACAATACCCATTCTATTAACCACTATAAATCCATCATCTGTTAAAGATAATACTCTTTCAAATATATCTTTATATAGTATTTCTCTAATCATCCTGTACTACCATCCCCTATTAATATTAATATAAACTTAAGCCCTATAATACTTATATTATAAGGCTTAAGTTACATAATATCTAATAAATATTCGTTTTCACTTATATTTCCTCTAGTGCTTCTGGTATATTAGCTTCACTTATTTTATAGATTGTATCATCTCTGGTAATATTTCATATAAATCTCCTACAATACCATAATCACAGACGCTAAATATAGGTGCTTTTGGATCTTTATTTATAGCTACTATATATTTTGAGTCACTCATTCCTGCTAAATGTTGTATTGCTCCAGATACTCCACAAGCTATATATAGCTCTGGTCTAACTGTAGTTCCTGTTTGACCTACTTGATGTGAGTTTTCAATCCATCCTGAATCTACAGCTGCTCTAGATGCTCCTATTTCAGCACCTAATTTATCTGCTAGTTCTTTTATAAGTTCAAATCCCTCAGCCTTCTTTAATCCTCTACCTGCTGCTACTATCACTCTTGCATCAGTAAGATTGATAGCTTTCTTTTCATGAGGTAATATCTCTACTAATTTAGTTCTTATCATTTCTTCTGTAAGATTTGGAGTAATTAACTCTAATAGACCACTTACATCATTTTTTCTTTCAGCCTTAGCCATAACTCCTGGACGAACCGTTGACATTTGTGGTCTGTTTTTAGGACAAACAATTGTTGCCATAAGATTTCCTCCAAATGCTGGTCTTGTTTGTAATAGCTTATTATCAGTTAAATCTATCTCTAATTTTGTACAATCAGCTGTTAATCCAGTTCCAACTTTACCAGCTATTCTCGGAGCTATATCTCTTCCAATAGATGTAGCCCCAACTAAAACTACCTCTGGCTTCTTCAATTTTATTAGTTCAGCCACTGAAGCCGCATAACCATCTGTTGAAAAATCTTTTAATAGCGGATGCTTTATATAGTATGCTTTATCTACACCATAATAAAGTAATTCATCAACTATATCTTCAACCTCATATCCAGCGATTACTACAGCTAATTCTTTACCTAATTTATCTGCAAGTTTTCTTCCTTCACCAATCAACTCAATAGTAACAGGATTAACTTTACCTTCTCTTTGCTCACCTATTACCCATACTCCATTATAATCATTTAAATTTATATCTTGATTAACCTTTGCTCTTATCATATTAACACCCCTATATTAACTTCAAATCAGATAGTATTGACATTAATTTTTCAGCTTTTTCTTTCTTGTTTGCTCCGTCTATTATCTCATTATGCTTATCTTTAACTGGTACAAAAGACTTATAAACATTTGTTGGCGAACCTTTTAGTCCTATTTGAGTTATATCAATATTCAAATCTTGTAATGTTAAAACTTTTATCTTATCATCACCATTTGAGTAAGCTTCTAATATACCTCTTACTGATGGATATCTTGGCTCATTCAATTCCTTTATAGCTGTTAATAATACAGGCATCTCAGCTTCTATCAAATAATCACCTGTCTCTGTATAACGGCTTACTAACAATTTATCTTCTTTAACCTTTACATTCTTTGCATAAGTTACTTGTGCTACTCCTAAGAATTCTGCAACTTCTGGTCCAACTTGAGCAGTATCTCCATCTATAGCTTGTCTTCCACAGAATATAACATCATAATCTCCCACCGTCTCAATAGCTGCTGCTATTATTGTGGAAGTAGCCCATGTATCTGATCCTCCAAAAGCTCTATCTGATATTAAATAACATTCATCTGCACCCATTGCTAACGCTTCTTTTAATGCATTTTTAGCTTGAGGCGGTCCCATACTAACAACCTTTACATTTGCTCCACATTCATCTTTTAATTTTAGCGCCTCTTCTAATGCATTTCTATCATCTGGATTTATTATGCTAGGTACTCCATCCCTAATAAGAGTCCCTGTTTCTTTATTTATTTTTACTTCGTTTGTGTCTGGAACTTGCTTTAAGCAAACAATTATATTCATACTCTTCCTCCTATCCTAGTACTGCTCTTGAAATAACGACTTTGTGTATTTCTGATGTACCTTCATAAATTTCTGTTATCTTAGCATCTCTATACATTCTTTCTAATGGATAATCTTTCATATATCCATATCCTCCATGTATTTGAAGTGCTAAGTTAGTTACTTCCCTTGCAGTACGTGATGCATTGTATTTAGCCATTGCAGCTTCTTTAGTATGCTTCTCGCCTCTAGCTTTTAAATCAGCAGCATAATAAACTAATAATTTAGCTGATTCTACCATTGTAGCCATATCTGCTATGTACCATTGAATCCCCTGTAATGCTGATATAGGTTTACCAAATTGTACTCTCTCCTTAGTATATTTAACACTTTCCTCTAAAGCACCTTCTGCAATCCCTACTGCTTGTGCACCTACACCAATTCTCGCTCCATCAAGACAAGCCATTGCCATACTGAAGCCTTTTCCTTCTTTACCCAATAAGTTTTCCTTTGGCACTCTACAATTATCAAATATTAACTCAACTGTTTCCGAACCATGTATCCCCATTTTTTCTTCTACTTTTCCAATTGCAAATCCTGGAGTTCCTTTATCCACTATGATAGCAGACATCCCCTTTAATCCCTTATTTGGATCTGTAAGCGCAAAAATAATAAGAGATTCTGCTTGCCCTCCACCAGATATAAAGCACTTAGTTCCATTTAAAACATATTCTCCAGTACTTTCATCTAAAATTGCAGTTGTTGTTGCACTTGCAGCATCTGACCCAGCATTAGGTTCTGTTAATGCAAAAGCTCCTAACCCTTGTCCATCTGCCATTAATGGTAAGTACTTTTTCTTTTGATCTTCATTACCAAACTTTATTATACCTTGAGCAAAAATTGTATGTATTGATAAAATTGATGCCGTAGCTGCACACTTCTTAGCAATTTCAGTAACTACCAATGCCTTCTCAATATCACTTCCACCTGATCCACCATATTCAACTGGTGTTCCGATCCCATTAAAGCCTATTTTAGCCATCTTATTAAATAGCTCCCTTGGAAAAACACCTGTTTTATCTATTTCACTTGCTATTGGTGCTACTTCATTCTCCGCAAACTCTCTTGCTACTCTTTGTAACATTAATTGTGCTTCTGTAAATTTAAAATTCATAAAATCTCCTCCTATCTATTAGTACACTCCACATTTTTCTTTATTTATTGCTACAGTTCCACTCTCTATCAATTCACTTATTGTCTCATCGCTATAACCTAATTCTCTAAGTATTTCATCTGAATGTTCCCCTATAAGTGGAGCATCGCAACTCATATTAACCTCTATGTTTCCAAACTTTATTGGTGTGGCTGCTAACATAGTTTTCTCACCATTTCTGCTTGTGAACTCATATACATAATTATTTGCAATTGCTTGTTCATCTGTTACTACATCTTTAATATGTTGTATTCTTTCATGTGCTATATCCGCTACTGTGAGTTTTTCAACCATCTCATTTTGAGTAAATTTAGCAAACTCACCATCTAATATCTTTATTAATTCCACTGCATTTTTTTTACTATCTTCTGAAGACATAAATCTTACATCATTTAGTAAATCTTCTCTGCCAAATAATCCACATAATGCTTCATAATAACGTTCATGCTCTAATATACTTAGGAATATCCAATTTCCATCCTTACATCGATAAGAATTTATAACTGGAGATATAGCATTAGTTCTAGTCTTTGGATATACATCACTATATTGTGTAGATGCTAATAATGATGATGCATTCCATATTGCCTGTCCAAATAATGATGCCATTACCTTTTGACCCTTACCAGTTTTAGCTTGTTGATATAGTGCTGCACATATTCCTCCAGATAAGCTACAAGAAGTTGTTGCATCTCCGAACCCAATCGGTGGATTAATTGGTGTTGTATTTTTCTCTGCTATATCAAGCATAGCTCCACTTCTTGCCCAGAAAGCTACTGTATCAAATCCAGCATTATCCTTGGCAGGTCCAAAATCTCCAAAGCCATTTATTTGTGCCCATATAAGATGTGGATGCTTTTGACTTAAAGTTTCATAGTCTAATCCTAATCTCTTTAGCGCCCCCGTTCTGTAACTAGATACAAATACATTAGCTTCTTTTAAAAGACTATCCATTATCTCTATTCCTGCTTCACTCTTTAAATTGATTGATAATCCTCTTTTGTTTGAATTATATGTGCTATAGAATGGGTTATTATTATCGTCTACTGGCATTGTCATTGTTGCTCCAGTTTTTCTACCTGGATCCCCAAAGCTTGGCTCAACTTTTATTACGTCTGCTCCCCAATCTGCTAAAATTTTTGCAGTCCCTGGCCCTGCTACAAAATATGTTAAGTCAATAACCTTTACACCGTCTAATGGTTTATTTAACATTCAAATCTCCTCCTATACTCCTATGTGTTGTAACTTAATTTTTGTATATTTACTTTTATGGCAATCCTGGGAATAGTGTAAATAGAATTACAGCTACTATTGTCCCTATCAGTGGTGTGACTACTGTTACCCAGAATATTGGCATATATGCATCTTTATGCGATTCTTTACATAATCCATTTGTTACTGTAACTATGTAACCATTGTGTGGTAATGAATCTAATGCTGCAGACGATATTGCCATAGTTCTAGTTAATGCCGCTGCAGGTACTCCCTTGGCTAAGAATACTGGTCCTAGTAATGGTGCTGCAATTCCAAGTCCACCTGAAGCTGAACCACAAATACCTGCAATTACTGTAGTTCCAACTGCTGCTCCCGCTAAAGCTGGTCCAGGTATATTAGTCATTGCTTGTACCACGAAATCAAAACCAACTGCTGATTTTACAACTGAACCAAAAGCAACTACTGCACATGTATTACATATTGCTAATACAGTTGTCTTACAAGCATCTCCAACATGACCTACAACCTTTGAATTATCCTGATATTTATTTAACAATAAATATACTAAAAATGCCCCTATAAATACTCCAACCTCGATTGGTACTATTGCTTTACCATCAATTTTAATATTAATTAATAAAATAGAAACTACTAATGGAATTAACGCTACTAATCCATTAGGAAGACTTGATACCTTGGAATTAGTTGCTGCTACCTCTTCAAAAACATCAGACTCATGTGCGATAAAACGACCACCTTTAGCCTTATCCTTAGAAACCATTCTATAAAGAATAATGCTTCCGATAATAAACATAACTCCACAAGATATAAATCCATTAACTGCTCCAGCCATGATGTCTGTTCCCAACGCTTCTGCTGGAACTACGTTTTGAATTTGCGGTGCTCCTGGAGCTACCATTGCAAAAGTTGAGCATCCAAATGTTAATGCCGCTGGTATAAATCTTCTTGGAAGATCAGCTTCTTTAAATATTTCAAGTGCAATTGGGAATACTGCAAAGCTTACAACGAATACACTTACTCCACCATATGCTAATATTCCACAAGCTATTGGAATTGATAATAACGCTTTATCTTTTCCTATCCATCTTACAATCATCTTAGCGATTGATTTAGCGCCGCCAGTAACCTCCATCATTTTACCCATTAACGTTCCCGTTAAGAATATAAAGAAGTTTGCCTGCAAGAAGCCTACAAAGCCCGTCATATAATTAACTTTTAAAGCATCATATACATTTAAGCCACCAGTTACCGCTACTATGACTGAGCATACTATTGCAATAATGAAAATATTAACTCCTTT
The DNA here is from genome assembly GCA_032005505.1 of Clostridium sp. Taxonomy (GTDB): domain Bacteria; phylum Bacillota; class Clostridia; order Clostridiales; family Clostridiaceae; genus Clostridium_J. The sequence continues at coordinate 6,916 of DALZNT010000074.1, read as the reverse complement.
CATTACCATAATAACTAGTAATGAAAGTCCTATAAGTATTCCTATTAAACTTACTATAACCTCAGTGTTCATAAACCCACCCCATCATTATTATTTATTATTAAATACAGGTTTTCTTTTTTCTACAAATGCATTCATTCCCTCTTGTTTATCCTCAGTCGCAAAAGTGAGACCTGCTATATCCTTTTCTAATTCAAGAGCATTTCTTAAATCCATATCTAATCCCTTATTAATAACTACCTTTGCATACTTTATTGCCATTGGAGCTTTTTTAGTGATTTCACTCATCATATTCATTGCTTCAATCATTAATTCATCACTACTAACAACCTTATTTACTAAACCAATCATCTTAGCTTCTTCTGCCTTCACTTGTCTTCCTGTATAAATAAGTTCTTTAGCTATTCCAGCTCCTATGAGTCTTGATAATCTCTGTGTTCCACCAAAACATGGAATAACGCCTAAATTAACTTCGGGTTGTCCAAAAACAGCTTTTTCAGAAGCTATTCTAATATCACAACTCATTGCAAGCTCACAGCCTCCGCCTAAGGCATATCCGTTAACTGCTGCAATTACTGGCTTTTCAAGACTTTCAATCTTATTGAATATTCCTTGAGCAAATCCTGCATATCGTCTTCCTTCCTCACTTTTATAGAATTGCATTTGTCGTATATCAGCTCCTGCGACAAATGCCTTACCTTCACCTGTGATAACTACACCTAAAATATCATCTATCTCTGAAATTTCATCGATGACCTTCGATAACTCTACTAATGTATCATTATTTAGTGCATTTAGGGCTTTAGGTCTATTCATTGTTATTATGCTAATATTTTCAACAACCTGAACCTTAATATTTTGTAATTGTTCTTTTAAATCTAACATACTTATTGTTTCTCCCTTCTTTTATATAAATGTTAAATTTTTAACCTTATACTTTATATACTAGCAATTAGCGTGCCAAACAATATTCCCATGTTAAACACCCTATTTTACTATCAAAGGTTTCAAAAATGCGAGTTTATCGTTGAAAATCCATCTCATATTTGAGACTTTGTTCTCATTTTTGATACTATAATATCCAAATTCCATATTACATCTACTATATAATTTCATTAACAGTATCAATAGTTTTAATCCTAAAACTATTGATACTCCCAATTTATATAACTCTTGTAGTTTTCATCAACTTACTTTTCTTCCTTTGTAGCCATAACAGTTGCTTCTCCCTCAACTACTATCTCACCTCTCTGATTAGTGACAATGGTACGCAAAACAGCTATTTTTTTCTCTGGGCGCATAGAAATTACTTCTCCAGTAGCTGTAATTGTATCTCCAAATTTAACTGGTAATAAAAATTTGCAGGTTTGTCCTAAGTAGATAGCATCTGCACCAGGAATAAGCATTCCAACAATTGTTGAGAAGAAAGATGCTGTTAACATTCCATGCACTATTCTTTCTCCAAATCTACTTGTTTTAGCATATTCAGCATTAACATGAACTGGATTAATGTCACCGATTATTCCTGCATAATTATATACATCATATTCTGAAATAGTTTTAGTTACACTCTTTTTCATCCCGATGTGAATTTCACCTATACTGTATCCACTCATATTTAAACTATTTTCGTCTGTCATTTAAAACATCTCCTTATCTATAATTTTATTTTTATTTAACTATATACATTATTCTTACTAGCAATTCCCTCGCCATATATAGCCCCTTTTGTATATTTACCCAATGACTTATATGTTGATATACATTCAACAATTATCTCTATTGATAATATTCAACAAAAAAATATCAACAATTCTGTTTCTAGAATAGTTGATATTTCTAATTTTATAATATAGATAATAGGATTTAGGATTTGAACCTACGACCAAATTCTGTAAAATATAATTTAATAATATTATTTTATAAACTTATCAATTGCATCATTTAAATCTTCAAGAACCTTTTTGTCATCATTTTCTAAAGCATCAACAACGCAATTTTCAATATGATCTTTTAAAATTATCTTTCCTATATTGTTAATTGCAGACTTTACAGCAGAAATCTGAATTAAAACCTCACTGCAGTCTCTGCCCTCTTCAACCATACTCTTTACTGATTGTAGATGACCAATAGCTCTTGAAAGTCTATTTATCACAGCTTTAGTATTAGTATGCTCATGACTATGGCTATGATGATGTTTATGCTCTTCCTTATGTTCTTCACACATATTTTCGTCCCTTTCCCCTATAAACTAAATTTTTATTTTTTGCCACTTACCATTTAAGAAACGTATTAAAAGAATGATTCCTCTGATTGTAATATCCAAAGAATATCCAATCCACACTCCAAATAGTCCTAATCCAAATTTTACTCCAAGTAAATATCCAATACCTACTCGTCCACACCAAATTCCTATAAGTGTTGCATACATTGGAAACTTTGTGTCCCCCGCCCCTTGTAATGCACTAGTAAAAATTTGAGTAATTGCTGCAAAAGGCTGAAAAAATGCAATCAAGCGTAATACCTTTACAACCATTTCTTGTACCTCTTTTGTATTTGTAAATATCCTTGCAAGTTGTGGTACAAAAATAAAAAATATGACTCCAATACAAACCATAAATACAGTTGCAACTATATCAGATAGGAATACCATATCCTTAGCTTTTTTTGCATCATTTTCTCCAAGGCTTATCCCTACAAGGGTGGCTGTCGCAACTCCAAAACCCATAGCCGGTATATATGAATAAGCTTCAATATTTCCTGCTACATTATGAGCTACATATGCGGAAACTCCAATAGAAATAATCATGCTATTGTAAACTAACTGTCCTATTCTCATCACAAGTTTTTCTACACCTGCGGGTACCCCTATTCTTATTATAGAGGAAATTATTTCTTTTTCAAATCTAAGTTTGCTTATGTTAATTTTTATACCATTATTACCTTTTATTAGTTTAATAAATAATATTAATACATTTATTATACGTGAAAAAGTTGTAGCTAGTCCAAGTCCTATAACTCCTAATCCTAAATTAATAAATAGTAAATTTAGAAGTATATTTACTACATTGGCTATAGCCGTTGCTATCATTGGAGTTTTAGTATCTTTACTTGACCTTAGGCAGCTAGATAAAACAAGTGATAGACAAAGAAATACCGACGGAACCACCACCACTATATAATAGGGTACTGCATAACTTAATACTTCTGCTGAAGCACCCGAAATCTTCAATATAGGCTTATAAAATATAAAACTTATTACTCCAATTGTTAAGCCTAATATTAAACCAAGTATAATTGACTGTTGCACAGCTGAATTAGCTTTGTTGAAATCTCGTTTACCAAAATTTCGTGAAACAATGGCACTAGTTCCTATACTTATGGCAGTATAAAAAGCAATAAATACATTGATAATTAAACTTGTTACTCCAATTGCTGCAATTGTATTATCATTAATAGCTCCAGCAAAATAAGTATCTACAGTTCCAAGAAAGGTTTGAAGAATATTTTCAACAATTACTGGTACCGCCAATGCAAAGATAATAAGAATTTTTTCTCTATTATTTCTAAAAAATTTCAATATATCATCTCCTCTAATATCCCTATAGGGGGGATATTAAAATCATAGCATACCACCTCATCAACTTCAATATATTGTAATTAATATATATATTAGGATTTTCATTTTATATAACGTAATCACTAATAGTATCATATCTAGTATAATCAAATAAATTAGCTACAAAAATGGCACAACACCTCATAAAATTACAAAAATAAAAGCCCTACAATCTAGTGATTGTAGGGTTTAATGGTACACCCAACAGGACTTGAACCTGCGACGCCTGGATTCGAAGTCCAGCACTCTATCCAACTGAGCTATGGGTGCATATTCCTATATACTTATTTTAACACCAAATTATGTTTCTTACAACTAATGGATTTTAATCAAGTTATATTTATTTATATGGAAATAAATCTTATTAATCAAAAGCACCTGCTATTTTATCACTTAAAATAACAGATGCTTTTCTTATATAATATACTATCTAGCAGGAATAATTACAGGTTCATTCTCACCAGCTAGCTTCATTTCATATTTTAATCTTTCAGCCATTTGTACTCTAACTTCTTTATAAGATTCCTCTTTAGCTAGGTTGTTTAGCTCATATGGGTCCTTTTCCAAATCATATAGGAAGTCTTCCTCATAAACATCACTTCCTGGATAATCATATCCATTCTTTTCTGGCGCAAAGACGCTGTATAGGTACTTCTCTGTACGTACACATCTGCCTACACGACTTTCGCTGATTTGAGCGAAGATTTCATTTGAACGTCCTTCAGTTCTTCCCTCTGCCACCTCATGTAGATTTTCTCCTACCATAGCATCTTTTACATTAATTCCAGCCATAGCCAAGAAAGTCTTTGGTAAGCTCGCTGTGCTAACTAAATCCTTTATACGCTTTCCACCCTTATAGCCTGGCCCTGATACCACAAGAGGCACATGTAAACATCCTGAGTGGCATGAACGCTTATAGTCATCAGCACCATTTAAGTTTTTATCCTTATTTCTAGTTTTGAAGTGAGAACCATGGTCTGAGGAATACACTATGATAGTATTTTCATAAAGGCCTTTTTTCTTCAGCTTTTCTATCAACCTTCCTAGATTATCATCTAAACTCTTACAACACCCTAAATAATCAGGATATTCCTTAACTGCATTACCTTCTAGTGCTGCTAAGTCCCCTGGCAATTTGAAGTCCTTAAATCTAATTTTGGAACCTTCTGGTCCTTCATATCTACTTCTATCATTTTGATGATGAGGCTCAATATGGGAAATTGTCATGAAAAATGGTTTTTCCTCACTTTGCTTATCTATGTATTCTAGAGCGAAATCTGTGATGCAGTCTACATGATACCCCTTAAATTCACATTTATTCATATTCTCATCAAATACAAATCCATCATATCCATGGGAAGTAAACTCTAAAATATCGGAAGCTCTCCAGAAACCTTTATATCCCCCTCTTCGCTCTTCAGGAATTGCTGTTACGGAATAATCTATACTCTCTCCATTTTCTAGTGTTTCACTAGCTAGATGCCACTTTCCAATATATCCTGTGTCGTAACCTGCTTCTGTGAAATAATCTGCTAGAGTTTTAACATTCAATGGTAGCGCAATATCATTTTTAAAACATCCTATTTGTGTTGGATACTTTCCTGTTTGGAACATAGCTCTACAAGGCCCACATACTGGCTGTGCAGTATATGCTTCATCAAAGATAACCCCTTCTTCAGCTAGTTTATCTAGGTTTGGTGTTATATCTAATTCTTGACCATAGCACCCTATAGTATCCCATCTTTGTTGATCTGAAAAGTAAAATATTATATTGGGTCTAGTCACTTTTAATTCCCCCTCTTTAGTTCCTATTTTTTATTTATATTAATATTTCTGCCTAATTCATTTACTCTTCTAAGCTCCATGGCAATGTGCCTCATTTTGCTTAGAGTGTGTTTAAAGAAAATCTTATATCCTTCACAGAAATAATTCGCATAGGTTCCATCACTATTTTTTATTAACCTATGCCTTCTACATCCTCCTCTACACACAGCAAAGTAACTGCACTTTTTACAGCTATCAGAATGATTTAGAGATTCTTTTTCAAAATTTTTTTCTTTCCTTATTTCTCGAATCTCTTCAAAATTAATTTCATTTAAATTCCCTAACTTGTACTCATCTAAAACATAAAAATCGCAGGGATAAACTTCTCCATCAGCTTCAACAACATGATTAAATCCGCATACGCCCCTTTGTTCACAGGATTCTGGCTCATATCCCATTAGAATACTTATATAATTTTCAAATTGTCTTATGTATGGCTGCCTGCCAATTTTTAAATCCTCATACCATAAATCAAATAAATCCATAAGAAACTTACCGTAAATTTCTGGTGTCAAGGAATATTCTTTATTTCCCTGATTACATCCAATAGGATCAAGACATGCAATAAACTGAAGATATTTCAGTTTATTTTTTTTATAAAACTTATATATGCTATCTACATTAACTGCAGTTTTTTTATTTACAACAGTTAGAACATTGAATTTTACCTTATACTTATTAAAGAGCTCTATGGTCTTTAGAACCTCATAAAAGGTTCCTTCTTCCTTTGCATCTTTTCTAAACTCATCATGGGTTTTCTTCGTTCCATCTAGAGAAATTCCAACTAGAAAATTATTCTTTACAAAGAATTCTGCCCATTCCTTATTAAGTTTGTATCCATTAGTTTGAATGGAATTATTAATTTTAATATTCTTGAAATTATATTTATACTGCAGTTCTACTGTTTTCTTGAAAAAATTTAAGCCAATTAACGTTGGCTCTCCACCTTGATAAGTTATAGTACATTCTCTCTCCGCATAATCCAAGGCCTTTTGCATCATATTATCCAAGGTATTTTCTGTCATAAATCCATAGGACTCCACTTCCCTATTCTTAGCAACATCATAGTAGAAGCAATATCTACAACGCATATTACAAATTCCTGAAGTTGGTTTCACTAATAAATTAATAGGTGGCATAAAGCACCTCCTTATCCGTACAATGTCGATTATATCACACTATAAAAAACATTAAAATATTTCAACCAATTAATATTAACGACTACTTAATATTAATAATTACCACTTTATAAATTTGAGCATAAAAAAACAAGTAGTAAATACTTTACTACTTGTACATTTGGAGCGGGTGAAGGGAATCGAACCCTCGTAACTAGCTTGGAAGGCTAGCACTCTACCATTGAGTTACACCCGCATATTTAAAAGGAAACTCATTCTCATATCTATTCAAACTTAAAATGGTCGGGGTGACAGGGATTGAACCTGCGACCTCATGGTCCCAAACCACGCGCGC
>DALZNT010000073.1:0-18198 GCA_032005505.1 Clostridium sp. | reverse complement strand
AGAACAAAATGAAAAAAACTAAAATCGTATGTACAATGGGGCCTACAACTAATAATAAAGAAATTATTAAAGATTTAATTGAGAATGGCATGAACGCTGCAAGATTAAACTTCTCTCACGGAACTCATGATGAGCATTTAGTAAGAATCAACATGGTTAAGGAAGCAAGAAAAGAATTAGGTAAGTATATTGCTATTCTTCTTGATACAAAGGGTCCTGAGATAAGAACAGGGAATTTTGAATCTGGAACTGTAGAGCTTCAAGAGGGTAGTGAGTTCCATGTTTACTGTGGTGAGGATATTATAGGTGATGAAACAAAATGTTCTATTACTTATAAAGGTTTATATAAAGATGTGCAGCCTGGTGATAGACTTTTAATTAACGATGGGCTTGTTGCATTAAAAATTGAAGAAGTTAGTGGAACAATAGTAAAAACTCGCATTGAGAATACAGGAGTTATTGGAAATCATAAAGGAATGAACGTACCAGGAGTTAAACTAAATCTTCCGGCTTTAACTGAAAAAGATATTTCAGATTTAATGTTTGGAATAGAATGTGAAGTTGATATAGTTGCGGCTTCATTTATAAGAAAAGGTACAGACGTATTAGATATAAGAGACCTTCTTAGAAAAAATGGTGGTGAGGATATTCAGATTTTCTCTAAGATTGAAAATAGAGAAGGTGTAGATAATATAGATGAAATCATCAGATATTCTGATGGAATCATGGTAGCTAGAGGAGACCTAGGAGTAGAAATTCCTACAGAAGAGGTTCCTGTAGTTCAAAAGATGATAATAGAGAAATGTAATAAAGCTGGAAAGCCAGTTATAACAGCAACACAAATGCTTGATTCTATGATCAGAAATCCAAGACCAACTAGAGCAGAAGCTTCAGATGTTGCAAATGCAATTTTTGATGGAACTGATGCTATCATGCTTAGTGGAGAGACAGCTAGTGGTAAATATCCAGTAGAGGTTGTTAAAACAATGGCTCGTATAGCTATGAAAGCTGAAGAGTATCTTAGCTATCCAGAAAACTTTGCAAAGAGAAGAAAGAGTCACACTCCAAATGTTCCAAATGCTATTAGTATAGCAACTTGTAACACTGCAATGGAGCTAAATGCCGCAGCTATTATTACAGCAACTCAAAGTGGACAGACTGCAAGACAAATTTCTAAATATAGACCTGAGTGTATGGTAATAGCATGTACTCCATATGAAAGAGTAGCAAGAGGATTAGCCTTAAACTGGGGTGTTGTTCCAGTAATAACTCCTAAGCTAACAGATACTGATGATCTTATAGAAAAGACTTCTAAGATTGCTTTAGAAGAGAAATATGTAAGTAAAGGTGATCTAGTAATTATCGTTGCAGGAATACCAATGAACTATATTGGTAGTACAAACATGATGAAGGTTCATATCATTGGAGATATCCTTTTACAAGGAAAGGGTTTAAATGATGGAGAAGCTGCTTTTGGAACAGCTCTTGTTGTAAAAAATCCAAAAGAGCTTGAAAATAGCATTGATGAAAATAGAATCATCATTGTTGATAGATTAAGCAGAGAATTTGCAGATGTTATAAATAATGTATCAGGAATAATAGTAGAAAGTGATGAAATGAGTTCAGGTGTATTACTAGAATGTAGTGAAAAGAATATTCCTATAATCTATAATGCTCAAGACGCATCTTCTATTATAAAATCAGGCTGTTTTATAACTATGGATTCTAAGCTTGGAGTAGTTTATAACGGAAAAACTAAGACTACTGTAAAATAATTAAAAAAACTTGAAAAAAAGTCTATATAAGTGTATAATTGTTGGTCAAGTGGACAAAAATTGTAATGGCGACATTTTTGGCAACTGATACATTGTTGGCACCCGTAAGGGTGTCCTTTTTTGTGCTTATTATGTATAAAAAGCTAAATATTTCACATACTAAAAGAAAATAACTCAAAGGAGTGTTTTAGATGAGTGGAAATTTGAGCTGTAATGCAAGGAATTGCACACATAATACATATGGGATGTGCACATCAAATAATATACACATTCAAGGTACAAATGCTCACTCAAAAGAATATACTAAGTGTGGGTCTTTCACTGAAATGGGGTTAAAGAATACACTTTCAAATGTTTATAATCCTAATATAGGTGGAGTGGTGGAAAATAGATTTACAAGTTCCGCTATGGGAACTGGTACATCAATTAGATGTGATGCGTCAAACTGTAGATATAATATGAATGGTGGCTGCACATCACAAAATATAAGTGTTAATGGACCAGGAGCGCTGAGCAATAATAGAACGGATTGTGAATCCTTTATGATTTAGTTACATAGTAACTTTAGCTGTGAGCTAAAGTTACTTTTATTTTAAGTGACAGTCTAAATCATATAGGGTTATGCTGGTTAATTAAATGGTTTTCTGATAAAATAAGTATTGATTGAAAGCTAGTAGAGGGTGAAATAATGATAGATAATATAGAGATTAAGAAAAATGAAGAGTACATAATTAAGATAGATAACTATGGACATGAAGGAGAGGGCGTTGGGAAAATTGGAAACTTCACTGTCTTTGTTAAGGATGCTATTAAAGATGAAACTGTAAAGATAAAGCTAATAAAGGTAAATAAAAACTATGGAGTTGGAAAGCTGCTAGATGTTATGGAGCCATCAACTCATAGAGCAGAAGCAGTATGTTCAATTTATAAAAGATGTGGTGGGTGTAATCTTCAACATATTTCATATGAAGAGCAGTTAGACTTTAAAACCCAAAGAGTTAAGGATGTAATGAATAGAGTTGGAAAATTAGAGGATGTTAATATTCATAATACTATTGGTATGGACGTACCTTATAATTATAGAAATAAGGTTCAACTGCCAGTAGGGATGAAGGATGATGACGTAGTTGTTGGTTTCTATGCTCCAAGGTCTCACGATATAATTGATATGGAAAACTGTTATATCCAAAGTAAACTTGGAGATAAGGTTGTAGAAATCCTTAAAGATTGGATGAGAAAATATAAAATTAAGGCATATGATGAGAAAACACATAGTGGAATAATCCGTCACATAATGATAAGAGAAGGATTTAGAACAAAGGATGTTATGGTAGTAGTAGTTACTAATGGAAATAAACTACCTGACACTAATGCCTTTGTAGATGAATTAAAAGCTAATATTCCAAACCTGAAATCTGTAATTCAAAATGTAAATAATGATAAAACTAATGTGATATTGGGTCAAAAATCTATAACATTATGGGGTTCTGATACAATTTCGGATTACATTGGTGAATTTAAATTTAATATATCACCACTATCATTCTTCCAAGTAAATCCTTTGCAGACAGAGGTTTTATATAAGAAGGCATTGGATTATGCAGAGCTTACAGGGAATGAGATGGTCTTTGATGCATACTGCGGAACAGGGACTATATCACTATTCTTATCTAAGCAAGCAAAGAAGGTTTTTGGTATTGAGATAATTCCACAAGCTATCGACAATGCTAATGAGAATAAAGTTGCCAATGGAGTGGAAAATGTAGAGTTCATAGTGGGAAAATCTGAAGAAGAAATCCCAAAGCTAATTAAAGCTGGAATTAATCCAGATGTAATTATGCTTGACCCTCCAAGAAAGGGATGTGAGGAATCATTACTTCATGCCATAGCAGATGTAAAACCTAAAAGAATAGTATATGTATCTTGTGACCCAGCAACTCTTGCTAGAGACTTAAAAGTCCTAGATGACTTAGGTTATAAAACTGTTGAAATACAACCAGTAGACATGTTCCCACAAGGGCATCATGTGGAGTGTGTAGCGTCGATATGTCGACAATAAGGCTGGGAATCTTTGGTTTTAGGCGTTTTCATAAACATAGGGTATTTATATTAGATGGTGAGAAAATAAGAGATAAAGAGCTGAGAAAGTATTTTGATGTATCTGTAGTCATAGATATAGAGCGTGGAAATATAGTAGATTAAAAAAATAAATATAAAGCTAAGTAACAAAATAGACATTGAATTTATAATTTCAATGTCTATTTTTACATTTAAAATAATATTATGATTTCCAATCTGCTTTTCTAAAGTAATATTATTATAACTTTCGATAGAACCTGGGGTTAGTAAGCCAGATTGTGGTTCTTTTTTTTATATTATAGGTAGTTAATGACACGCAAAAATAAGTATAAAGCAAGCGGCTATAGGCATTCCACAATTTAGATACTTGTTATTTAGTGAAAAAGAAAAAATATGTTTAATATGGTAAAATAAATAAAGTAGTTATTGAAAATGTATTCTGTAGAATAATTTATAATCCGATAATATAAATATGGGAAGAAGGGGTTAATATGAAGCTTTACTTATTAGAGTGTTGTGTAGATTCTGTTGAGTCAGCTATTGAGGCAGAAAAAGGGGGTGCAGATAGACTAGAGCTATGTGCTAATTTAATTATTGGAGGTACTTCGCCAAGTCTTGCACTATTTCATAGGGTAAAAGAAAATACAAGTATAAAGATAAATGTATTGTTACGTCCGCGTTTTGGAGATTTTTTATACTCAGACTATGAGTTTCATATTTTGAAGGATGAAGTAAAAATGTTTAGAGCAGCTGGAGCAGATGGTATAGTAATAGGATGTTTAAAGGCAGATGGAACTTTAGATATTAATAGAATGGAAGAATTAATAAAAGAAGCTGGGAATATGTGTATAACATTACATAGAGCCTTTGATATGACTAGTGATCCTTTCGAGGCTTTGGAGCAAGCCAGACAACTAGGCGTTGATACCATATTAACCTCGGGACAAAAAAACTCAGCCATAGAAGGAAAAAAATTAATCCAGAAATTGATAGAGAAAGCTGGAGAGGATTTAGATATTTTAATTGGAAGTGGAGTAAATGCTGAGGTAATTCAAAGCCTCCTAAATGACACCAATGCCTATGCTTTTCATATGTCGGGAAAGGAAACTATAGAAAGTGAAATGACATATAGAAAAGAGGGAGTTTCTATGGGATTACCGATGATGAGTGAATATGAAATATGGAAAACTAGCAGTGGGAAAATAAGAGCAGCAAGAGAAACATTAAATTCCAAAATTGCATAAAGTTATTGTTAGGTAGATATAGATAAAGTATATCTACCTATTTTATATAATTTAATTTAAGTTTTGAAAAGGATTAAATTAAAAAGATTGGGAATATTGATTTGCAGGTTCGTAAGCCTATGGTATAATTCTGTATTAAACAAACTTTTGTAACGAAATTTGTAAAATAGGAGGTAAGGTTTATGGAAAATGGTCTAAAAAAGAAATATGGATTAGCAACAGCTATTGCTATGGTTATCGGAATTGTTATAGGTAGTGGAGTATTTTTTAAAGCTGAAAAAGTGCTAACGGCTACAGGTGGAGATCTTCCAACAGGAATTTTAGCCTGGGCTATAGGCGGATTAATTATGGTTATATGTGCCTACGTATTTTCAATCATGGCTACAAGATATGAAAAAGTTAATGGTATTGTAGATTATGCTGAGATGGCAATGGGTCCTAATTATGGATATTTCGTAGGGTGGTTTATGACTACTATTTATTATCCAAGCTTAACAGGTGTACTTGCCTGGGTATCTGCTAGGTATACATGTGTTTTAATAGGATGGGATATAGCTGGGCCAGAGGCTATGGTTATTGCTGGATTTTATCTTGTTGCTAGCTATACCATTAATGCTCTTTCTCCAAGGATTGCTGGAAAGTTTCAGGTATCATCTACAATAATCAAACTAGTGCCGTTAGCGTTGATGGCTGTTATTGGAACAATAGCTGGAATAAGTAATGGAGTTCTTGTTGAAAACTTTACTAGTGGGGCAATCGTAGAGGTTACTGGAAATCCATTATTTACTGCTGTTGTTGCTACAGCTTTTGCATATGAAGGCTGGATTATTGCTACTAGTATAAATGCAGAGTTAAGGGATGCTAAAAAGAATCTTCCTTTAGCATTAACCTTTGGAACTATATTTATTGTAGTTATATATATTCTTTATTATATAGGACTAGCTGGGACTGTAGAGAATAGTGTTATGATGGCTGGTGGAGAGACTGGTGCGAAAATTGCATTCTCAAAGGTATTCTCAAGTGCAGGCAGTTCAATTTTATTTGTTTTTGTTATTATATCTTGTTTAGGAACTTTAAATGGATTAATGCTTGGATGTACGAGAGGTATGTATTCTATAGCGGCACGTAATATGGGACCTAATTCTAAGATATTTAAATCTATTGATGTTAATACAGATATGCCAACAAACTCAGCGATTGTAGGCTTAGTATTAAGTAGTTTTTGGATGATGTACTTCTTTGGGGCTAATTTAACTACGCCATGGTTTGGTGCATTTAGCTTCGATAGCTCTGAGCTTCCAATTGTAACGATTTATGCAATGTACATACCTATTTTTATTATGTTTATGAAGAAAGAAAAGGAACTTGGAGGATTTAAACGCTTCGTTGCTCCCACCTTAGCTATTTGCGCTTGTATATTTATGATTGTTGCTGCATGCTATGCACACGGAATAGCTGTAGCATACTATTTAATTATCTTTGCTGTAATCATGATAATCGGCGTTATGCTTATGAATCCAAAGAAGGCTTAAAACTAAAGGGTGAAAAGAAGTAACATATAATTATACCTTTCATAATATATACTAAAATAGTGTATATTATGGAGGCTAATAATGACTTCTTTTGTAAGGGTTGAGGGCATAGTTACTTTTATAGAAATTATAAAGATGTCAGATAATGATGAATCAGCATGTAATTTAATTATGTCAGTAAATAGTAGGGAGAGTGGAGAATTTAACCTAGTTGTTACTGACGAAACCTATTTTGTCAATCACGCTAACATAAAGGTGGGAGATAGTATAGTTGCATTTTATGATGCTTTAGCTCCGGTACCACTTATTTTCCCACCAAGATTTAGGGCTATTGTTATAGGAAAGAAATCTAAAAAATATAACATTAAGGTAGATAATTTTGATGAAGACCTAGTTAGTGGAGATGGTACATTAAGACTGAATATAGGTCATAAAACTCGAGTAGTTCTTGAAAATGGTCAGACATTTTTGGGGAAAATCGAAAATAGAGATCTCGTAGTTGTCTATGGAAGTACAACTAGGAGTATACCTGCAATGACAACACCATATGAGGTTGTAGTGTTGTGTCCTAGTTTAAATAGTTAATAGGGGTATACAAAAAAGAGGCATTATGCCTCTTTTTTTATTGTATGTAATACTTAGGATGCATATTTAAATAGTGAATTTGTGAATGAAATATTATTGACAATTAAAGTTAAATAATGTATATTTTTAACAAGAGATAAGTATTATAGAATATATGATACTCACAACCGAAATTTAATCAACTAGTCAGTAAGCAATTCAATATATTAACTCAGCAATTTTTATTAGATTTAAATATACATAAAGAGAAATTGTAAACTATGAATACGATTTCTAAATTTGACGGTAGGCCAGCTATGCGAGCACAATAAGGTAGCTAGGCATATTAATCAAGATAATAAGAGTAATTAAATAATTACTCTTAATTTATTAAATTTAATAAAAGGGGGATTGTAAATGAGTTGTAAAAAGGAAAACATGTATCAACTAGAAGGAAGAGTGCCATTAAATGACGCTATTCCATTAGGTATGCAGCACATTGTTGCTATGTATGCAGGAAACTTAGCACCATTACTAGTTATAACGGGTGTATTGAGTATGGATATGGCTATAAAGATTTCATTATTGCAAAATGCCATGTTTGTATCAGGAGTCATAACATTAATTCAGCTTTATCCAATTTGGAAGATAGGTTCAGGGTTACCAGTAGTTATGGGAACAAGTTCAGGATTTATTCCAGTAAGTATTGGAGTAGGTACACAATTCGGATACGGGGCAATTATGGGGGCATCACTTTTAGGTGGTATTATGGAATTCTGTCTTGGATTTATAATTAAGCCATTAAGAAAAATTTTACCACATGTAGTTACTGGAACAGTTGTATTAATACTAGGAATTTCACTAATAGGAGTTGGTATTCAATTTGTAGGTGGAGGAGTTGGGACTCAATCTGACCCAAGCTTTGGATCTATAGCGAATATTTCCATTGCATTAACAGTATTTTTAGTAATTGTTTTACTTAAGCAATGGGCAAAAGGCTTCTGGAGCATATCAGCTATATTAATAGGAATATTGGTAGGCTATGTTATTGCTATTATTGCAGGCATGGTTGATTTCTCAGGTGTTGCAAGTGCATCATGGTTCTCAATACCAAAACCTATATTTATGATTGAAGGGTTAGGATATAGCTTCCATATCGAAGCTATCGTACCATTCTTATTAGTTTATCTAGCTACTACTGTAGAAACAATTGGTGATAATACCGGTATTGCAGTAGGCGGACTTGGAAGAGATATTACAGATGGAGAATTACAAGGGGCAGTACATGCTGATGGATTTGGTAGCGCTTTTGCAACTTTATTCGGTGTTATGCCTAATACATCCTTTAGCCAAAATGTAGGATTAATAGCTATGACAAAGGTTGTAAATAGATTCGTTTTAATGACAGGAGCAGTTTTCCTAGTTCTATGTGCATTTATACCTAAACTAGGAGCAGTTGTTGCATCAATTCCAAACTGTGTTTTAGGTGGCGGTGTTATTTTAATGTTTGCCATGATTAGTATTAGTGGAATGAACCTTCTAATGGAAGATGGAAAACTAAGTGAAAGAACTGGATTAATAGTAGCAGCTTCTTGTGCGGTTGGTTTAGGATTAAGTAATTGTCCAGAAGTTATGCAATATCTACCAACATGGTTCCAAAATATGTTTGGTCAAGCTATCGTTGGAGGATTTGTTACTGCGTTAATATTAAACCTTGTTTTACCAAAGGAGCTTATTAAAAAGCCTAAAAGTAAAGGCAAAGGCTCATCAGTATAAAATTTGATATGTGAAGAGGTAGGATGACTTTAATAGAGGTCATAAGACTGCTGACAAAATATCAGCAGTCTTCAATTTTATCATATTATTAGATTAGTAATGTTATTAAATTAGTAATGCTATTATATTAATTTGACAATAATATGTATATAAAATATAATTAAAAAGAATTCATAGATTTATGGAGGTGAATTATTTGGAATTAAAAGAATGTATTAACTATTTACTAACAACAGCTCAACATACAGTTTTTCAATATTTAAGCCAGAGATTGAGTGAATATGATATTACACCATCACAGTACGGAGTTTTAAATTGTTTATGGTCAGGAAATGGTACACGTACCCCAAAACAAATTGCGGATGCATTACGTTTGGAGACTTCTACAATATCCGGTATATTAGATCGTATGCAGAAAAAATATCTTATTGAGCGTATTATTAATAAAGAAAACAGAAGAGAAATACTTGTAAACATTACTGAAAAGGGAAAAGGATTAGAAGAACCAGTTCTAAAAATAATAGATGAGGTAAATCATGATATTTTAAAAGAGTTTTCCCCAGAACAGTGTAATAATATAAAGCAGGCTTTAGCCATTATTGCAGACAAAAAATTATAGTACACTTTGTATTTAAGTTTTTATTGACAACTTAAATACAATAGTGTATTATAAAAAACAAGATGATTAGCATGCTAATTATTCTATATAAAAAATAATTGATAGATAGCCAAAAGGGGTTTGCAATTTTTTTTAACCATATAACTAGCATACTAATAATATCTATAAAGAATAATTTTATATAAATATACTAGGGCTATAATCATAGGAATCTTTAAAAGGATAAATTTTCGTTTTTTTATAGGGTGATTTGATAAATATTTATCAAATAAATGAAATATTAAACAACTCTTATTTGAATTATATTATGGAGTTACATTATATTTCAATTAAGGTTGATATAAAAATAGCGATATAAAGCTAGAAAAAACATTACATAATTTGTGATTAAACAAATATTTTATTCAAGGGGGATCATATAATGGAAGGTTTTAAATTAACAAAAACTCAATTACTTCAACAAGAATTATTCAGAAAATTTGCTGAAAATGAAATCAAACCAATTGCAAGGGAAATGGATGAAAAAGAAGAGTATTCATTAGAATTACTTGAAAAGATGCAAAAAGTAGGTATGCTCGGTATACCTTACGGAAAAGAATATGGCGGTGCTGGTGCAGACGTTTTAACTTATGCATTATGTATGGAAGAAGTTTCTAAGGTAGATGCAAGTACTGGTATTACAATTTCAGTACATACTTCTTTATGTTGTCCATGTATCAATGAGTTTGGTACAGAAGAACAAAAGCAAAAGTTTTTAAGACCACTTGTTGATGGTTCAAAAATTGGATGTTTTGGATTAACAGAGCCAAATGCTGGTACAGATGCTTCTGGAGTTCAAACACAAGCAGTTTTAGATGGAGATCACTATATACTTAATGGTTCTAAAATATTTACAACGAATTCAGGATTTGCAGATACATTCATTATATTTGCATTAACAGATAAATCAAAAGGACCTAAAGGTATGTCTGCATTTATCGTAGATAAAGAGATGGCTGGACTTTCAATAGGAACTAACATTCCTCGTATGGGAATTAGAGCGGCTTCAAACTGTGAAGTAGCAATTGAAAATGTACGTGTACCAAAAGAAAATCTTCTTGGAAAAGAAGGTCAAGGATATAAAATAGCTATGACTGCCCTTGGTGGTGGACGTATTGGTATAGGTGCTCAATCAGTAGGTATAGCACAAGGTTGTATCAATGAAACTATCAAATATGTTAAAGAAAGAAAACAATTTGGAAAGAAAATTGCACAATTCCAAAATACTCAATTTAAGCTTGCTGCAATGCAAACAAAAGTAGATGCTGCAAGATTAATGGTTTGGAGAGCTGCTACATCAAAAGATAACCATGAGAATTATGCACCACTTGCTGCAATGTGTAAATTATTTGCTTCAGAAGTTGCAAATGATGTTGCTAGAGAATGTGTTCAATTATTCGGTGGATATGGATATTCAAGAGAATACCCAGTAGAAAGAGCTCTAAGAGATGCTAAGATAACTGAAATTTATGAAGGTACTTCAGAAGCTATGAAGATGATTATAGCTGGTACAATGAAAATTAACTAATATAAATAAAATGAACTAATATATAGGTTTGAGAGGAGAACAAAAATGAAAATTGTTGTATGTATAAAACAAGTTCCAGATACTACAGAAGTTAAACTAGATCCTAAAACAAACACACTTATTAGAGATGGTGTTCCAAGTATAATAAATCCAGATGATAAGGCAGGTATTGAATCTGCATTAAGATTAAAAGAAGCAGTAGGAGGAACAGTTACAGTTGTTTGTATGGGACCTCCACAAGCTGATGTTGCATTAAGAGAAGCATTAGCAATGGGATGTGATGATGCTGTATTATTATCTGACAGAGCTTTCGGAGGATCAGATACATTTGCAACAGCTACAGTTATTGCAGCTGGACTTAAAGCAGTTGATTATGACATAATCATTACTGGACGTCAAGCAATTGATGGAGATACAGCTCAAGTTGGACCACAAATAGCTGAGCAATTACAAATTCCACAAGTAAGCTATGCTGAAGACATCAAAGTTGAAGATGGAAAAGTAATAGTTAAGAGACAATTTGAAGATCGTTACCATATGATTAGAGTTGCAACACCTTGTCTAGTAACAGCTTTAGCAGAAGTTGCTGAGCCAAGATACATGACAGTTGCAGGAGTAATAGACGCTTACGAAAAAGAAATTAAAGTTTTAGGATTTGAAGATATAAAAGAATACTTAAATCCAGAAAACATAGGATTAAAAGGTTCTCCTACTAATGTAAAACAATCTTTCACTAAACAAGCTAAGGGTGCAGGAGTAGTTCTTAATGTATCTGCAGATGAAGCTGTTGCAGCAATTATGGAAAAATTAATGGAGAAACACATTATATAGGAGAAGGAGGAAGAAGAAACTATGAGTAAAAATATTTATGTATTTGTAGAACAAAGAGATGGAAAAATTCAAAAGGTAGGTCTAGAACTTATTGGAGAAGCTACAAGACTTGCAAAGGACTTAAATGAGAAAGTAATAGGAATTTTATTAGGAGCTAACATAACTAATGAAGCACAAAAATTAGTTGAATATGGTGCTGATGAAGTGGTTGTTGTTGATAATGAAATGTTATCAGAATACAGCACAGAGCCATATACAAAGGCATTAACACAAATTATAGAAACTTGTGAGCCTGAAATTGTTCTATTTGGTGCTTCTTCAATTGGGCGTGACCTTGCACCTAGAGTAGCTGGAAGAGTACATACGGGATTAACAGCAGATTGTACAAGCTTAGCGATAGATGGAGAATCTAAATTATTACTAATGACTCGTCCTGCATTTGGTGGAAACATCATGGCAACAATCGTTTGTAAAAACCATAGACCACAAATGGCTACTATAAGACCAGGAGTTATGGGTGCTCTTGAAAGGAATACTACAAGAACTGGAGAAATAAAAATAATAGAAGTTAAATTTGAAGCTTCTGATATGAATGTTGAAATTCTTGAAGTTATTAAAGAGCATAAGAAAGTTACTGATATTACAGAAGCTAAGGTCTTAGTTTCAGGTGGACGTGGAATTGGTGGACCAGAAGGATTTGAAATGCTTCAAAATGTAGCTAATGAACTTGATGGAGAAATTGCGGCTTCAAGAGCTTGTGTTGATGGAGGCTGGATATCAACAGATAGACAAGTTGGACAAACAGGAAAAACTGTAAGACCGGAAGTTTACATTGCATGCGGTATTTCAGGAGCTATCCAACACGTTGCAGGTATGGAAGAGGCTGAACTTGTTATATCTATAAACAAAAATGATACAGCAGCAATATTTAACGTATCTGATTTAGGTATTGTTGGTGATGCAAAAGTGATTATGCCAAAGTTAGCAGAAGCACTTAAGAAATATAATGCTCAAAAGAATGCATAGATAATTGATATAAAATAGGCATAGCACTACGGGGTTGTAGTGTTATGCCTATTTTGTTATACAGTTATAATATTAATAAAGTATAACTGAATTATTGAATTATGCAATCTTTTAAAATTACAAGCGCCTTTTCAAAATCATCCTCACTGACTACAGAACAGGATAGTGATATCTTGGGATTGCCACTTGAATCTTCATCAAAGCTATTAACTAAAATCCCAGAATCATTAGCTCTTTTAGCAATTTCCTTAGAGGTTAGGCTGCAATCAAGTTCAACTTTTATGAGAAAACCTCCAGAACCAGGAATAGCTTTAGCTTTGTCTTTAAAAATTCTATTTACAGCTAAGCATAGTTCGTGACTTTTGGCCATATAGAGTTTTCTAGATTTTTTTATTTGCCTTTCCAAGTGACCATCTCTAATAAATTGACAGAGGGCAATTTGCTCTGTTTTTGAAGCAGTCTGATTGTATAGATGACCAATATTAGTGTATTTATCAACTAATTCAATTGGAAGGACCATAAAGCTGATTCTGAGAGAGGGAAGAAGTAGTTTTGAGAAGGTTCCCATGTAAACTACCTTATGTCCGCCGTCTAAACCTTGGAGAGATGGAACTGGACGGCCATAATATCTAAACTCACTGTCGTAATCATCTTCTATTATCAAGCAATCTTCTCTTTGAGCGAAGGAAAGAAGAGATAGTCGTGTCTGCATAGGCATTACATCACCCCATGGTGTGATATGAGATGGTGAGGTGTAAATGATTTTTACTTTGTCCTTTTCAAAATCTGATAAGTCTTCAGTTATGGTTCCGTAGGTACAGGTATTAAAGCCCCTATCTTTAAAAATAGCTTGTCCTTTATCAAAGGAGGAGCCAGTGAAGTAGACAGGAGAGCGTTTTCCCGTTAAAGAGCAAAGAATATGAAGAAGACTTTGTATACCTGCGCCAATTACTATTTGGTTAGCATTACAAACAACACCACGATGCTTGGCAACATAAGATGCAATGGAGACTCTAAGGTCATATTCGCCTTGAGGATCACCATAGGAAAGAAGTCTTTCACCGTTTCTTAGGGCACTTTTAATATACCGGATCCATAGGTCAAAGTTGAAGCTTTTTAAATCAACAGCTGAAGTAGCAAAGTCATATAATACTTTTTTGCAAGGTTGGGCTTTAGCTTCATTAGTCTGTAAAGCAGGGTGAAGTCCTATGTAATTTAATTCATTAACATAAAACCCACTGCTAGGTTTTGAGGTTATATAACCTTCGGCAGCAAGCTGAAGATATGCACCTTCTACAGTAGTTCTACTGATAACTCTTTCGGCAGCACATCGTCTTATGGATGGAAGTTTTGTGCCAGATTTTAAAACTCCGGATGAAATAAGATTTTTATAATATTCGTATAATTTGATGTAAAGAGGTTTTTTAGTGGAAGCCTCTTTAAAGTCTTTATTTGTAGTATTCATATATCCCCCTGATAAACTGTACCTATTAAAATTATCATTTTTGTGCATTTTAATAATGCCAAATATTATGTATATTATAACCAAGAGCTCTAAATTATTCAAGTTAATTAGGGGAAGAGGGATATATTTATGAGTACAACAGAAAATAAATTTTCAACAAGAACTATTATTTTAATAGGGTTATTTGCAGCACTTTCTTACGTGGCGTTGATATTTAAGATACCAATACCAGCACCAGTAGGAAATCCATTCTTGCATTTGGGGAATATGTTTGTAATACTTGCAGCATTGCTATTTTCAGGCCCTATAGGGGGAGCTGCAGGAGCTTTAGGAATGGGATTATTCGATTTGATGAATGGTTATGCTTCAAGTGTAGTTAAAACACTGATATTAAAGTTCGGTATAGGAATTGTAGTAGGAGTAGTGGCATCAAAGGGGAGAAAAGTAGATGCTAAATCACCAATAAAGTGGATTGGTATATCATCAGTAATACTAATAGTAACAGGAATAGGACTATTAATAACTGCTTTAACTCAGGGCAATGAAATAGTTTTAGCTGGAATTGGAAAATCTCTAGTTATAAATCCAGTTTTGTATATTTTCTCCATTGGTTTAGGAATTATACTAGCAGTAGTTTGTGTTTCCTCTAAAAATTTATCTGTGAATCTTCAATATGCAGTTTTGGGTGGAGTTGCAGGTATAGCATTTAACCTAGTAGGGGAATTCTTATTTGGAGTAATAAAGCTACTAATAGCAGGAAGTAACTTCTTACCAGCAGTTTTAAGTTCAGCAGTAAGTTTACCAGCCACATTAATTAATGGAACTTTCTCTATAGTTATAGCGGTGATACTATATGTACCATTAGCTAAAGCAATAAAAGGTGCTGGATTTGGAAAATATGTAGTAGAAAAATAAATGAGCCCAATTATAAGTAAAAAGTAATGCAACATAAGGTATGTTGCATTACTTTTTACTGATTTATATAGAATGTATTTTATTATCTATGAAGAGACGGGAATGTATTTATTAACCTTTAAGTTTTTAGAAATATCTAATCGTGTTTTAGAACAAAAAGAATTTGGGTATTGTGAAAGCTAGAGGAAATCGTGGCTTTTACTCAATAAGCAGTGGATAAGTTATTTAGTACAAGTAGGTTGTAGAAATCAGGGATATAAGGAAATATAATCAGTTTGTTTAACAAAAAGTTTTATGTTAATATCTTAGTGATAGTTATTTAGAATAAAAAAAGACTAACGATACACGAGAGGTATTTATGAATGGACAAAATATGGCAAAGAATGAAAGACTAAAGAAGAATGCAATAGACTATCTACTAATTACAGTAAGTACACTGTTGGTAGTTCTAGGGGTTCATTTATTCAAGTTTCCGAACAATTTTTCATTTGGAGGGGTTACAGGATTAGCTGTAGTTGTCAGTGAGGTAACTGCAATATCACCAAGTTTTATAACCAATATAATGAATGCAATACTAATCATTGTTGGATTCATGTTTTTAGGAAAAGGATTCGGAGTAAAGACTGTTTACGTAACTGTTTTAACAACAGTGGGACTAAGTGTCATGGAAAAGATATTACCTATGACAGGGCCCCTTACAGACCAAACACTTTTAGAGTTAATATTTGCAGTGATTTTACCGGCTGTGGGATCAGCTATACTATTTAATATAGGTGCCTCAAGTGGGGGAACAGATATTATTGCGATGATATTAAAGAAGTACACAAGCTTTAATATAGGAACAGCACTATTTGTTACAGACTTATTGGTAGTAGTATCAGCTTTCTTTATATTTGATGTAAAGACAGGATTGTTCTCATCATTAGGACTTATGATGAAATCAGTATTTATTGATAGTGTAATTGAAAGTATTAATTTGTGTAAGTATTTTAATGTAATGTGTGATAATCCAGAGCCTATTTGCGAATTTATTACTAAGGAACTAAATAGAAGTGCTACTATATGTAGAGCTGAAGGAGCATATTCACACAATAACAAATCTATAGTTTTTACAGCATTGAAGAGAAGTCAGGCAGTTCAGCTTAGAAATTACTTGAAACAGGTTGAACCTAATGCATTTATACTGATTTCTAATACTAGCGAGATAATTGGAAATGGATTCCAGGGTGGGGTTGTATAGTTAAATTGGGGAATGAGGATATGAGGATATGAGTAATAAGAATGGGGAAGAGTCCAAAATCATAGAATTTAATGAGTTGATTATAAATAGTGAAGGCAGAGCAGGGATTTCTTTTGATACCTTAAGGGCGAAGTTTGGATTTACAATTATTCTTAAGGACTCTGAGGTATATATTAAGGGTGGAAATAAGGTGAATTCAAATGATACAACTTTATCAAAGGCTCAAGACGCTGAAAGATGTAGTGCAACTGATATATTTGAAGAAGATGCTGTTTTTCTAAAGAAGAATTTTGGATTTCAAGATTATTATCAAGACTCTATAATTTATAGCTCTGAAAAAAGAGGTATAAAGCATTATGATGTGATAATAATAGAGGGAGGAACATGGTATAACATTACAGTAAAAGGACTCTATGAGGAGTATTGTGATGTGTATAGCACTACCAATGTTATTCCTAAGCTATTGAAGTTTTATTTTCCTATAAGCTATAAAGATTTATTAGAAAAACTCCTAGGAAATGATAATGAGAGAAATAATTTTGATGGAAGAGATACTCTAGTTAGAAGCTATGAAGTTGATAGTAGAGAGATTATTTTTTCTAAAGAAGGTCAAACTTTAAATTAAGAATAAATTTTAAGGTATATGCATTATAAAAAACGTGCATATACCTTTTTTATAAGTTGGAACATAGTCTTGTTACAGAATATAGTAAGAAATGATAAAATACAATTAATGAAGCAGATAAAACATATATATTAAAAATCGTCATATGAAGAAAAAATTTAGCTAGGAGGTAAATCATAATGTTAATGGAGCCTATAAAGGAAGAAGAATTTAAAGGAAAAGTGAAAGTAAGATTTAACAATATTAATGAGGGCTTTGATAATTACAAAAATGGAATTCTTCGAGGAGGTATAGAATTAAAAAAATCTTCAGTTGAAGATCAAATAATTAAGTTTTTACAAGGAATGTTTGATTTGAATGGTGAAGAAAACTCCTATGTGGATTTTTATTATTTTAGATTGAATGAAGAAGATAAGGAAAAGTTAACAGAGCTTCTATCAAAGGAGGATAAAATAACTTTGGATAAGTTAAAAGGTTATGACACTATTTACTTTAAACTTTCAAGGGATGTCATTCCTTTTATTGCTAGGCTATGTACAAGAGAAGTGCTGTTTTCAACTATATATTTTACAAAGATGCCTTGCACAATTTGGGGAAACTATGATTTGAAATTTCCATGTTTTTTTGAAGATGAGTTGTCTATGAAGACTTACAGAGAATTGAGTAATAAATATAGCTTAGACATAATTTAGAAGTGGGTAAATCTCAATATAGCTATTGAATATTTATGACAAGTATAGGAAGCTAAAGGAAGAGTTCCTATGCCAGAAGGAAAAGTAGAAGGACCGAATTTAGATTATGCAAATATTGCTTATGGTGACAAAGATATATTGAGCTTAAAACTTGATGTAAAGGATGCTGAAGATAAAGAGGTAATGAGTGAGAAGCTTTTGTTAAATATTAAAGGAGAAGTAAACACTATAAATGGATATAAATTTAT